>NZ_LN609302.1:0-297204 GCF_001499675.1 Acetobacter ghanensis
GCTATGGCCTCCAGCACCGGCCCCTTGGGTGTGGCCTGCATGGCCAGTTGTGCGGAATCTGCCGCAACCACAACCCCCAGCACCGCCGGGCGCACGGCATACCCTACGGCCTGACGGGGCTGCACAGCCGCCTCCACCTGCCGCGTTGTGCCCACAAACAGCCGCCCTCCGGTTGCGGGGTCTGGTATGGTGACCACCTGCCCCGGCTGGGCCTGCGCAAACAGCACACGCCCCGGCTCCGGCTGTAGGTGCGTGGCAGGCAGGGTGGCGGGGGCGTGGCAACTCCCCTGCCCCGCCTTACGGGCAACACACAGCAGCCAGCCAGCCTTCTGCCGTTCCACCACGAGGGTGGGATGGTCCGGCAGATACAGCCGCAGAAGCGTGGCGCCGTTAAGGGCTATGCTCTCACGCCGGTCAAACAGGCTGCCATCCCCCGGCAGGTGGAACAAGGCAGGCAGGGCACGGTCCACCACCACCATAAGCTCCGCCCCGGACCAGAACGCCGCCAACCCGGTGTTGCCATCGCACGGCAGGAACAGGCTGGGGTCTGCCTGCGGCACAACACGCGGCAACGCATCCGCCTGCACGCTGGTCACTGGCAGGGCGTGCAGCCCGTCCGACCGGGGCACATCCTGCACGGCCGGGGCGGACTGGCTGGCCGGATGGGTGCGCAGGGGGGCCGTATATGCGCAGGGCCCCGTGGCAACCAGCCCTACGCAGGCCGCGCCTGCCAGCAACCCTATGGCCAAATGCCGCCGGTCTTCTCCCCTCCTGTCTGCCACGTGCCCTGTCTGCCCTTATAACGTTGCGCGTAACCCGGCCTGCGCCCCCATTGGTGTGCGCATGGCCGAACATCTGCCCGGTGTTTAGCCCAGCATGACAAAAACAAACATGGGCTGCTAGAACAGATGCGTGTTTTAGCCCGCATCCCCCAGCCCCGCCCCTCTTACAGGAGCCGCTCCTTGCTTGACCGTTTCACCAGTATGCAGGTTTTTGTTAAGGTGGTGCAGGTTGGCAGCTTTAGTGCTGCAGCCCGTGCGCTGGCCCTCTCCCCCACTATGGTCACCAAGCATGTCACCGCGTTGGAAGACCGGCTGGGCGTAACGCTGTTCCGCCGCAGCACACGCCACCTCTCGCTCACCGAGGCGGGGCGCCTGTTCCTTGAAGGTGGGCAGCGTATTCTGGCCGACATGGAAGAAGTGGAACTGGCCGTAACCGAACAGCGGCGCGAGCCACGCGGCCACCTGCGGCTGAATGCCCCTGTCTCCTTCGCCATACGGTATGTGGCCCCTTATCTGCCGGAATTCAGCCGACTGTACCCACACGTAACGGTGGAACTGGGCCTGAACGACCGCACCGTGGACCTGATAGACGAGGGCTGGGACCTAACCCTGCGCATACGCAAAATGCCCGCTAGCACCCTACGCAGCCGCAGGCTGGCCACCATTCGTATGGTCGTGTGCGCCGCCCCCGCTTATCTGGACCGCGCAGGCACCCCCACCCATGTGGAGGAACTAAGCCAGCACGCCTGCCTTGGCTACACACTCAGCGGCACCAACAGCGCCAACCGCTGGAGCTTTGGTGAACGGGGAGAAAAAACCGTGTCCGTTTCCGGCCCACTTAGCGCCAATAACGGAGATGTTCTGCGCGAGGCCGCACTAGCCGGGGCGGGCATAGTGTACCAGCCCGTGTTTGTTGTGAGCGAGGAACTCCGCGCTGGCCGCCTGCGTGCTTTGGCGCTGGACATGCCCCCCGTACCGGGGCCGGATCTGCACGCCGTTTATGCACCGGGCATAAACCTGCCGCTTAAAACCCGCGCCATGATAGATTTCCTCACGCAGTGTTACGCCCCTACCCCACCGTGGGAACAGGCGCTCGGCAACACGCTGTAAAAGCCAATCCACGCAAATATGCGGCTGCGGGCCAGACGTTACACGCCCGACCCGGCACCGCTCATACGCCAGATAAAGCCTGCTCAATGGCGGCCAGTTCCGTGGCGTCAAATGTCAGATTATCCAGTGCGGCCAGTGTTTCATCCAGTTGCTGCACGTTTCTGGCACCGATAATGGCGGATGTAACCACCGGGTTGCGCAGCGTCCACGCCACGGCCATTTGCGCCAGACTCTGCCCGCGCGCCTGCGCCAGTTGGTCCAGCTGGCGCACGGCATCCAACACCTGCGGAGTTATGGCTGCCTGATCCAGAAAACGGCTTGTGGCCGCACGGGATTCGGATGGAATACCCCCCAGATATTTGCGCGTCAGCACCCCTTGAGCCAAAGGGGAGAAAATAACACACCCAACCCCAAGCTCCTCCAGCGTTGGCAAAAGGGTGGCCTCTATGCCCCGGTTCAGCAGCGAGTATGCGGGCTGGTGCACAAGCAGGGGAACACCCGCAGAGCGCAAAATGACCTCGGCCTCCCGCGTGCTGGCAGCATCGTAGGAGGAAATGCCCACATAAAGCGCCTTGCCCTGCCTGTGGGCCTGCACCAGCGCACCTATGGTCTCTTCCAGCGGCACATCGGGCGTTGGGCGGTGGGAATAAAAAATATCCACGTAGTCCAGCCCCATGCGCTTCAGGCTCTGGTTAAGGGAGGCGAGCAGATATTTGCGTGACCCGCCATTGCCATAGGGACCGGGCCACATATCCCACCCCGCCTTGGTGGAAATAACCAGTTCATCGCGGTAGGGATGCAGGTCTTTTTGCAAAATACGCCCGAAGTTTTCCTCCGCCGAGCCATAGGGCGTGCCATAATTGTTGGCGAGGTCAAAATGCGTCACGCCCCGGTCAAACGCCCGGCGGATGGTGGCGCGGCCGGTTGCAAAGGCGTCCGTATCTCCAAAATTATGCCACAGACCGAGGGAAATACGCGGCAGGTCCAGCCCGGAATGCCCACAACGCCGGAAGTCTGCCTGCTCGTACCGCGTGGCGGAAGGTTGCCAGTTCATTGGATTACATGATCCTTTTTGGATAAAAATGGAAAAATTGTTATTCAGGCTTGTGTTTTACGCTACCAGAGCCACGTTCCCGCCCTGTGGCTCGCAAAAAGTACTCTCCAGCCACACGGGGGCCACCCGCACACGCAGCACGCTCCATGCCAGCACATAGGCCAGACTGCACCCACCCAGAATAATCGGCATGGGCACAAAGCCGCTGGCCCACAGAATGGACGCCCCGCCAAGGTTACCGCAGAACGCGCCAATACCCGTGGCCCGCCCGACCAAGCTGGCTGGCAGCCAGTCCGTAACCACCCCAAACAGGTTACTGGCAAAAACCTGATGCGCCATAAGGGCAACGGTAAACAGGAGCAGACCAACAGTCAGCGACGTTGTGAAAAACACAAACATCATCGGCACAACGCATAGGGCTGCCGTGCCCATAACAATGCGGCGCGCCTGCTCCAAAGACCCCACATAGGGCCGCAAAAGCCCCGGCAGAACACCCCCGCAGAATGCGCCAATACCCGCACCAATATAAACCGTGCCCGATGCGCCGCTCATGCCGCGCATACTCAGGCCAAAATGGGCATGAAAAATATCGGGCAACCAGCTTAGCAGCAGCCACCATGTGGCGTCCGACAGCACCTTGCTAATGGAAAACGCCACAACAACCCGGCGCACCGCTGGGTCTCGCAGCTGTGCCTGTGCTCCACCACCCGCCTGTTGTGGCGCAACCGAGGTAAAGGCAACCGGCCCACGGAACTGCCAGCACAACGCCAGCACAAGCCCGACCCCGCCAAGCGCCACCACAAGGGCGCGCCAGCCAACCAGAGGCAGAGCCAGCGCCACCAGCAGGGGTGTCAGCACCGCGGCCACATTGGGGGTGGCGTTAAGAATACCAATAACCCTGCCCCGCTCGGAACGCGGGAAGACCTGCGCAATAAACTTCATCATACTAGGGGTGCCTGCGCCCTCAAACGCGCCAAGGCCCGCACGGATCAACACAAAATCCCGCACGGAGGAGGCAAAGGCGTGCAGCACGGTCAGCAGGCTCCAGCCTGTTAGCGCTACACCCAACGTGCGTTTTGGCCCCGCCCAGTCCACCAGCCACCCTGCCGCCAGCAGGCTGCACGCTGCGGCAACCTGCGTCCATGCGGCAATGCTGGCGTAGTCCCGCGCCGTCCAGCCAAATGTCTGATCCAGAACGGGCTTGAGCAGCGCAATAATCTGCCTGTCTGCTGCTGCCACCACAATAATGGAGCATAACAGAACTGTTGTAAAAACCTGCGAAGGACGCTTGGATATTCCGTTCTGTGCCATACTCAGAAATCCTTGCGAAGCACAAAGCCGCCGTAACGCCCGTAATCACGCGGGATGGAGCTGGTCACACCGCCCAGCGCGCCATAGGCCATGTAGGAGGCATAATGCGTGTTAATGGCGTTCCGCATGACAAGTGAAAGCTGGAGCTTGAGCTTTTTGTCCTGCAATGTGGTGCTCATGTTCCATATGCCATAAGCCTTCTGCACCGTGTCTGGCGTTTCGGTCAGGGCGAACTGCGTGCGGCTCTGCCATGTGTAGTCACTATCCACCGATACGGTGAAGCGGTTGTTCAGGCTTTTTGTGTAATCCGCGTTCAGCACAAACTTCCAGCGTGGTGCAAACGGTAAGGGCTGGCCATTCACATTGCACGATGCCGGAGCACCCGCAGGGCAGTTAAACTTGTCCACCACAGCGTAGGTGTAGGCAAAGTTGCCGCCCAGCGTCAGCCCCGGCAGGGTGCGCACGGCCACATCCCCTTCGACCCCCTTGGAGGAGACGGACCCGGCATTGATCATACGGTAAACTGCGCCACCGGCCACGTTATCCAGAAAATTAGCCTGATAGTTGGAAAAATTTTCAATAAATGCCGCAAAGTTTGCCGTCACACGCCGGTGCAGGAACTGGGATTTAAGCCCCAGTTCAAAACTGTTGTTCTGCTCGGGCTTAAGCACCTGCGCATCTGTTGCCTGCATATTGAAAAACGTATTGTAAGCAGGCCCCTTATAGCCATGCGAATAGGTAAAATACGCATGAATATCGGGCTTGATGTCATATTGCAGGCCGATGCGGTCCACATACCCATTTTGCGATGTTGAGCCAGAGGACGCATAGGACGGGCGAATACCCGTGACCGCCACGGCGGATGTGGACCGGCGTGACATGTCATACCCCAGATCATCCCGCAGCAGACGCAGACCCAGAATAGCCCGGAATTTTTTTGTAAAGTTCAGGTTCCCTTCGGCAAAAACGGCATAGTTGTTGTTGGTGATGCCATAATGCGACTGGCCATAAGCCGTGCTTTGCCCATTTTGCGAAAGAGCGCGGCTATACACCTCCCGGTCCACCCCATGCAGGTAGTAAAACCCGGCGACATAATCAAAAAAGTGCCCGCGGGGGGAGGCAATGCGCACTTCCTGCGAGGCCTGCCAGAAGTTCAGCGTGCCGTGGTCCCGCACCTCTGGCAGGGTGGCATACACACCGGACAGGCCATCGTAGTCCTGATCCTGAATGTTCTGCCACTGCCTGTAGGCGGAAATGGATGTTAGCTTGTACCCACGCCCAAGATCCCGATCAACCGTTGCGGAAAACCCGCCAGTATGGTCCACGGACCGGCTTTGTGTATTATTGCTGACCGAGGTGTTGTTTTTGGACGGCGTAACCCCCTCGCCCGCCAGAGCGGAGGCCAATGTGGGGTTGGTTGTCACTGCGCCTGTGGGGTACGCTACCTGATTGGTGGAGGTATAAACCCCTGTTGGCACCAGGTCGTTCTGGTACATGTAGTCCAGCCCAAAGGTAACCTGTGTTTCCTCATCCGGGGTCCAGAGGAACTTGCTGCGTGCGCCACGGTGTTCGTAGCCATTGACCATTGTATCATTGGCCAGATTTTTAACATTCCCGTCAAAACCACCGACCAGAAAAGACGCATTGGCAACAAGTTTGGACGGAACAAGCGTGCCCGAAACACCCCCGGTCAGTCGGTATTCATTACCCGAAAAATAGGAGGTCTCCGCAAAGGCATGAAAGTCCGCCGTAGGCTGCCGGGTTACAATATTGACCGCGCCAGCCGAGGCATTTTTGCCAAACAGCGTCCCCTGTGGCCCGCGCATGACCTCCACATGGTCAAGGTCCAGAATATCCGCCGTGGCCTGCCCCGGCCGGGCCAGCACCACCCCATCCAGCACGGTGGAAACAGACGGCTCCACCCCCGGCGAGGTTGCAATGGTGCCTATACCGCGCACAAAGGTTGCCCGGTCCTTGGAGGAGGAGTTGGCCCGAAAGTTGGCGGAAGGGATAAATTCAAAAATCCCCTGCAGGTCATGCACGTTATCCCGCGTGGCCTGTTTGGCGGAATAGACTGATGTTGCCACCGGCACCTTTTGCAACGGTTCGCTGCGCCTGCGCACGCTAACGGTTACATCCTCCGCCTGCCCGGCTTCGAGTGCAGTGTGGTTTGTGGAAGATTTTTTAGTGGCTGGTGTCTGTAACTGCGCCTGTGCGGTGCCAGCGACCATGGCGCAACCAAGGGACGTCACCGAGACATTCAGAACAATACGGCGCAGGTTCGAAGGCAGGGTGAGCATTCTATTTTCCACTACGTCTGGAAGTTTAAATACGAATCGACTCGCAATTAACGATGCAATTTCGTTATGTAGTCAAGATTAAACTATCAATCGTTGTTAATAATAGAATTTTAGTATATTTAACGATCAAGAATCGCCATAATCCGAGTCCGGAACGGGGTTTCCTGCTCCCGACTCCACGCAACACATTGTGGGACTGCTCAATGCCTGAAACAAAGATATGTTGTAAAACAACACTCTAAGACAAACTTCAGACGCATCCCCTTCCATCACACATATTCCACCAAAAATTGGTGTTGTTTTTGAGGAATACCCAAATGTCTCTCGGTCTGGTAGAAAAAACAGCCTCGCCCACCGTTACAAAACTTGGTGGCCAGATTGGCGCGGAGATCAGGGGCATTACCTTGTCCCCCGATCTGGACGAAGCCAGCGTTGCGTTCGTTTACAACGCCATGCTGGAGCATAAGGTTGTCTTCTTTCGCAAACAGTCGCTGACCAGCGCGCAGCAGGAGGCGCTTGGCGCACGGTTTGGCACGCTTGTGTCCCACCCCACGGTCTCCAGCGCACAAGGCACAAAACATATTTTTGAGCTTAAGGCGCGCAAAGGACGGGCGGCCAACACATGGCACGCGGACATGACATTCATGGCCTCCTACCCCAAGGCGTCCATCCTGCGGTGCATCCGCCCCTCCCCTTATGGCGGCGCAACATTGTGGGCCAATACCGCCACGGCGTACCGCTCGCTACCACAACCCTTGCAGGATCTGGCCGACAAATTATGGGCCATTCACACCAATAACGAGTATGACCACACGGACCTGATTGCCGAGCGCGACTGGGAATTTATTCAGTGGCAGGCCAATGTTTTTGCCGCCCGCGTGTTTGAGGCCAAACACCCTGTGGTGCGCGTACACCCCGAAACGGGGGAAAAGACCCTGCTGCTGGGCCAGTTCATTAAACGGCTGGTCGGCTTCAACCTGCCGGATTCACGGGCATTGCTTGGCATTTTGCAAGGGCATGTTACCCGGCCGGAAAATACAATAACCTGGCACTGGCAGGCTGGGGATGTTGCCATGTGGGATAACAGGGCGACTGAACACCGCGCCATTGCCGACTTTGGTCAGGAGGAGCGGGAACTCCAGCGCGTTACACTGGTGGGGGACACCCCCCGCAGCGTGGATGGGCAGCAAAGCCAGCAGGTTGTAAACGGCACGCCCAACCCGGTCCTGCTACTGGAACAAACGGGCACATGGGGCCCACGCGCGCAGGACTAACGTAACAAGGGGTGCGGAGCGGACCCGGCTTTGGGGCCGCTCAGTCCCACGCAAAAGCCATTTCCACCTCGCGCCCGCCTGCAACGGCCTGCTGTTGCGGGCGGCCAAGGTAATACCCCTGTGCTTCCGAACACCCCATGTTGCAGACCATCTGCAACTGGGCGGCTGTTTCCACCCCTTCCACCGTTACGGTCATGGCGCGAATACTGGCAATGCCCAGAATGGCCTGTATGATTTCCTTGGCGGTAGGGTCTGGCAGCGCCTGCACAAAGCTCCGGTCGATCTTGATTTTGTCGAACGAGAATTTCCACAAATAACTCAGCGAGGAATAGCCTGTTCCAAAATCGTCCATGCTGATCTTGCAGCCCAGCGCCTTGAGCTCGCTTAAAATAACGTTCTTGTGTTCGTATTCATCCATCAGCACGCTTTCGGTAATTTCCACCTCAAGCCGCCTGCCATCCAGACCGGTCTCTTCCAGAACACGTTTGACAATTTCGGGGAATTTTCTGTTTTTGAGCTGAAGGGGGGAAACGTTGACCGAGACATTAACATGCGCTGGCCAGTTCAGCGCCTCGTGGCAGGCAATATACAGGATGCGGGCACCAAGCTGATGAATAAGCCCTGTTTCCTCCGCCAGACGGATAAACACATCAGGCGGGATCATCCCCCGTTCGGGGTGGTTCCAGCGGGCCAGCGCCTCGTAGGACTGCACCTTGCGGGCACTAATGCCGTAAATGGGCTGGTAGTGCAGGAGCAGCCCCTCCCCTTCCACCAGCCGGTGCAGGGCGGATACCAGCTCGGCCCTTTCCAGAATTTCGTAGCTCAGATCGGTATCAAACAGCTTGTGCTGGCAACGCCCTAGCGCCTTGGCGCGGTAGAGCGCCATATCCGCATATTGCAGCAGGGTGGTCACATCCCCCGCCTGCGAGGGAAAACCGGCCGCACCAATACTGGCCCCGGACTTGGCCTCCGCCCCCTGAATAATGTAGGGGCGGCCAAGGCTTGCCACCAGCTCCTCCAGCCGCGCCTCAATTTCCGTCAACGGGCCGCAGTGCTGCCAAACAACCGCAAATTCATCGCCCCCCAACCGGGCAACAAAGTCTTCCTCCCGGCAGCAGGCCTTCAGCCGGTTGGCTGCGGCAATCAGCAGTTCGTCCCCGCCGCTATGGCCATACATGTCGTTAATGGATTTAAAGTAGTCCAGATCTATATACAGCAGCACGAACGGGTTGTCCGTATCCTGCGAGAGTTCGCCAAGATGGATACCCAGATAATAGCGGTTGGGTAGCCCGGTCAGGCTGTCATAATGGGCCAGTCGTTCAATCCGGCGCTGGGCGTCACGGTATTCGGTAATATCGTCGGCAACACACAGCTCCCAGCGCATATTGCCGTCATCATCCGCAATCAGCAGGTCATGGCGGGAGACAACGCGCTCGCGCCCCTGCCGGTCCATCAGTGTTTCCTCCACCGCATCGGGCTTTTGGTACAGAAATGGGTCTTCAGGCAGTTTGCCATCCAGCAGCAACGGCGCGTTATGGGAAACATTGGCGTAGGCGGCCGTAGTATGCAGGCCGTATTCCTCCGCTGCCTTGTTATGCACAATAATGTCGCCCGTTTTTATATCCCGCACCTGAATGGCGGTGGGGATATTATCCACAATACCGGAAATAAAGGATTTATCGCGCATGATGGTTTTGTTGGCCTGCCGGAGTTCGCCCGCAATCTTGTTGAGCTCGGTAATGGTATCAATGGCCTGTGCGTGCAGGGAACGCGTCAGGCTGAGTGCTGAACCAAGTCCGTAATACTGCCCCTCTTCCGTTATGATGAATTCGTTAATCTGGTTAAGGGAGCGGATGTTCAGGATTGTTGCAACAAAGTCGGACACTTTTTCGTGCACATCAACCAGTATGGGTTCACACTCCATAAGGAGGGAAATCGGTCGGTTGGCGTAAACCTCGTAGCCAAACCGCTGCCCAAGCCGCAAAAAAAAGTCCCGCCGCTGCACAATGCCTATGGGCCTGTTGTGCTCATCCACCACGGGAATACCCGCCAGTTCGGCATTGTCCTGAAAAATGGCAAGAACGTGCGACCCGGCTTCCGTTGCGTGAACGGGCGCGACCCTGCTCGCAATATCGCGCATCAGGCGTTGGTTAGAATATGCGGGCACGTCCACCTCTAATAAACGCAACGTCATGTTTTTTCGCCTTAATCCAGCCCGCAAGGTCAGGACAGGAAAATTCTTAACAACCGATTAGAAATACAACAACATGAAATATAACCGTTTTTTTGTGAACTTAATGTTATTTTCAGAGATTACGCTTGACCCCTCTTACCTTTTTTCTGCCTCATTCATCCTGCCCTTTTTCACCTTTCTGAATCCGCGCTCCCTCCCGCGCATGGGGCCAGCACGTGGTGGCGCACAGGCCACAACGCGCCGCCGCCCGCCGCTTATCGCCCCGCCAGCCTGCCATCAGGCCGCAATGGCTTGCGCAAACAGCGCCGCATTGCGGTGCGAGTCCGCAGCACCCAGCGCTGTATTATAAAATTGTTTATGATACGCGCTGAGGCCACACGCATCCTCCGGCGCGGGCAAAGCAGTCGGTGCGCGGGCATACACCACGCGGGCCATCCCACACGCATAAGCCAGATTACCAACCAGCAACCCGGCCCCACCCAGACCAGCCCCAGCACCCCCCAGCCGCATTATGGCGGATGCCAAAGCGGGCCTGTAGAATAGAAAATTCCGCCAGCAATCATCATGCGTTGCGGGTTCCATCTGCCACAGGCCCAAAGCGGGACCGCCACCATTCTGCCTGAGCCATACCAGCCCACTTTCCACCAACGCCGTGCCTGCCAGCAGGTTAACCGCGCTATTCCCCCCAAGGCCCAACTGCGCCAGAACCGGGCGCACAAGCATGGCCTTGAGCTGCCCCAGATCAAGGCCCGGCATTGGGCATTCCCTGGTGGCGGCATATCCCACGGCTCACGCAGGTGCAGCCATTGCACCCATATGGTGCTGGCCACCTCCTGGTCGGACAGCAGGGTGGACCCGACCGCCGCACCAATAGTGCACAAAAGCCCCGCCACAACGGCCAGTTTGCGCCACCGCCGCAGGCTGTCCTCCGCCAGTTCGTTCTGGCGGCGTTGTGCGCCCGTCTGTTCGGCCAGTTGCTGGGTCAGGGCCGCAAGGGCGTTGCGCGTATCCTGCGCCTGCGCCGCCCTGTTGCGCTCACGCTCCTGCCCCTGTGCCTCTATGGAAATCAGGCGTTCCATCATGGCGCTCTGGCCGGACTTGAGCGTATCCACATCGTCCTCCAGCCCATCCAGACGGCGGGCGTGGCGGTCCACAATCAGGCGCAGGTCATCCTCAGCCGCGCAGGGGGCTGCGCACTGTGTTTCGGTCATCTGTATTTATCCGGGCATAAAAAAACCGCCTCAGCTGGCGGTATGTTTTGTCAGAGTGATACGGAGCCTTATGTGGCCGCCGTGCTGGTGGTCATCACATCCGTGGGTTGGGCAGGCAGGGCCGTGCTGGTGGTGTCCGTGCCGTTAGCTATGGCGGCAATGGCCTGCACATAGGCCTTCATATCCGCGGTAAAGACTTCGCCCATGGCGGCAGCAAGGTTGGCCTGCTGCTGTATCCATGCCTGCGCCGAGATAGCCTGCGTTTTAAGCGGCACAGCCACAACCGGGGGCGTGTAGTCCACCAGCGCGCCGTTCACGACGGCCATGCTTTTTGTGCCTGTGTCTCCACCTTTTGCGGCCCATTGGTCTGCCGTCATGGCAAACAGCGTGTTGGCGGCGGGCAGCCCATCCATGGAGGAATACTCCCACATATCATACCAGCCACAGGGTTGGTCCATTGTGGCATAATAACGCGCCGGGTAGGCGGCTTTTAGGTCGTCTAAAATGCTCATTAGAACGCTCCTACGGCTATTACCGGAATAAAGTTGTTCTCCACCAGATTATAGAAGTTGCTGCTCCCGCCCCAGCCAACACCGTAAATGGTAAAACCCGTGTTGCTTATAGACAAAGTGCCGTCAGACGCTTTGGCAATACCAATAAATGACCACTTGCCGGGCTGTTCCTGTGTGGAGGGGAGCACCACGGTTGGGGTAACCCCCGGCGCGAATGCCTTTGGAAAAGTGATTGTGGTATAACCGTTGGACGCAAATTTTACATATGCAGTGAAGACCTGAATTTTCTGGGTAGGGTCAGAAAGTGGCAGGTCCGTCACATTAGCCAGAACAGGCGCGTTTGTCCCATCTCCAAAAACCGCGCGGCCATCTGCATTTTCCACCAGTGACGTAATACGTGTCTGACCCGCCGCCGGAACGGACGGCACGTACTGTGCTGCTATCCGCGCCGCTGTTTCCTCTGTTATGGCGGTGTTCAGTGTCTGCTCGGCACTGCTGCGCTGCTGCGCCTCCAAAGTCAGGGCGGCTTGGGTCGCCAGCCCGTTAAACAGGCTTTGCCACATTGCCCCATCTGCTCCGGGTGGGGAGACATTGGCATCCGCCATGCTCACCCAGAATGCGCCGGGTGTGCCGCCGCACACAATGGCCCCGGCCGGGTAACCACCAATGGACTGGGCAAAGGTGGCATCAAACGGGCCAAGGTAGCCTGTCTGCAACACCTGTATGGCGCTGGAAAGCAGGTTGAGCAGGCCGTTCATATCCTGCCCGCGCGGGGGTTCGCCCCCGGCTGCGCGCGCAATAAACGTTTCCGGCGGAAAGCCAAGAGCCACCGAGGCCGTGCCATCCCCCGCCTTGGTCTGTGTTTGCGGTATGCTCACAATGTTCCCCGCAACAGCCTGCGCCCCTATGGGGGTGCCAAACATCTTGCGATCATCTGTGCTTTTCATCAGGATGTACTCTCAATAACGTAGGAAACACCAACCCCCACGGGGCGTGGCAGAACACCGCTGTTCTGAATAATGCTGACCTGCACGGCCGTTGGCACAAACCGGAAAACATAAGTCATGGTCATGTCCCCATTGTCGCGCACATAGGCATCGCCCTGCCCGGCAAACAGGGTCATCAACACCTGATTGATCTGCAGGACGGAACCATCCGCAATATTGGCCAGCGCCTTGGCGTAAATAAGCTGGCGGTAGCCATCATCCGCCAGACGGTAATTGCTGGTTGCCTCCACACCCTGGTACCACGGGGTCTGGTTAAAGCCCTCTTCCGTTAGGTCCGAGGCTTCAAAAAAACCAGTGTAGGACTGGGAGGACAGGGTGAGCACGCGGGATACACCCACAATGCGGCCCCATACATCCAGCCCGTAGCCCTGCGCGGTGTGCATGTTCCACACCATTTGGTACCACTGGTCTATCAGGGGGGCGGGGTCCAGCATCTGGTTCCAGCCCTCAATTAACGCCACAATACGCGGCGCATTGGCATACTGGGACAAAAGGGTCTGCTGCACATCCTGCATCAGGACACCACAACGCTAATTGTGGAGGCCGATACAACGGGGATCTGGTCAATTCCCACCTGTGCCGTCAGCCCGGTAGGGTTTTGTGCAAGGCCCACGCTGACCTCAACAATACGGACCCAGCTCCCCAGTGCGCTCAGGCAGGCATAAAAGCGGCTGGCGTAAACCGTGCCGCCAATGGGCACACGCTGGGCGTCCGCTACGTTTTCAAACGCGGCCACAATGGCGGCCTGCACATCCGTCCCAGCGGTGGAGGGCACATCCACCCCAGCCGCCAGCACCACCGCCACATACACGGGCACCGCCTGCGCGCGCGTAAACTGCACGGTATAGCTTGGCGGTGTGGCATAACTGGCGTTGGGGTCCACAACGACCACGCTGCTTGTGCCCACACTGGCACAACCGGGGGGCTTACGGCGCAGGATGGCAAGCGCCACGTCCTTATCCGCGCCCCCATTTACGCACACATACAGGCTATGGGCTGGCAGGGTTACACCCCCTATAACCAGAGGCTCCGCCGTGCTGTTTTCGTTCACATACGCATCGGTCACGCCCGCAACGGACAGAACCTCCCCCGCAAGAGCGTCCAGCGGGCCAATGGCGTTATGCGCCACAGTCTGCTGCCGACGGAGTTCAAAGGCCTGCCGCCCCTCCACCGCTGCCCCGGTCACACCCGCCGCCGCGTTGGTAACGCTGGTTAGCCCCACGACCGACTGGTACACCCCTATGCTGTGTGGCGGGCACTCCACCGCCCCCGTAACCGTGCAGGAAAATGCGCCAACACCGTTGCCCGTGGCATCCAGCGTAATGGCGCCATCCGCCGCGTAGGTGTTGCCGCTTCCATCCTGCACCAGCGTGCCCTGCGGTACAACGGTGCCAGCCGCCCCCACGCACTGGCAGGTAACAACCGTGGCTGTGGCGGGTTTGCGGGTCATAAAATACAGGTTGCCAATGGCGTCCTGCATTCGGCCTGCGGCTCTGGCCGGGTCCACGCCGTTAAACAGTGCCAGCATCTGGTCATACGCATCGCCCACAATAGCGGTGAGCGACATGGCAAGTTGCCCTTGCGGGGTGGACAGGTCGGTATTGAGCACATTGCCAAAAGCTGCGTTCATATCATCCAGAATACCGGCCAGAATATCGCTCTCGGCCGGGGCCACAAAGCCTGCATCCGTCATGGTGGGTGCGGGAACGGATGTTGTGCCCACACTGCTAGAACCCGACATGCTGCACATCCCCCTGTGTTGTGGATACAAGAACATAGCCAGAAAGCTGGCGGTTGGCGGAAAGTCCGGTCAGCACGCACCGGGCGGCGGCAACCCCGTCCACCGCGCTGGCGGCCTGCTCGGCCTGCATTCTAAAAACCGGAGCCGCCTGTGTATGGGCCAGAATATGCTGCCGGTAAGGCAGGCCCTTGGCCGTGTCATAATAACATTCGCCCAAAAAAACCCTGATGGCGGAAGAAACATTCTGGCTTATGGCATAAGATCCGGACGCCACAGCCACGTTGCCGTTGGCATCTGGCAGCAGGTCCCATGTTGTGCGGTCAAGCAGCAGCGTCGTCATGGTGCCTCAACAAAAAAGGCCGCCCGTAAAGGCGGCCTGTCATGGAAAATATTGTGATCTGTAAAAAGACATTGCCACATTACTGTGGCACACCCGTCTGCCCCGAACCGGGCTGAACCCCGGCATGGGTGTGCGTTTGCAGGCTGATCTGCCCTGCCTGCACGTCCCCTCCGGCACTCACCGCGCCTTGCACCTGCACGGCGCAGTTTATCTGGCACTGGGTGGCGTTAACAATAAACCGGCCTGTTGTGTTGAGCACAAAGTCCTCCCCCACCCAGCCTGCGTATTCCTGCGGAATTCCGTTTAAAAACCCGCCAATATACAGAGAGTCTGCGTAATCATGCTGGCGGAAGGACCCCGGCGCACCCGGCTGGCGCGTGGCCTTTACGCTGGCAATATCGCGCCCACACACAATAATGGCTCCAATATCCCCCACTGCCGGGTCGCAGATCAGGGCGCGCCGCCCACCCTGCAACCGCAGGTAAGGCACATTGTGGATCAGCCCATGCGGCACCGTGCGGCCTGCCCCATCCTGCTGGTGCACCATAGGCTGCACATCCACCGTGCCCACCGGGTTTAGGCCACTGGCGCGCACCGCCCGTACCTGCACCAGCGCTGTGGCGCCCAACATAGCCAGCACCCGGCGAATAGCCGCATTGGTGGCGTTAAAGGCACTTGCGCCATCTTCCGCCTGCAAGGAGCCTATCAGTTTATTTTGCAAAAGCCTGTCCGGCAAAGTCTGGCCTTGCCGCCTCTACTGTTGTGAACCACGGGGCATCGGGCAGCTCGGTTTGCAGGTCGTGGCGCACACTCTGCACCACCCACAACCCACTGGCGGGCAGCGTAACGCCAGATGCCTGCGGGGCCATGCCCGTTTGCAGGCTCACCGTATCGCGGTAGCGAATACCGGGGTTAAACACGGTCTGGAACTGCACGCCGTACTGGCTGTAGCTGGGGTAGCCAAGCAACCCTGTATCGGCCGACACGGGCACGGCCTGCGCATCCGCCTGCGCCACCATGCCCGTGGGCCATATGGCCAGCACCCCCACCCCGATCTGGTAGGCAATTCTGGCCGCGCGGGCGCAGCTATCCACCTGCTCGGCCACGGAACCTTTGTAATACACGCCCCCACGCAGCATGGTCTGCACGCCATAGTCCACAAAGGTCAGCCCCGCCTTGGTGGCCAACACCTGCATGACCGTACTGACCGCAACATCCCCCCCAAACGATGTTGGCGTAACCGGCACCGCCGCAGGCAACGCGCCGGAGAGGGCGCGCAGCTCAAACGCTACATCGGGGCTATTTGCGTAATCCACAAAAGCCTCGACCACACCGCCAGAAAACACAACCGGCTTTTGCTCCCCCGCATTGCCTGCCAGAATGGTCACAGTATTGCGGGTTTGCGTGGCAATACCCGCTTGCAGGACGGAAAGGCGGTTGAGCAACGGCAGCGCCAGCCCTTCCACCCGTAGGGAGCAGGCCATGCCGCTTTCCAGCCCCGTGCTCAAGATCTGGCAGCGCACCCTGTAGCCGCTCAGGGTTATGGTGTCTGTTCCGCCTTGGCCAAATCCGTCCTGCGCAAGGTTAAATACAACCTCCACCTGCCGGTTGCCCAACGTTGCCGCCTGTGTGCCGTCAGACATTCTGCCCCTCCGCATAAACCAGCACAAACCGGCTACCCAGCCCGCTATAGTCCGGGTCCTGCGTGCCCTGCGTATCGGCAAAGGCAAGGTCTCCGGGCATACCATAGGCGGCATTGCGGATAAGCCATGTCCGGTCCTGGCACAGCACGCCCGCCAGCACGGGCACATCATCCATCCACACCGAGGCATATAGGCCAGTCCCCCGCTGTTGCAGGTCCAGCCTTACGGCATGGCCGGAAAGGGGGACGCGCAGGCTCTGGTACGCCACCGCACCCAGAGGAATAACAACCGCCATTACTGGTACCCCGTTACATCCATATTGGAGGCCAGAGCCTGCACATGCCCCGCATTGCACACGGCCTGCCCCTGTGGGCACGCAGTCCCCGCAAGTGTGGTGCTGGCCCCCAGCCGCACCTCCTGCACGCTCAGTTCGGCCAGCAGCAGGCTTACACCCTGCCGGGCCTCCCGCCGCAGGCGGTAGCCGGTTACGTTCACGTTGGCGTAAACCGCCTCGGGCATAACAATGTGGTAAAGGTTAAGGTCTGCTACCAGACTATCCAGTGCCGCCATAAACACGGCCCGCGTCTGCAACGCGCCAGAAAGGCCAGACACCCCAAAGCTGGAGAGCAGGTCCCCCAGCGCACTGGCGCTGCCCAGCTCCATGCTGGAGCCGTCGCACAGCATTTCCACCTCATACAGCCCCGGCACACGCACCTTGTTGTAGGAGAGGAAGGACCCATCCTCCAGCGGTGCATTGGCAATGCGGCACTGGCTTTGCACACCAAGGGCGCGCACATGCCCCGATGTTAGGACCGGTCTGTTATCCTGCGTAAAAATACCCCATTGCCGCTCCGCCTGCGCCAGCAAGGCGGCATCCAGCGCAGTGGCCAGCGTGGTGGAGGCAGAGGCCGAAACCCCGGCACCAACCGACTGGCCCAGCAGCGCAGGCACCCCCGCGGCCACGGGCACATCCCACACCGAAGGAAGACTGACGGGAAGCAAAGGCATAACGGGCTAACTCCATCCCTGTAAAATCGGGCATGTATGAGGGAAGGCCGCACGGGCGGCGGACAAAACAGAAAAGGCGGCCCCGTGGAGCCGCCTATGCGTAAAAACACTCAAAAAAGGAGACAGCCCCGTAAGGCCCGTGCAGGTCTTATGGCGCGGGCAGGCGCCACGCCTCCGCCTTGACCTGAGCCGACACGGCGGGGAACGGGTCCACCCCTGCGTTGCGGATAAGGGTTTGCACGGTCACTTGGTCACAATGCGGGTGTACAGCCCTGTTTTTGCACACATACACCCCCGCCCTGTTGCGTGATGGCGAGTAAACCGCCTTCCACACCGAGCTGGGCACATACACATGGTCACGTCCCAACGTGGCAATGGGCCGGGTATGAAAAGCAGGCCCAGTCACCACAAACAGTTCACCCTCGCGCCGGGCCAGCACCCGCACCTTTTTTTCCAGACGGGCCCATATGCCTTTGTTCAACACAGAAGCCTGCGGAACAATGTTGGACAGGGCATAGGTTTCCGCCTGTGCCTGTGGGGTGGGCTGGTCGCCACTGGGGGCCATGTGCCCCCGGTCGTAGGGTTTTTTCCGCTTGTAATCGCTCAGGGTGGGCCCACCAGACCAGCGCGGGTCGGAAAAAAAGTGCCCCGTCCGGGGGAGCTTGGCGGCCATGCCCAGCTCATCCGCCCGCAAATGCTCCGCCGCCCACAACGGCCCGTGCGATACGGTGGACACAAGGACCACATACCCCCGGTTACACAGCAATGTTGTGCCCTGCTCCAGCCGCGTGCTGGTTAACACCGGCAACTGGGCTTTAACCCCAAACGCATTACACCGCTCCTCCACCGCCCAAGCGGGAGAGGACAGAAAACAGCATACAGCAAAAGCCAGAAACAGACGCATACAGCGACCATAAACCAGATACCCCCCTGCTGAACAGCCATGTAGCCCCCACGCAGCAAGGAACCCTAAAGGAGGGCCTAAAACTGCCCCAGATTAGCCTGCCGCGCCTGCATCCGCAGTGTGTCCATCCGGCGTTCCAGCTCATCCCCTATGGCGCGGGGCGTGCTGCCGTTGGCGTTAACGGTAATCTGTGCCTGCACAGCGGGTCCGGGCTGCACCCGTGCGGGGGTCACCGTGCTGGCAAACCCCACCGCCTGGCTGGTTGCGTGCAGGTACTGTGCTGGCACGGCAGGCAAAGCCAGCGCCTGAGCACCCTTTGCCCCCCAATCCGCCCCCAGCACACCGGGCGGCACAGCATGGGCCATAAGCCCCGCATGGGGTGAGGGAGCATTATGCTCCGGCCACGCGGCATACTCCTGCTGCAACGTCCGCACCACCGCATGGCGCATAGCCGTACTGGCAGAGCGCACACCCGCCTGGCCCAGCAAATGGACCAGACCGTGCAAAGGCCGATGGTACGAACCACCTGCCCCCACCAGCATCCCGGTTGGCAGCCTAAGCGTATGCGCCTCAGTGCCCAGCCCTCCGGCGCGGCCAGCCCACCCTTGGTGCCGCGTGGCCACTGGTCGTGGCAAGACTGCGGCATCTGCTCCAGACGGTATTGTTCTATCACTTATGTTTTTCAAAAAATGAGCAGATGCCTCCGCCCCCTCATAAGGAACCGCTGCAACTGCTGGGTTCGGCGCCACAAGCCGTATTCCCCCGCCAGTATCCACCCTAGGCACCCACCTACGGCGGAGCGGGGCGCGCACCACCCCACCTCCAGCCCCCTGCTGCGTGGGCAGGGGCACGGCCCCTTCCACCACGCCAGCGTGTGCCCGTGCGGGAGCCATAACGGTAGAGACAAGAGCCTCCAGCGCGCTTTGCCCACCATACCCGCGCCCACCAACCGGCTGGCGCACGGGCGCAAAACTGGCCCCTGCCAGCACAGACAGCACAGCCCGTGCCAGAGCGGACCCCGCCTCCCCCGGCCCGGCACCATCCCCCCCGTGGGAGCAGAGCAGGACGGACGCCAGCCACTGTGTTAGCGTTGCCATTGCGTTTACCTGTTAAATCGTTTGACCAGAGCCATTTCCAGCAGGTTTTCAAAATCCTCGCTGTCATACACGCTCTGGAGTTCATGCAGGCTGGCCAGACCTTCCATCATAACCAGCGCATGGCGCTCACTCACATTGGGGCATCGGGCGGCGGCGCGCTGGCTTCCGTCTGAAGCAGTGCCGACAGAAGGGAAAACAACGGGCCGACGCCCTTGAAAAAATCCACATGCAGGGCAAAGGCTTCCTTCTGGAGCCAACCAACAGTGGGAATTTCCTCCAGATCGCTCTCATCCAGCGGGCGGCGGACTGCGGCGTTGCGCGGGTCCGGCTGCACGCTGACACACTGCATCAACCGGGCCAGCAACCCGTCCATCCGCTCTGGGTCCATGGCGCCAAAAAATACCCAGCCCCACAGCGGCAAGGCCCGCCAAACCCGCATCCGCATCCAGCCCCGGAATATCCGCCCCTGAGGCAATGGCGGCCTGAAGGCAATGCCGCCCCCACCTGTCCGCCTCCATGGCGGACATGCGGGTAATGACAAATGTTTTGCCCTTATCCGCCCCTTCCAGCGGAACGCACACCTGTACCTGACGGATAGCCATTACAGCCCCGCTGGGTAAATGGCCTGCCAGCATACGGCAAAGTGCCGGTCCGCCAGCATACGCCCGGCACTGGGCATGGGGGCCATGGCGCGCAGCACACCATTAACCATGGTGTATTTGCGGCCTGTGGAGGTCAACGTCACCTCTGCCCCAAGGCGGTAGAGGGTGCGGGCGGTCTGCTGCGCGGTCATAATGGCCTCAAACACCAATATGCTCTCGCTCGCGGCGGACAGCATAATGTGCTGGTCCACGGGTTCGGGCACAAAACCCGCGTTCAGGTATCCATCAATGGACATCTGGACCTGTGCGCAGCTCTGCTCGGCCACATCCCACGCACGGTCTGTAGCAAAGTTCTTGAGTGTGACAGGCGCATTGTAAAGCCCCGGCACCGTAATGGTAAAAATGGCATTGGCTGCCGAAATATCGAGCGCCATGGTTACTGCACCTCAACACTGTTCAGGGTAATGGCCTGCACGCTCTGCCCATCCGCGTACCACAGGCGTGCGGGGGGAGTGGTGCGCGCCACACGGTAGGACGCCGCAGCGGTAGACACACAGGGCAGGAAGTACCACCCCCGCGTGGCAACGCTATCAGCCGCGGTCGCCACGCCAGATGCGTTGTTGATCTGCTGTTTTTGCGTGGTACTCAGCGCAACACCGGGCTGGATGGCCCCAAAGCCCAGCGCCTGTGTAATGGTGCCCTGCACACTGGCGGCCACCAGCGTATCGCCCTCCGTATTATACGGAATCTGCCCGGTATTGAGCAGCAGGGTAATCAGGTCCGATGTCAGGTTGGCATTCAGCCAGATCTGGTTGACGTAACTATCCGCCCACAAAAACGGACCGGACACACAGCCGGGCCGCATGAACTGGAAGGTGCTGGCCGCGTTGGCGTATGCGCCGTAAAAATTGTAGCCATTATCCAGCAGTGTCTGGGCCGTGGTGCCATCCACCACTGGCGGGGTTACAAGGCCCGATGCATCCTGCACCATGGCCAGCGTCTGCCGCCCGCCCGTTGTCCCAAAGGAGAGGGACGCCATCCACCCAAGGCACAGGGCGGCGGTTAGCGGGTCGTTATACACAGCGCTCACACCGCTCAGGTTCTGGTTTTTAAGCCATACGCCAAACGCGCTCTCGCTGTTCTGGGTTGTGGCCTGTACGTCCGTGTCCCACAGCACGCACCACAGCGTGTTGCTCTGCAACGCCACCCACTGGGCCAGCGCCTGCTTGTCCGCCAGAGCGGGTTCAAACGCGGTTGCAAGGGCGTTCCACCCGCCATTGGCAACCCGCAGCGCGGTCATCTGCTCCGCAACGCTGCTATTGGCAGCAGGTGCCGTGTACCCACCAAACAGCAGGCGGGCGGGCGTCATAACCGCATTGGTATAGCCTGCAAAATACACAGAGGCCATCTGGTATTCTACGGACTCCATACCAAAGACGCTGCCAACATCGGCCGCGGTGGTAAAACTCCTGACCGTACCGGCAGGCACGGCGGTTACATTGGTGCTGAGCACAAGCGCGGTCAGGGCGTTCAGGCCGCCTCCGGCGGCAAGAACACCGGGCGTGACCTTAACAAGGGTGGAAATGGGAATGCCAGCCACAGCGTTACTCCTCTGGCGGGTCGGTCACATCCGCCGAAAGGGCGTTGACCGAAAGGGTTATTGCAAAATCCTGAGCCATGCTCAGGCAGAACGTGACCTGCATGTGCAGCGCCACGGTCCAGTTTTCTTCGTACTGGTGTTCACCATCCCTAAAGCCGGACTGGCCGGGTGGCCCCACATCCAGCGGGGCAAGCTGGAACGGCAGCCCCGCAAAAAACAGGGCGGCCTGCGGGTCTTGCCACAGGGCGGTTAGCGTTTGCGCGTACGCCCCGGCTGCTGGGCCAAACAGGTCAAGCTGCATGGTCAGCCTTGCCGGTTCGCTCACCTCCCGCGTGGTCGCGGTGTAGGACCAGCCATTGGTGGCCAAGCGCGTGCGCTCTGTTACTGTCATGGTGATAAAAGGGGCCGGGGGTGGGGCCACGCGGTTCTGCTGGCCCTGCACAACCTGCACACCCGCAGGCAGAACACTCAGCAGCCAGTTCCGCACCGCGCCATAAATCTGCCCATCATCGGGCGTGGCTACACAGCCGGACTGCTCTGCCGCGTTACCAGAACCTTCGACCATGCACCCTCCCCCCATTCTTCCAAGGACTGGGTGATCAGCCAGTCAGATCCGTAAAACTGCAAAATATCGCCCCCACATTGCAAAGGTCTGTTAAGGGCGCGGGCAGCGGCAGGCACGTACACCACGCGCCTGTCCGCCTGCTGGGTAATGGACTGCACCTGTTGCAGGTCCTCCCCCGCCAGTGCCTGTACCTCCACGCGCAGGGGCAGTGTGGTGTAGGTTGGCGTTTGCGTGCCATCGGGGTTGGTAACGCTGCCCGTGCTGGCCAGAAGCGTTGCCGCAACACTGGGGTTAACCGCAGCAGACAGGCGGCCAGCCAGCGCAAAAAGACGCATGGTGGAATGCTCCCCGTTATGGAAAAATTATGGCCATATGCGCGGCATCTGCGGACCACCGGGCACATAGCGCGCCTGCCGCAGCCCACGCGTGGCCGCCCAGAAGGCCGCCCCATACTGCGTTTGCGCAAACCACGTTGCACGCTCTGGCTGGCGGCCAAAGTCGGTTGTGACCGACACACTCCCCCGGCTGGCGGACGCCACACGGCCAACCAGTCCACCGGCCCCACCCTGCTCCTCCGGCAGGGCCAGTGTGGCAATATGCGCCACCAGAAGGCCCAGCAGCAGGGCACGCCTGCCCACATCCCGCACCGGGCTGGTGGGCGTATTGGGCAGGTAGAGGGTTGCCTCCTCAAAACAGGCCTGCGCCTGCGCCGCGCCCACATTGGCGGCAAGCGTGGCAAAGCGCGCCGACCACGCAGCGTAGTCGAACGCCACAACGCCCGGCCCCGCCGTGGTCGTGCCCGACATCAGGCCACATCCTTGGCAAAGGGCGTGACACCGGGCAGGCTTTTGGGTTCCAGCCCTTCCAGCCCACTGCGGTGCTGGCCACGCTCCGCCAGTTCAGCACTGGCGTCCTGCGCACGGGGCTGGGCAAAAATCAGCCCGTTAACAAGTGGCAGAAAATGAGGGTTCTGCGCAGTCCATGCCTGCCAAAAGCTGGCATCCACCTCCGTGCGGCCACCCATGCCAAGCAGAACATTATCCCGCGCATGGTAGCGCGGGTCTGCCTTGGCCCCGTTCAGCCGCACGCTGGCGGTGGGTTTGGGGGGCGCCATAACCGGGGTGGAAGCACCGGCGCGGGCCGCCAGTTCGCCCGCATCATACAGGTCCAGCACAAGCCCTGCGGGCATCCGGCAAATAACCGTAACCGTGCTAGCGGTCCGGGTGGTGTGAGGTGCTGCCATTGGTGTTAAATCCCTGCCATGGTGACGCAGGCCTGCGGGTAAAACCAGATGGTCCCCCATGTGCCCTGCGATTTTTTCTGACGGAAGCTGGAGGAATACCGCTCCACCGCATGGGTGCGCAGTTTTTCGGTAAACGCGGTGGTTACGGACTGCTGGCCCTCCACCTCGCTTACAAACAACTGCATAAGCGTGGTTGTTGCCTGCCCGCCACCCAGAGTAACCCCGGCTTCGGGCAGGGTCTCAATTTTCAGGTTTGGCAGGTTTTTCTTCAACAGGTCACTCAGGGCAACCTGATACTGGTTTGTGTACAGCAGGCACTGCTGCCGCTCGGTCGGAATGACCAGCGTAAGCGGCGCCTCCAGCGTAAGGTTGCCCCCCATCTGGGCGGACAAAACCCCAAAAGCCTTGAGAATATCGGCATAAACCTGCACGGGGTCGGTTGTATCCGCCCATGTGTTGCCAGCCGCTGCCGTACCTGATGCCGCAAATTTGGGCGTGGGCGCAATGGCAGCAGGCAGGTTGGGGTCGTTCAGCGCGCCGTACAGTTCCAGCCCGGCAATGCCAAACAGGTTGATCTGGTTCTGGTTCCTGTTCAGCACGGAGGCGGAGGCAAGGTTCTTCTGGTTCACCCAGTCAATCTTGGCAGCCCCCATGCGCTCTACCTCACGCTCGCCCCAGCGGGTCCACGTCTGGTAATAAAAGGACTGGCGCTGCACCCAGTTAGCGTTGGAATCCGATGTGCCAGCCGGGCTGTAATCATCATAAGCCGAGGCATAGCCGGACAGTTCCACAACCGGAAACTGGGCTGTATCGGTTGTCCAATCCCCTTTACGCGCCGTGCCATAAATGGCTTCCGAGCGGGTGGGCGTAACCAGTGCGCGAATAACCACCGGGTCTGTGTAGGTGGTAAACAGGGCGGGAATACCGCTGTTAGGCCCGGTAACAGCCGCGTTGGCTGGCAGGGCTGCATCCTGCGCCATTTCGGAAAAATATCGGCTGACACCGCTTAAATGAATACCCCAGTCCCGCGCAAGGGTTGGTGCGTCATGCCGGAAAAATGTGTTCATAACCCGTTAGTTCCCTGTGCCGGACGTGGAGGAAGCCGTGCTGCGCGCAACTGCCAGCGGCCCGGTCATAATAAAGGGCAGGCCCGCAGCGGCCCCCTGCGCCACGGTCCAGCCCGTGTCCACCGTGCCGGTGGGGGCGGCGCCTGCGGCAGCGCACTGGAGAGTGCCATCGCTCAGGGAGGCATAAACCGCCTGCCCGGTTACGGAGGCCGTGGTTGCAAGGGCAAACACATCCCCCCCACTGGCCAGCACCACCATAAAACCCTGCGCAATGGTCATGGTGTTTTCCTGAAGGTAGCGCGTACCCAGCCCCTGCTGGCTGCGCACCACAAACCCGGTGGGCGCTGCCGTGGGGGTTGTGGCGTCAGGCTTGTTCAGCACAGTTGCGCCATCGGCCTGCACCCAAGCAAAGGCAGCAATGGTGACACCCCCTGCCCCGGCGCGGAACCCGTTAGCCCCCGGCACAACCATGCGCTGGGGGTTCTGCCCAGCCCATGCACCGGGGAACCCGGCAGGCCAGCCATAATGCACTGTATTGGGAAAAGGCATTGCATCTGCCTCCTTGTTTTAGAGTTTGCGCGGCGCGTGGACGCCAAAGCGGGTTGCAACAGGGGCCGCATGATCGGCCGCGCCAACAGGCCCACCTGCCACGGCGGAAGAGGCCGCAGAACCAAGGCAGGACAGCACCAGCGCCTTAAGTCCCGGTTCGTTTACGCCATCGGTCTGCACGCCCTGTTCGGCCAGCGCGTAGCGCAAAATGTCGGTCGCGCTGTCCATCCCCAGCACGTCCCCCACCAAGGGGCGCACAAGGCTCCGGGCCTCCTGCGCGTGCTGGTTGCGCAGGCGTTCCGCCGCAAGGGCGGCTGCCACGGCGCTTTGCACGGCACTGTCCTGCGCTGTGGCGGGGGGCTGCGTGGAGGCGGATGCGCCTTCCGCAGAGGGTGTGGCGTTACTGCCTGCCCCCGGCTCCGTGGGCCTGTCCTGCGTGGCGTGCCCACTTGCGGCCTTGGGGGCTGGCGTAGCCGGGGCCTGCATTGCGCCATTGCGTTTAAGCCATGCCTCCAGCTCCGCCATGCTGGCGGTCATGGCCAGTGCGCCAGAGGCAAAAGCCGTGCCAAGGCGGGCAAAAATCTGCCCAGCCGTGGGGGCTGCGTGTTCTTCAACCATTGAAATGTCCTTTGGTTTGGCATCCGCCACCAGCACATCCGGCCCGGCGCGCCCGCTAGGCACGAGCGCTACATGGTTGCCGCGAATGTTGGTCATGCGTCCGTCATAGGGCTGGCCCTCAAACTCGCCTGCCTCCATGACTGGGGTGTAGCGATACGCGCAGGAAAGTTCGCGCTGCGCACCCGAGCGGATGTTGTGAATGGCCCCGGCATTCCAGATCGCCAGGGAATTGGTCAGGTACGGGCTGGCAAAGGTGGCGTCCGTGCCTGTGGTGCCCACCACCAGCTCCGCCCGTGGGGCCTGCGCGGTCACATGCGCATGTTCGGCCAGCACCGGCAGGGCATTAAAGGTGGGGGCGGCGCGCGCCAGTTCTGCCGGGTCACGCAGCAGGCGGTAAAGCCGGTCGGGCACAAGGCCCAACGCATCCGCCCCCGGTATTTCCCGCCCGTAATAGGTGTTGACGGTGGCCTTGCTTATGGGCGTTGCGGCCACATACAGGCGTCCGTCCTCATCCGTCATACGCACGGAACCCATACGGTCATGCGCGAGTATTTTATTCATGCTGTTCTGCTCTTTTTGCCGAAGGCGCGTTGACGGGCGGTGGTGTGCTGCTGGCCTGCATGGGCCGGGCAAGCCCCGCCGTGCGGTACAGGCTGTGGGCATCCGCCGCCTCCCGCGTGCGGGCCTCGTGCGGGGTAATTTTGCCCGAGCGGATGTTGGCCGTGTCCATGTCGGTTTTGGTTTTTTCCACCGCCGCCGCCTCCTGTTCGGACATCTGCCACAAAGGCACGAACTCAAAGTCCAGATCGGGGTCTATGGCCCCCCACAGGTTAAGCTGCACAAGCTGGAACAGCTTACGCAGCACAGGGGCCACGTGCGCCTCCTGAAAAGCGGCGATCTCATCATAAAAAACCCTGATCTCACCTTGGGAGGACGCATTAAGCCCCTGCGGCTGAATGCCAAACAGCTTGACCAGCGGAATACCCGGAATACCGGCCATAAACTCCTGCGACTGGGCCTGAAGCTCCGCAAGACCCGTGAGCGGGGCTGACTTTATGTCAAAATCCTCGCTCTCGCGGTCCAGCACAAAGGTGCCGTTGTTGCTCTGCCACGCGTTCATGGCCGCCACGCGGGCGGTTACGCTGTCTGCATCAATATCCGCATAATGCAGGCCGCCATCGGACTGCATGGTGCCGCTCATGTCGGTTTTTAAAATCTTGGTGGCGTAATTGCTCACCATGTCCGACACGGACTGCCGCGTGCGCAAAAAGTTGTGCACGTAGGTTTCCAACATCTGGGGCAGGGCCAGACCACCAAAGTTGAAGGCGGGTTTAAGAATGTCCGGCACCTCAAACGGCACCACACTCAGCAGGCGGGTGCTGTTCACAAGCACGCCCTGCACCCACCAGTCCGCCGGGCGGTAATAGTCCGCCCGGAGCGGGTTTTCCGCATTATAGCTGTTGGGCGTGGTCCATATGGGGTCTATGTTCACCAGCCGTTCAAGCTGGCCACGCGCCATGCCATGCGGTGTGGCCAACAAGGGCACGGCCTGCCCTGTATCGGTCAGCGGCACGCCACGCAGGCCAACCCATATGTGCCCCACGCCAAAGCCAAGCCCATGCACAATCTGGCGGCGCACCACATCGCGCACATGCAGGCGCAGAAACTCCACCTCCACCGCACGCAGGCGGGCCGCCGTCTGGGCCGCATCCGCCTGCACGCCATTACAGCGAAAGCGGATCCACGCGCGCGTGGCCTCACGCGCAATAATTTCCACGGGTTTTCTAAACTCGGCGCGGAGCATCATGGCCGCAAGGGTGGGGTAGCCCTTAAAGGCGAGCCCCTGCTCCACAAAGCTGGAATCCATGCCATACGCCCCGGCGGCATAGGCCCCTAGCCCCGCATCCATAGCCAGCGCGCCGGCCCCGCGCACGCCCCGTGGCGGCTGGTACGGCTGGAACAAAAGGGCCGCCCGGTCCTGCATGGTTGGTGGAAGCTGTGCAGAACGCCCCCAGCCCAATGCCGCGCCAAGGCCCAAACGCCTAGAACGCGGCTTTGCCACCGGGCCGTTGAGCACCGGCTCCGTGCGTGTAGAACCTGCCCCGGTCTGGGGTGGTGCGCCCAAACACCCGCGCAGGCGGGCCAGCCAGTCTGTCATCCGTTGTTTCCGCCTTTGCTGGAATGAAGAATGTGCCGGACTGTTCCGGCATTAAAGCGGGGCATGGTGCGCCGGTTATGGATAACGCCATCCAGCGCGTACCGCAGGGCGTCCATCCAGTGGTTGTGCGCGTCCTCCACAATGGGCAGGACATCCCCCGTATCTTTATCAACCCTATAGGAATATAAACGAAATTCCTCTGCCACTCGCCTACAGCGCGGATGCACCACAATACGGTCAAATGCCTTAAGCCGCGCTATGCCGTCTTCCACACTACCGGGCCATTTTTTGGCTGCACTAATGCGAAAACCATAGGAGCGGGACAAAAAGCTTATGGTCTCCGGCCGTGCACCATCTGCCTTCCACGGCCATTGCCGGGCCTGCGGTATCTGGTCCAGCAGGGCGGGTATGGCGTCCAGCTCCACGCCAACGCCCCCGGCCTCGTCATCCACATACAACGTGTTGCTGGTAATGTGGCAACGCAGGGCCGCCAGCGGGTCGCGCGCAAAACCCCAGTCCACACCATAATAAAACCGGGTATCCTCCGGCGTAGCAAAGTCCTCCACAACAACCCGGCCTTTAAAGATCTGGGCGTTGGTAAAGGTCTGGTAGTCCCCCTCCCACACATGGCCGTATTCATCGGGGCGGCTGCGCAGGTCCTCCAACCGTTCTGTTGGCAAAGTCCCCTGCTCAAACCAGGGGTTATCCGACCAGTTGGCACGCACCGCCACAAGGTCCGCACGGTCCGACCCCGCCCCACGAAAAAACGCATCCACCGCATCCTGCGGGGAATGTGGGTTCCACGATGCCCATATTTCCGCCCCCGCCTTGCGTAGCGTTGGCCGCAGCAACCGCCAGCTCTGGGCAGAGATGGACTGCGCCTCCTCCACCCATGCCCGGTCAAACCCTTCCAGCGACTTCAGACTTTCCGACGTATGGTTCTGCATTCCCTGAAAAATAATCAGCCCGTCACCGGGGGTTTTAATGGCCCTATCCTGCACATCAAAATAACGTTGCAGGTTAAACTGCCTGATCTTATCAAGAATCAACTGGCGGGAGGACAACTGCGTGGACTTCTGCACCTCGCGCAGACACACCGTTCTGTGGCCTGCCAGCCTTAAATGCTCCTCCACCACGCATTCACCAAAAAAATGCGATTTACCAGACCCACGCCCCCCATAGGCCCCCTTATACCGGCAGGGGGACAGCAGAGGTGCAAACACCCGTGCTGTAGGAATTTTAAGGCTTGGTCTTCTCATTTTCCTTTTCCCACCGGGTCCACAATTACCCGCCGGATGGTGCGTGGCCTGCCATCGGCCTGTGCGGCAGGCTCCACCGTGGCCTCGGCCGCCGCTTTTTCGCCGTAACGGGAGGGTGCACGTTTGGACATAATCCATTTAAGGGTTTCTATCCGCAGGCGCATGGCGGCGGTATCATCCCCGCTAATGCTCTGCACCTCCTGCAAAAGCCGGTCCTCAAACGCCTCCGCCGCCAGCACACGTGCGCGGGCATAACGGGTAGCCAAAGCCTGATTGGTGCGCAGGCTGTGGCGCATTTGCTCCCATGCTGGCATCCCCGCCTGCGTGCTGATCTGCCGCAGCGTCTGCCCCTCCTCCGCCAGACTGAAGATGCGCTCCCACTGTTCAGGCGTAATGGACAGATCGGGTTCTGGCGTGCTGGGAGCGGATGTTTTTTTGCAGGCAGGCATGGGGAGCACTCTTGCTGTGTAGGGTGGACCTGCGCGGCCAGCCCCCTTCCGCCGTCTGGCTGGTACGCTCCCGCATAATCGTGGCGTGAATACGCTGCATGGTGGACGGGGGCAGTTGCCCCACAACCGGGGCACGCACCTGCCGGGCCTGCACAACGCAGCGCACACGCACATCTGGCGGCAGGTTAGCCTGCGCGCTTTCGCACCAAGATAGAGAGACATCGGCCCTATGCCGTGTATTTTCCGCTGGTGGCACCATAAAGCAGAGCAACGCCTGCCCTGCATGAACACCAACGCACACCGCATCCGTGCGGCTCAGGCGCACAACATCGGCATAACAAATTGACTGGGTCATGAATTTTCCAAAAACCGGAGAATGCGGTTTGTGCACCGCGCTGCGCCCAGCCCATAAAAAAAGCCGCCCGATGAGGGGGCGGCTTGCTGCTCTGGCGCAGGAATTCCAATGTAGGTATTTACATACTCAGGCTGCGCGCACATGGCAAGGGGAAAAAACGCATTCTCTTATTTTTTTGTTATACCCTCTTTTATACCGTTATCTTTTTCAAACCCTCACTGTCTTTTCCATCTGGGGTGACTGGGGTTTGCGGTCACGCACCTTGCGCCGCAAAGTGGCATAAAACCCCTCCAGTTGCTCCAGCAACATCGCGCACTGGGCAGAAACCTTAAGCCGCGCACGCGCATCGGACAGATGCGGGAAAATAATCCGCCCGATCTGCATGAATGACAGCTCATCCACCAGCATCAGCTTAAGCCGCACCTCCGCGCAGGCTCCCAGTGCATGGCGCACATCGGCCAGACGGCCCGCAGCATGGGCGCGCGTCATCTGCCACGAAACATCATCATGCCGCGTCAGGGTGCTGGGTTTGTGGTTGGCCGGGTATTCAATATGCCCCACATAGGCAAACACCCAGTCCCTATACCAACGTTCTGCTGCATTGGCGGCATCCTGCGTAATGTCCCGCGCATTCAGCAACGCCTGCACTGTTGTTAACACCCGTAACGGACGCCCCGGCACAAGAGGATCTTGTGCAAAAACGGATTTTTCCATCCGCTCCGCTGTTGGTCCATAATCCCCCTGCGCGGACAAAAGACCAACCGAAGGGTCTACCGCCCGCTTTTTGGAAACCTGCGTGTAGGGTGTGCTCATTTCTATAAAATCCTTGCGTGGACCTGCCTCCACGCCATTGGGGACAGCAGGCCAAAACCTGTTCAAAATTTTGTGATTCTGAGTGGATTCAGGAGATGTTTTTCATATAATCCACATTATCCACAGGGTTGTACACAGGGTGGGCGCCGTGGCGCTGCTCCCATTGCGCCCAGCGCTCCTGTTGCGCGCGCTCTTGCGCAGCACGCCGGTCGGCCTCCGCCACCAGCAGGTTCAGGCGGCCATAAAGCGCGCGTGCCGCACCACATCGCCCCTCCAGCAAAGCCACAAGCTGCGCCGCAGATGGAAAAAACGTAAACGTCACCAGAGCCTGCCGCACGGCCACACTGGTCCATGCCAGCGCGGGCACCGTGGCACAGGCCGTAACCAGCGCCACACAGCGCAGTTGCAGCGCCACACCGGGCAGCGGGTTGGCAACACCTGCGTTCAGCATTTCCGCAAACTCCTCCACTACATGGGTGAGTTCCCGCTCTGGTAATGGGGCCAGCGCGCGCGCCAATGCGGGCAGCACAGTGCGAGCCTCCTCCAGCACGCAGATGGGGGGCGCAAACCCACCGGGCCGAAAGCCATCCAGCACACCAACCAGTGCTGGGCTCATATGGGGCAGCGGGCTGGCCTTGCAGTGCAGCACGGTCATCCCTCCTCCTTTTGCCCCATTGCACGCAGGCCAAGCCGCTCCGCCTGCTCCTCCAACGGGTGCGGCGCACGCCCCGCTGCCCGGCCTGCCCGCCCACGGGTTTTGCCCCGTAGTGCCAGCCCTTGCGTTAAACCGCCTGTATTCTCCTGCCCCGAACGGCGTGAGGGAGTCTCCCTTTCACTCTCCCTCTCCCTTGCATGTGCGTCGGCATTGCCGTGGCATATGGCCTCCGGCTCCCGCCCCCAGCGGCGGGCGGCGCGGGCGCGCTGGGCCAGACGGGCCTTCCATGCCTGATTGGCTTTTTCCGCAATAACCGGATGGTAAAGCCGCCCGTCCGAGCAGACCACCCAGCCATGCAGGGCAACAGCCCGCAGCGCAGGCCACCGCCCACCCGCACCGGACAGATGCGCTAAAACCCGGTCATTATGCGGCAGGCTCCCTGCGGGCACCTGCTGCCACGCCTTGCACCACAGGGCGACGGCGCACTTAAACCCATCCCCCGTGCTGAGGGCGAACAGGTCGCTATCCAACAGGCGGCAGGTATCAAGCGGCATAAATGGTAGCCCCCGCAAATCGCTCTGTGGCGGGGTCAGGGGGGCCGGGGGTGGGCTGTGCGGCCCTTGCGCCCCGTCTGGCAGACTGGTATGTGCGTTGTTCATGCACATAATGTGCGTATTAAAAATACAAACTGCAAGCGGTTTTTACGCACTGACATGCACGACACTTTTGCTCACAATGCAGACATGAACCAGAATCGGGTCACAGACAGGCTTAAAACCCTGCGCGAGCGCGCCGGATACACGGTTCGTGAATTTGCGCGCGAACTGGGGTACGGGGAGAAGTTCTCCTCCTACCGCATGTACGAAACCAGCTACAAAAAGGATGTGCTACCCCTGCCCATGGTCAAAACCATGGTGCCGCTGCTGAGTGGCCGGGGCGAACCGCCCATTACGGCCAACGAGGTGTGGAGCCTTGCGGGCGTTACGGCGGGCGAGTCCGGCCTCGTCGCCAGAGTAACACCCCGACCAGCGCCGCCTCCGCCACAACCCTGTGCGGAGGACCTGCCCCCCGCTGGCTCCAACCGCATTGCCATACCGGAATACGATGTTATTACATCCGCCGGGCCGGGCTGTGTGCCGGTCCTGTGCTCCCCGCAGGACGGGCTACGCCCTGTGGAACACTGGACCCTTCCGCGCGGCTACGTTGCGGCGTTTTCCGAAACCCCAGACACGCTGGCCATTGTCCGCGTAGCGGGGGACAGTATGGAACCGGACTACCAGTCCGGCGACCGGGTGCTGGTGGATACCGCCCACCGTATTCCCTCCCCCCCGGCGTGTATGTGCTGTGGGACGGGTTTGGCCTTGTGCTCAAACGGCTGGAGCTAATCCCCGGCATGGAGGAACCACGGCGAGTGCGGATTATGAGCATTAACGCCGCCTACTCCACTTACGAGCTGACACTGGACGAAATCAGCATCAACGGCCGTGTGGTTGGCAAATGGACATGGAAGTAACCCGGCACGCACCATAGGTGACACCACACGTCTGCGTGTTCTCCCTCTTGATTTGTGCGTTTATTACGCACATATTGAGCCATACTGTAGAGGGAGACTGCTTTGAAACCGTACACAACCTGCCCTGACCATTCACCCACACCGCAGGTTGATACTTATACCCTTGCAGCCCAGCGCGGCCTGTTCAGCACCGATACGCTGCCCAGCGCCACGGCGCAGGAGCTTGCCCGTTACGAGCAGGCCATCCTGCACCTGCGCGCAGCCAGCCACAGCCTGCAATGGCCCTTTTACACCAACACCGCCTTTGCGGCCGACCAACACCGTTACTGCGAGGAAAGCATAGGTGAGATTGTGCAAACCGTGCGTGACCTACTGGAACGCCAACAACAGCCTTTGGGGTAACGCCACACCAGCAGCCGGGCGGGCATAAGGCACCGGCTCACACTCGCCTCCCCCGCTCTTCCGGCCTGAGCGCAGGACTCAGTCTTTAAGGCCTGAAGATTGACTATATTCCCGCGGCATAAACTCATCCTCCTGAAAGGAAATTTTCTAAATCGATATATTGAGCGCGGAAACATTGGTAAGCGGCCATTCGTGCGGCTGGGTTTTCACACGCAGAGAAAGCGCTTCCAGAACAAAGTCTGGGACTAAACGCCTAGTCTGGCCAGCCACCGTCACGCTGGGCGAGCAGGCGCAGGGTTACGGCCAGCGCAACCCCCACCAGCCCGACAAGCCCCCCACCCAGCACCATACCGCACTCAAAATCCACACTCATGATGCCTGAATAGCTGTGTTGTCAGCCTGACATTTGGCAAATATGGCCGCAATATCCGCATCACTGGGGCCCGTGCCGCTTTTGCTTTGCTCAATGGCGCTCAACACCGTGTTGTAAGCCTCCGGCCCATATTTTTCCGCCAAAGAGACAACGGTGCCCACAATGCCCAGAATGGCGCTAATTTCTGCTGCGGTCATGCTTCAGTTACTCCCGGTTGTGGTCGTTGTCGTGGTCGCCGCACCTGCGGCCACAGTGGCGGTTGCCCCGCAGCTTTGGGGGGTAGTCCCTGCCGTAAGCCCTGCCCAGCAGGAGGAAAAAGATGCAAAATCCGCCTGAAGGGCCGCCACGGCGGTTTCGGCCAGAGTGCTGCCGTTCTGGGTTGCCTGCTCCAGTGCGGCAAGTTCGTTCAGCACAGTCTGGCTGGCTTTGCGGGCAAGCTCTTTCTGCCCGTCGCTCAGACTGACACCCGGCACATGCCCTGCCATAACATCGGGCATGGGGCTGGCCAGCACGTGGTAAGCGCTGGCCGTATCGTACACAGCCTGCCGCAACTTGCCCTGTGCGGTTTGCGCGCAGGAACACAGCAGGCACAAAGCCGCAAGGCTGCCTGCAAACACATAGTTTTTCATAAACTCTGATCCGTCAGAAAAATTTCAAGATGTTGCCGTCTTGTCCGCCACGGCATTGGTGGCGGACACATCCGGCTGGGATGCGTTGCTGCCGCTCAAAACAGGCGTTTTTACAAGGTGGGTTGCCATATACGGCACGGCGTACTGCACCCCCAGACCCGCAACCCGCACGATCTGATACACCACCACCAGAACCCGGTTGTGCACAGGGGCTGGCACCGCAGCGGTTATGGCCGCGCATGTCACCATGCCCGCGCAAATAACAAGCGCCATGTTTTGTGGCAGTGCGGCAAAAAATGTAGGAATAAACGCAACAATAGCAGCCACCTTGGCTGTGTTACGCGTTGTGGAGCCCGCAACAGGTGCGGACTGGCCTGTATTGGCCATAGCTAAGGCCTCCCCTTTGGCTGGTTGATCGTTGCCACAAACCGCACCATGCTCAACGGGAGCTGCCCAAGGCGCAAAAGCGCCCATTACCCCAGACAGAACACCTTAAGACCCTGCATACAAAAAAACCTGCTCCCAACACGCAGGAACAGGCTCAGCAGAACAGAAGAAAGAATGTGGGAAAACCGTGGCTTTTCAGGCGTAACGCAGAACGCCGCCCACCGGGCGCACAAATGGCAACGATACAGGGCTTATGGCATAACCTGCGCGCAGGTACAAGCGCTTTCCACCCCGTAACAGCACAAAGCCCGCACACCCCATGTGGCGTTAGCCCTCGCGCTTTTGCTCCGTTGCCAGGCATCCGGGCCGCGTGCATTTGCGATGCTGGAATTCACCACTTCCATCCCAGGACGTCTGGCGCTGCCACGGCCCCCATTTATGGCCAAGAAGGCGGCAGATCATACTTGTGGCAAACCATCTCATACAGAAGGTCCTTTAAGCAGGGTAAGTGAGCCTGCTGTTAAATAAAGGCCGAACCCGCTGTTTGTCACTATCCCCCCACCCCTTGCCGCAAAACGCACACATGTGCTGGCTCACAGCAAGGCAGAACCTGCCCATTCTGCCCCCGTGGAATGAGAACAGTTTCCAAACTGAATACGTACCGGGATGGCTTCCGCATTTTAGGAACAATCTTCAATCTGGCCAAACTTGAGCGGCCACTCTTATGCTTTTCTATTATATCCGCAGTGCTCTTCAGCCTATCGCTTATACTGGGCCTGCCGGTTATACATGAATACTTCCGTACCGGGTATGTGCCCCGCTTCCCCACGGCTATCCTCGCTGCCGGGTTAATGATCCTTGCGGCATTATCGGGCGTTTGCGGTCTGATCATGGATATGATTGCAACAGGGCGCAGAGAAACAAAAAGACTGGCTTATCTGCGATACCTTCCCTTCCAAAGTGAAGAATCCAGCTAACCTTAGTGCACGCAGGAACCTAAAACACCCATGCCAGACCAAAGCCGCTTTGGAAATAAGGTGATGATTTTGTTGCCTTGTTTCATCCTGTTCCTAGGGTTTTTGCTGCATACACACAGGCTTCCCGATCACGATGTCACCTGGTTTGCATGGGGCGCGCGTGAATGGCTGAATGGCGCTGTCATTGGGCAGGATGTGACTGACCCAAACTTCCCGCTTGCGTATCTGCTTTATCTTCCAGCAATCTTTCTGTCGCATTTCATACCGTTTACGCAGGCCCTATACGTCTATCCCCTGCTTTTAACCGCGTTTATTATTTTTATTGCGTGGGATGATGTACCATCATCTGCCCGGCTTCCCATTTTTAGTATGCTGGCTTTTTTTGTTGGCCTGAATTGGCCGCGTGAATTTGCACAAAGGGAAGAGTTGGTCATGCTCCTCGTTTTTCCTTATGTGCTACCTGTTGAAAGACGGGGCTGGCGTGCCATAGTGACGGGTGTACTGGCTGGTATTGGCTTTGCCGTTAAACCCTTTTTTCTTATTCCGTGGCTGCTGTTAGAGATCAAACGCAAGCCTTTCCGGAGCGAGCAGTTGGCCCTTATGGCAACGGGGGCCATATATGCTGTGTCGCTTCTGGTGTTTTTTCCTGTCTTTATCTTCCACCAATTACCAATTACGTCTCAGGTTTATGGTGCGTTCAATAATAAATTCTCAAACTTTATTCGCGATGGGCTTGCTCCCACTCTTATTTCCATCGCATTTTTTCTATGTGCCCTCAAAATAAAGAATAAATTCATAACGGCATTTTCCATTGCGGCAATCGGCTTTAATATTGTCGCTCTCATACAAATGAAATTCTATATTTATCAGTTTCTGGCGACATATGGGTTTATCATGGTCGGCGCAACGGCCATGATCTGTTTAGGCAAAAAATATTGCAAAATCTTAGGCGGTATCTTTCTGGTTCTCGCCTACGCGCCACAAATCAAATTTAACCGCCTCTGGTACAAACACTATGACGAAAACCTTTACCAACAACCTTTGTTCCTGAAAAAGCTTCAGGATGAAGGGGCGCACTCATTCGCCGCCATTGATGTGCATCCTTACCCGGTCTTCCCCACCGTTATTTACGCCAGAGAACAGGGTATCAATTTTGTCGGTTCGGCCAGCAGTTACTGGTATTTACCAGCCGCGGCAAAAGGCAGTGCACTGGCAACACAGATGAGCCAGCAGCAACTCCTGAATGACCTGAGGAAGAAGCCCGACGTTATTATTGTGGATACTGACTGGCGACGCCATACCCACGTCTCACGCAGCTTTAACGGGTTAGCGCTCCTGCTACAGGACCCGCTTATTGCGCAGGAGTGGGCGCACTATGTGCCGGATGGCGCCATCCTGAAAATGGTCTTCTACAAACGGCTACCGGATAAACCCTGAGCATATGGCCAGCAGAAGAGGTGTGATAGCGACCGTAATGAAACCCAACCACGTCACCTCAAGGTTGGTGGCCATGAGCCACAAAAACACGCAGCTCTAACCAAAAAATATAGTGAATATTGGTTTACGAAGGAAAAGCGTTGTAATTGACAAAGCCGATCATCAGAACAAGACTGCACGGTATATTCGCGTTACAATTATCAAAAAAGAACACAATGGGTTAATTTACTATGTCCAAACTGCTGGACTTGAATAAATTTGATATTTTTGACTTGTTTCCGCGCCTAGCCGATCTGGGTGCGGGCGCGTTTGGCGAGGATGCTGATATCTTTGGCGATACATTGGCAGAAGTTATTGAAAATGCGCCGCACGGTCATGCCCTGCCGTTCAAGCAACAAACAGTCAACGAATTAAAGACTTTATTGGCTTGCAATGGTGCGGAAATCAACCATGCAAGCCTTGCTTTGATCCGCATAAGTCCCACTGAATACGTTGAAGAACCACCTCATTGGGGCCGTTTCCCAAGCCTGCGGGCATTCTGGTCTGCCGTCCTTCAGGTTTTTGAAAATGACCCCGAGGTGCAGGCGGGAAAAAAGATTGACCCAAATACACCGCTATGTTCCTGCCCCAATTCTCAAACTCGCAATTCAATATGGGAAAAGAGGGGTGGACCCCCGTGGCACACCTAGGTGTTTCAAATATACTATTCCTATAACCAGATGGTCACGAGCTACTGGTGGCGATCCGCGTCATTATACTCTTGAAGTAATAGTACGTGAAAAAGATTGGACAATTATGCACTTTCTATACAAATAAGGATAAAATATGGTAAAATTTAATTTCTTACCCTGCGATGTATTTCCGCATTTGAACGCTACATGTTCGATATACGAATTTGATGCGACAATCATTTATCCTCTTTCCTATGGAAATAAAAAAACTGCCATACAGAAATATATAGAATCGCATGCCGGGTTTAAAGAAAATTTTCCAGTAATAAATATAGATTCAATTATACCTTATGGATGGGAATATAGTCCGATCCATAAGCTTGCATTTCGGTGAAATAGAGGAAGAAGAGTTTAGTTACGAAGGGAATTTTGAAAAATACCCTCTAGCAACCCTTGAAATATTAGACATAGATACACAACAGGATAATTTGTATTTCAAAGAACAAGTTTCTGTTAAAATTGATAGAGAAAAGCGTGTTATATGTGTTGGTTTCGGGGAAAGAAAAGAAATATATCAAACCTTTTCTCTGGCAGATAATCTGATAGTACATGCAGATAAAGATAACAATCTGGTAGCTATGGTTTTTCGTAACTTCCAATGGATAGATATAGAAACTGAACCCAGCATTCCATGGCAGCATATGGGTAAGAAACGGTCTCTTTTTTTACCCTGACAAAATATCTGCGGAAATTATTTTAATGCCTGTTTGATGGTGTTCCGTTTGGAAAAGTAGATCTTCCGCTTTCCCTCCCAAGGCCGCCTGTCTGCTTAATGAATTTAAAGCAGACAGGTGGCGGTCGCCCTCAAGCCGGACATCGGAGTGGGGATGGCGGCTGCCCGAAAGTTGGCATTTTCAGGTGAACCGCAATAGACTGCGTTTGAGGACTTTTCTGCCGGTCCGCTTTGGCGAATGAAGACAGTCCGTTCGCGCTGAACTGCTACCCGTTCTTGGACCACCCAGCTTGCCGTTATCCAGCTTCTGCTGATAGCGGCGGCCATGTGCCGTGAATGAAAGACGGAAGTCACGTCAGAAGTCAGAAAGGTAGGTCATAGTCATCATCATCGTCAAAGTTGAATGGATTTCTCCAACGTTCCCAGTCATGGACATCGGAATCCGAGCCGTAGTCCTCGCCTAGAGTTTCATAGCGCCGGGACCGCGGCGGCACACTGGAGATGATTTCGATTGCGCCGCGAAGGATCGCCGAGCGGCGCCCCTCAAGAGCCTCTTGTAATTTAGGGCCGATTGCCGGGAGGGCCAGCGGCAGGTTAGTGGTGCTATTGTCGAAAAAGGAGACGTTGGCGTCGCGCATCGCACGAAAGTGCGTGTCGGCCTGGACGGCCTCTCGCGCGCCAGGGACCCGCCAAGTCTTGCGGATGCCCGCCTCATAAATCAGCATCCAATGCTCGCCGCGAAGGCTCTCAGTATTGACCGTGCCCGTCCAATCTGAAACCGCACCGCGTCCGCTCAGTAGACGCCGGGAGCGCAGCATTAGGACGAGGCAGGCGCAGATGCTGTTTTCGATACGCGCAACGAGAGCAGTGGCGCGCTCGCTCAACTTGATCTCGAGGCTACGGCAGAGCCAGAGCACCCAGACCACTTCGAAATGATGGTTGTAGGGCGCGTGATCCTCAATCATCCGTTCGACAAAGTCGTTGACCGCCGAGCCTACGGGATAGCCAGCCGCAGCATAGGTGCACAGGATTTTCACGACGGCGTCGAGGCAACTTGAATTCTCGCGTGCAACGCGCAGCAGGAATGGCTCATACAGGCCCCAGTTCTCGCGTTGGATCAGGACGCGGGAGGTTGTCCGCACCGCATAAGAAGCGATGCTTTCGTCTGGGTGTGACTTCGACAAGGCGATTACTTCGGTAAAGAAGCGCATCAGGTCGTGCCGTTGATCGCGCGCGGACGCGGCGAGCGACAGGCTGGCGATCGCTCCTGGCCAGCTCGCTTCGTTGAAATCGAGTGCCGCAGTGATCGCTGTCTTGGATGCGTTCAGTTGCAGGTCGAATTTCAAAACAGCGCCGCGCAGTGCGGCCAGATAGCGCTCGGCATCGACATGCGAGCCAAAGGCGAGAAAGAAATCGTCGACGTATCGATAGCCACCGAGAAGGCTGGCAGAAATGGCGGGATCGATCTCACGTTCGACTGCGCAGAGGATAAGTTCGGAAAGGATTCGCGAGCTATCTGGCCCAACCGGGATACCGATGGTCTGGCCGTCCTGACAGCCTCGCATCAAGAAATCGAGGCGGTTGCCGAGTAGGGTCGCGTCATGACGGTTACGTTTGGCGGTGCGCTTGTCGTGAAGCGCCCAAGGAATCGAATGGGTATAGATCGCGTGGTAGAAGCTGAGCACATCGGTCTGCAGTATTGCGCGGCTCGTAGCATAGGCCTTGATCCGGTGTTCCGCGAGCAAGGACAACTTGGGCATCGGCACGGCGCGGCTATCGAGAGGCGTGACCAGCGCCGGTGTCATGCTGATCGCCGACGTCGCCATCTGGGTTTCGATAGCCCTCCAGTTTTGGGCGAGGGCCTGCACCAGATAGTATTGGTTGATTGGGTTGGGGATAGCCAGCATCCGACGAGAATGCCCCTTCCGCGCCATGTCGAAGCGGCCACAGTTCGAGGGAAAGGGGTAGTTGCGCTTGTCCTTCGCAGGCAACGCGTCGGCATGAGTCTTCCAAGCAGCGGCGACGGGCGTGATGTTGCGGGCAAAGCTTACGCTGGTGAACGGCGGCGGAAGTTCCTTTGGCAAATAGCCGCGCCCAAGCAGTGCATCGATCCGAGCGTCCTCTTCCATGCATGCTAGCATAGCATTTTATTTGATTTCGTTACAATCGTGTGAAACGGACGGTCGAGCTTTTGAAGAGCCCAAAAACGGTCAGGCAGATGGCGGCCCAGCAGCGGCTGAACTGCGTCCGGTTATACCCGCCGGTCAGCAAGGCACCCCAACTGCTGCCGTTCGCTCTGTCATTTAGCGAGCCGGGAAGCGGTCAGTCTGCAGATGGTTGGTAGGCGTCATGAACCTGCGTGCTGCGAATGGCTACTTTCGGCTATCGCTTCCCGACAGCCGACCTTCCGTTCCCCCCCCCGGAGCTGAACTACAATCTCAACGAGGAGCTCGATGGAAAAGCGTTTCTCAATGGGCGGTTGATCGTGCGCGTCGAACGTGTTTCGACCTGTGTGTCAGCGGTCTCGACCCGAAGTGGCGTCGTCGGATCGCCGCTGCGGCGCGACCTGCTGGAATGAGACAAAATGTTTAATGGCGATCCTCGGATTGAGGCTCAGTCTTACTATTTGACGTTCGTCTATGCCGACCATCGGAACGACGATGTCGTATCCATGCCTATCACGGCGCATCCGGACCGTTTTGAAGACACGGCCGCTGTCAACCTTCTATCGTGCCAACCGAAACAGCATCATCACAAGTCATGATCTCTGCGTCGGTCGATCCCGCCGGAAACATAACGCTCGGCGGGTCTACCGAAGCAAAACCCGATGAAACAGAGCCTTTGTGCTGAACCAGAGTTCAGTAGAAATTCTCCAGACACCGTTTATCTCCCAAATGTTCCTAAAATTACTTATATAGTAAAAGCATATCGCAAAGGCTCTCTGCGGCCCTTGGCCTATAGGGACAAGACTAAGGCTTGCTTTCGCGCTCTTGCTCTACACAGGGCGGCGTAGGAGCGATGTTGTGGAGATGGGGGAGTTGTCTATCAAAGGTGGCGCGATCAGGATTACCCAGATCAAAACAGGAGCATATCTTGAGCTACTTATGCCGGCCCGATTGATTGAAGCGATAGATGCCATGGCTACGCTGCAAAAAAGAAATATTGTACAATTCTGCGCGGATTAGCATTTTTTTAGGGAGAAATGGTGAGCCGGGAGGGACTCGAACCCTCGACCATTCGATTAAAAGTCGAATGCTCTACCAGCTGAGCTACCGGCTCACACATGGAACCACGCGGTCAGGGACCGTGCGTGATGGGGCTGTTCCTAACTGGATTAACCCCTTGCGTCAAGCGCAGAAAGGCATTTTTCCGCCAGAAACCCCACAAAACAAAAACGGCCCGCCTGAGTGGGCGGGCCGCTTGCGTGGGATCAGGCTTCCGCCTTGTCCGCCGGGACCATTTTGGCAATCCGGTCGGGCTCATTCACCACGCCGGACATGCCGGAGCCGCGTTTGATCTTGTCCACGTTCTCCATGCCTTCAATCACTTCACCCACAATGGTGTACTGGCCATCCAGATGGGGGGAAGGTTCGAACATGATGAAGAACTGGCTGTTGGCGCTGTTCGGGTCAGACGTGCGGGCCATGCCAATGGTGCCACGTTCAAACTTGGCCTTGTTGGTAAATTCGGCCGGCAGGTCCGGCAGGTCGGAACCGTGCATACCCGTGCCCGTGGGGTCCCCACCCTGCGCCATAAAGCCGGAGATAACGCGGTGGAAGGGCACGTTGTCATAAAAGCCCTGTTCCGCCAGCGTGCGAATACGCTCCGCCGCTTTGGGCGCCAGATCCGGGCGCAGGCGAATAACGACGCGGCCTGCGGGCACATCCATATAGATCAGGTCTTTTTTATCTTCTGTGGACATCAGAAACTCTCCTGTTAATGCAACACCCAACCCAACGCGCGGGTCAGCCTGTGCGTTCGGCCAGACGGGCCAGCAGGCGCGCCTGTGTGTAGGGTGTTACGAACTCTGAAATATCGCCGTTATAGCTGGCAATTTCCTTCACCATCCGGGAGGAAATAAACTGCGTACGCTCGGACGCCATAAGGAACACGGTTTCTATTCCGCTATCCAGCCTACGGTTTACGCCCGACATCTGCACTTCGTAATCAAAGTCGGACAGAACGCGCAGGCCACGGAAGATCAGCGTGGCCCCATTCGCCCGCACTGCCTCCACCAGCAACGAGTGGAAGGAGACCACAGTCATGTCTCCCCCCGTGCGGGCCTTAATGGCTGGCAGAGCCTCGCGCACGCACTCCATCCGTTCATCCAGCGGCATAAGCGGGCTTTTGCCGGGGTTGCGGGCCACGCCAATAATCAGCCGGTCCACAAGCCTGCTGGCCCGCTCAATAACATCCAGATGGCCGACTGTAACCGGGTCAAACGTGCCGGCATACAACCCGACACGTCTGGGTGCGGCAACAGCACTGGTCATGTATCGGAACCAGCACCATCGTCAGACGCCTGCGGCGCTGCGGCATCGTCCGCCTCGCCCGCTTCATCCTCACCATCGTCCATGACCGGGAACACACTGGTAATGCGTTCCGCATCATTCAGCCGCAGCAGGGTCACCCCACTGGCCTGACGGGACATAATGCGCACCTGGTCCACCGGCACGCGGATCAAGCGGCCTGCATCGGTTACCAGCATCACATCCGTGCCCGGCAGCACCGGCAGCGTAGCCGCAACTTCCGTGCCCCGCTTGTTGGCGGAGAAGGTCATGTTGGTAATCCCCTGCCCACCACGCCCGCTTACGCGGTAATCATAGGCGGAGGAGCGGCGGCCAAACCCACCATCGCTCACAATCAGCAGCACTTCTTCCGCCGCTTCAAGCTGGGCGAAGCGTTCGGGGGTCAGGGCCTCGGTGCCAGTTGCACCTTCGTCCTCATCCCCGTCCGCCACGGATACGTCGGCATCATCCTCGGTGTCGGCTGCATTTTCGGCCCGGCGTTTGGCGTTGGCCATCCGCAAGTAGGCTGCGCGTTCCTCCACCGTGGCCTCAACATGGTTGAGCACGGCAAGGCTGATAACCCGGTCCCCTTCCGCCAGACGAATACCCCGCACACCGGAGGAACCGCGCCCTGCAAACACACGCACCGTGTCATCCGTAATCTGGAAGCGGATGCAGCGCGCCTTGCGGGTAGCAAGGAACACGTCCTGCCCTTCGCGGCAGGTGGCAACGCCGATCAGGCTATCGCCTTCATCCAGCTTCATGGCGATCATGCCGGACACGCGGATGTTGCGGAAATCGCTCAACCGGTTACGGCGCACACCCCCGCTGGCGGTGGCAAAGATAAGGTGCAGGCTTTCCCACAGTTCCTCATCCTGCGGCAGAGGTAGCACGGCGGTAATGGTATCCGTTCCCAAGTCTGGCAGCAGGTTGACCAGTGCGCGGCCTTTGGCGGCGGGCCCGGCCTCTGGCAGACGCCAGACCTTCTGGCGGTACACCTTACCACCGGAGGAGAAGAACATGACCCACTGGTGCGTGTGGGCGTTAAAGGAGCGCACCACAATATCATCCCCGCGTGTGCCTGCCCCGGTGCGGCCACGGCCACCACGGTTTTGCGCACGGAACACATCCAGCGGGGTGCGTTTGATAAAGCCTTCCCGCGTGATGGTCACAACCATCTGGCCGGGTTCGATCAGGCTTTCATCGTCCTGATCCCCATCATAATCCGCAATATCGGTTACGCGCGGCGTTATCAGTTCGGCGCGGGCGCGGGCCAGTTCCTCGCACAGCACTTCCATACGGCGGGGGCGGCTGCTGATAATTTCCAGCAGTTCGTTAATCCGCACCGCCACTTCGGACAGTTCGGACTGGATCTTGTCCCGCTCAAGCCCGGTCAGGCGTTGCAGGCGCAGTTCCAGAATACCGCGCGCCTGTGCTTCGGTCAGGCGGACCTTGCCGTCCACCACCACGTTGCCTTCATCGTGGATCAGGGCCAGCAGCGGTTCCACATCCGCAGCACTCCACTGCGCCGCCATAAGCGATTCACGCGCAGTGGCAGCATCCGGGGCGGCGCGGATAAGGGCGATAACCGCATCAATATTAGCAACGGCAATAACCAGACCAACCAGAATATGGGCCCGGTCACGCGCCTTGTTCAGATCATAACGCGAGCGGCGCAGAATGACTTCCTCGCGGAAGGCAATAAACGCCTCCAGCACGTCCTTCAGCCCCATAAGGCGAGGTTTGCCGCCATCCAGCGCCAGCATGTTCACGCCAAAGGAGGTCTGGAGCTGGGTAAAGCGGTAAAGCTGGTTCAGCACCACTTCAGGCGTGGCATCACGCTTGATTTCGATAACCACGCGCATACCCGAACGGTCGGATTCGTCACGGATATCGGCAATGCCTTCGACCTGCTTGGAACGCACCAGATCGGCAATACGCTCCTGCAAGGTAGCCTTGTTGACCTGATAGGGGATTTCCGTCACCACAATGGCTTTGCGGTCCTTACGGATTTCCTCAATATCGGCCTTGGCGCGGATAATGACGGAGCCACGCCCCGTAGCAAACGCGCTGCGAATACCCGAACGCCCGAGAATGGTGCCACCTGTGGGGAAGTCCGGCCCCGGCACAATTTCCATCAGCTCTTCAAGCGTCATATCCGGCTTGGCAATTAGCGCCAGTGTGGCGTCCACCACTTCCCCCGGGTTATGGGTGGGAATGTTGGTGGCCATGCCCACGGCAATACCGGTTGCGCCGTTGATGAGCAGATTGGGGAAAGCGGCAGGCAGAACCGTGGGTTCGTTCTCGCTCTCATCATAGTTAGGCTGAAAATCGACCGTATCGCGGTCAATGTCGGCCAGCAGGAAGGTGGAGGCTTTGGCCAGCCGCGCTTCCGTATAACGCATGGCCGCAGGGCTATCCCCATCGACCGAACCAAAGTTACCCTGCCCGTCAATCAGCTTGACGCGCATGGACCAAGACTGCGCCATACGCACCATGGCTTCGTAAATCGAGCTATCACCATGTGGGTGATATTTACCCATGACCTCACCGACCGCGCGGGCCGACTTGCGGTAGGGCTTGTCGTGCGTAAAGCCACTCTCGTGCATGGCGTAAAGGATGCGCCTGTGCACCGGCTTCAGACCATCGCGCACATCGGGCAACGCACGGCTGACAATTACCGACATCGCATACGCGAGGTAGGAGGAGCGCATCTCCTCCTCAATGGTCACGGGCAGAAGGTCTGAAGGCTGCGGTGATCCGGTCTGGTCAGAAATCTCGGTCAAGGTTCATCCGTTCTGTCATGCTGCGCGGGTTCCGGGCCGTAGCCTGCACTCCGCGCCAAATCCACCTGAACACCGGTTGCCACGGTGCCCGGTATTTTCTAGCACACAACCCCCGCAAACTACTAGCGCTGGCCGGGTTTTTGGTCGGCATAAACCAGCCTGTATGCGTGATTTTCTTGCTCAGCGCCGCTGGCTGTGGCCATCATGGCCAATAACCAAGGAGTTTACGAATTATGCGCCTTTTACTTGCCCTGCTTGTGCCGTGGCTTCAGTTCTTTACCATTGGCCGCCCATTTGCAGGCATTGTCTGCCTTGTGTTGCAGGTCACGCTTATTGGCTGGATTCCGGCCACCATCTGGTCGGTTTATGCGCTAAGCCAGTACACAACAGACCAGAAGATTGCCCGCATGGGCCGCTCCGCCAGAAGCTAACGCCACAACAACAAAAAAGGCGGCCCCCAGTGTGGGAAGCCGCCTTTTTGCACACCCTCGCCCATAGGCCCAAAGAGCCTGAATGGGCCGGGCAGATGCCGCTTACTTACCCGTCATAATCCGGTCAATAAGCTGTTTAGTCGTGGGCACAAAGCCGTTGGCATAGAACGGGTCCGTGCCAAAGCGCCACGCATTGGTGCCGCCAAACATCAGGTTTTCATCCATCACCTTGTCCGCATCGGGGCCAGAGGCGTGGGCGGCGGCCTGAAGTGTTTTTTGAATACAGAAGGAGCGCGGGTCCGCCCGGTGCCCGTTGCTGTAGCTGGGGCCACGCTGGCTCCAGTTGGAGAACTTGCATTCGGACAGGCAACCCATGCAGTCCGTCTGGTCCGCCACAATCATGCGGGCCCGGTCGGGGGTCACAAAAATCAACGTGGAATCGGGGGTGCGCATGGGCTCAACAAACCCTTCGCTTTCCCACTGTTTTACACGCGCCACGTCCTCAGGTTTAAGGAACACTTCGCGCTTGCGTGGCCCCACGCCGTAAGGTGTTGTCAGCTCATCCGTGGCTTCGGTCGCAAACGGAACCTGATGTTCCGCACGCTGGCGCAGCTCATGCAGGAAGCCATTATTCACAGCGGAAGAGTAGAACCCCGTGGGGGAGAAGCGGTTGAGGTACACATCGCCCTTCTTCAGGGTCAGCAACCGGCGTTTCCACGCATCGGGGATCGGGCTTTCCTTGGTTAGCAGCGGGCGGGTGCCAAACTGGAAGGCAATCGGCCCCAGTTCTTCACTGTCAATCCAGTCCTGCCACTCTTCCAGCCACCATACGCCACCGGCCATGATGATGGGGGTATTATCCAGCCCAAAGCCACGCATGGCCTGCCGCAGGGCCAGCACACGTGGGTAGGGGTCTTCTGGCGCAAACGGGTTTTCCGTGTTGGACAGGCCGTTATGCCCGCCTGCCCGCCACGGGTCTTCGTACACAACGCCGCCCAGCAAGTCCGGCGCCTTGCAGTAGGAGCGCTTCCACAACGCATTAAAGGCGCGGGCGGAAGAAACGATAGGGTAGTAGTGCACGCCAAACTGGGCAGCAATATCCGCCAGCCGGTAAGGCATACCCGCGCCACAGGTCAGGCCGTGGATCAGGCCCTTGGCCCCTTCCAGCACCCCGGTAATCACCCGCTCGGAAGCGGCCATTTCCCACAGGATATTGGCGTGGATGCGCCCTTTACCGCCCGAAACCTCGTGCGCAATCTGAGCCTGCGCAATGCCGCCACGAATGGCGTAGTCCACAAGCTCCTCATGCCGTTCCCGGCGGGTGCGACCATGATAAACCTGCGGGACTGGATGACCTTCCGCATCGTAGCTATCTGCATTGACGATGGAAATCGTACCAGCACCCCCCGCAGCAGCCCAGGCCCCGGCCGATGCTCCTGTGGAAACAGAAACACCCTTACCGCCTTCTACCAGCGGCAGGACATCCGCCCCCCCCATGCGAAGCGTGTTAATCGCCTTCATGACTATCCTGTCGTTTCTCTAGATACCCGAGTCTGGTCCGCCACGCGCTAAACCCGCGTGTGGGATGCCTTATTCGGCATCCCGGCGCGGTGCGCGGGCAGGTTTTTCACCCACGGTTTCCGTAATGTCGGCACCCGTAGCCTGATCAACAACGCGCATGGACAGTTTAACCTTGCCGCGGTCATCAAACCCAATGACCTTGACCTTAACCATGTCGCCGTCCTTCACCACATCGGTGGTGCGGCCAACGCGGCCCTGTGCCAGTTCGGAAATGTGGACAAGACCATCACGCGCGCCAAGGAAGTTGACGAACGCGCCAAAGTCGGCGGTCTTAACGACTTTACCATCGTAAATGCGGCCCAGTTCAGGCTCGGCCACAATGCCGTTAATCCGGTCCAGCGCCTTTTTGGTCTGGTCTTCGGCTGTTGCGGCAATGGTGATGGTGCCATCGTCACCAATATCCACCTTCGCACCCGAATATTCCACGATCTCGCGGATAACCTTACCGCCAGAACCAATGACATCACGGATTTTTTCGCGCGGCACCTTCATGGTGGTGATGCGCGGCGCCGTGGTGGCAACGCTCGTGCGGTTTTCGGTCAGCGCCTTGCTCATTTCGCCCAGAATGTGCAGGCGGCCATCGCGCGCCTGACCCAGAGCGATCTTCATGATTTCGGGCGTGATGGACGTAATCTTGATGTCCATTTGCAACGCGGTCACGCCAGCTTCGGTTCCGGCCACCTTAAAGTCCATGTCACCCAGATGGTCTTCATCACCCAGAATGTCGGACAGGACGGCAAACTTTTCGCCTTCCTTAATCAGACCCATGGCAATACCGGCCACAGGGCGCTTGAGGGGCACACCGGCATCCATAAGGGCCAGCGAGCTACCGCAAACGGTCGCCATGGAGGAGGAGCCGTTGCTTTCCGTAATTTCGGAAACAACACGCACCGTGTAGGGGAATTCCTTGCGGTTGGGCATCAGCGGGTGCAGGGCGCGCCATGCCAGCTTGCCATGCCCGATTTCACGACGGCCGGGGGAGCCAACGCGACCGCACTCACCTACGGAGTAGGGAGGGAAGTTGTAGTGCAGCAGGAAGTTGGTGCGGTATTCGCCTTCCAGCGCATCAATCACCTGTTCGTCCTGACCGGTGCCCAGCGTGGTCACAACCAGCGCCTGCGTTTCGCCACGGGTAAACAGGGCGGAACCATGCACGCGGGGCAGCACGCCCACTTCCGGCACAATCGGACGCACGGTTACGAGGTCACGCCCGTCAATACGCTTGCTGGTCTTGAGCACGGAGGTGCGGACCACGTCGGCTTCCAGATCCTTGATCATGGGCTTGGCGGCGGCTGCGTCCAGCTCGGCGGCTGTCAGCTTTTCCACAATGGCTTCACGCGCGGCCTTGAGCTTTTCGTAGCGGACCTGCTTCTGCTTTTCCTTGTAAGCATCGGCAATCAGCTTGCGGCCCAGCTTGTCCACCTGCTTGCGCAGGGCGACTTCTTCCTTGCTTTCGCTCGGCAGATCCCACGGTTCCTTGGCGGCGTGTTCGGCCAGCGCAATAATGGCGTCCAGCACCGGCTGGAAAGCGGTGTGGCCAAAGGTCACGGCTTCCAGCATCACTTCTTCGGACAGTTCGGATGCTTCGGATTCCACCATCAGCACGCCTTCGGCGGTACCGGCCACGACCAGATCAAGGTCGGTTTCCTTAAGCTGTTCCAGCGTGGGGTTGAGGATGAACGCGCCATCCTGGAAGCCAACGCGGGCAGCGCCCACGGGGCCGAAGAACGGAATGCCGGACAGGGTCAGCGCAGCCGAGCAGCCGATCAGGGCGGGAATGCTCGGGTCGTTTTCCATGTCGTGGGTCAGCACCGTGGCGATGACCTGCACCTCATTACGGAACCCTTCGGGGAAGAGGGGGCGAATGGGGCGGTCGATCAGGCGGGAGACCAGTGTTTCGTTTTCGGAAGGACGGCCTTCACGCTTGAAGAACCCACCGGGGATCTTGCCTGCTGCGTAGGCTTTTTCCTGATAGTTGACGGTCAGGGGGAAGAAGTCCTGACCCGGCTTAACGTCACGTGCGCCAACAGCGGTACACAGGACCACGGTTTCGCCGTACGTAACCAGCACCGCGCCATCGGCCTGACGGGCAACCTTACCGGTTTCCAGCACCAGCGGGCGACCGGCCCATTCAATTTCTTTACGGAAATAATTAAACATTCTGTCTTCTCATCTTCTGTTTACAGAGTCTTTGTTCAAAACCACGGCAAACAGCGGGACAGAACCGAATGGCAGACAGCGCCTCGGACGGCATGGTGACTGGCGGCAGCACCGCCCAGGCGCCATGTGGTCGGAAACGCCGTGGCCTTACCCGGATCGTCAATGCCCGCGTGCCAAGCCTGTGGCGTATCTACGAATATATGGGGGTTGGGCGGCCATAAGGCCAGCCCAAAAACCCCCACACATTCACCCAGCACGCCCGCAGGCACGGCATACCACCGCCCCTGCGAACGCAAATTCTGGTTTTAGCGGCGCAGACCCAGACGTGCGATCAGAGCTTCGTAGCGGCTCTGGCTCTTACCACGCAGGTAGTCCAGCAGGCTGCGACGACGGCCAACCATGATCAGCAGACCACGGCGGGAGTGGAAGTCCTTCGCGTGGGTCTTGAGGTGGTCGGTCAGGTTGTTGATCCGTTCGGTCAGGATTGCAACCTGCACTTCGGGGGAACCCGTGTCGCCCTGAGCGGTCTGGTATTCGGAAATCAGCGCCGTGCGGCGTTCAGCAGTAATCGACATCACATGTCTCCATCAGAAAAATGTCATAGAATCCGTACTGGCTTCAGCTGCCCGTCTTCAAGGCGACCAAGACCCAGCACACGCCCTGCGTCCATGACACGCACAGTCCCTGAAGCATCGGTCTGGGGGATACGTCCCATCAGATCCAACAGGCTCAGAGGCCGCCCGTGGCGTAGAAGAACAGCTTCCTCCTCAGTCAGGGCCAGCGCCGGGATGTCGGCCAGCGCGGTCTCGACCGGAAGAAGCAGCTCCGCAGAAGCATGGGCGTTGTCGTCGTTTGGCGTCAGTTTGTCCAGCATAATTGCGTCGGCCTCGGTAAAAGGCCCCACGCGCAGGCGGCGCAGCACCGCAATATGGCCCACCGTACCACAAGCCAGCGCCACATCACGTGCGAGTGCGCGCATGTACACGCCCTTGCCGGATTCGACCTCGAACACCGCCGTATCCGCATCGGGGCGGGCGATCAGTTCAAAACGGTCCACACGGGCGGGGCGGGGCGGCAGTTCGGGCGGGCGGCCATCACGCGCCATGTCATAGGCCCGCTCCCCGGCAACCTTGAGGGCAGAATACACAGGCGGCACCTGCATGATGTCCCCCGTAAGGGCGGGCAGAGCCGCACGGAGCTGCTCGTCGGTCGGGCGCACGTCGGATGTGGCGGTCACCGCGCCATCCGCATCATCACTATCGCGCGCTTCCCCCAGCCGCAGCGTGAACTGGTAGACTTTTGTCCCGTCCATAACATACGGCACGGTCTTGGTCGCTGTGCCAAAAGCCAGCGGCAAAAGCCCGGTAGCCAGCGGGTCCAGCGTGCCGCCATGCCCGACCTTTTGCGCGTCAAACAGCCGTTTGGCCCGCCCCACCACCTGTGTTGACGTCATGCCGGAAGGCTTGTCCACAATCAGCCAGCCATTAAGCGGCCGCCCACGTCTGCGTCGCATGTCATCTCCCGTATGCGGGGGAGCGTGCGCCATGCTGGACATGCCCCCGGTTTGCCGCCACCGGACCAACCCGGCGCCACACCAAAGCGCTGCATCTAGCCGAGCACGCCCGCGCCTGCAATGCTGGGCTGATGAAAATGCCTGACCATGGAAATTATTAGCAAACTCAAGACCGAGACGCCCCGCGCAGCCCCTCACAACGCCCCTGTTAACCCGCGGTCACTATGTCGGGACTAGCCAGCGCGCGGTAGCGTGTCTTAATGTCGTCATAAACAATGACCATGCAAACAGATTCCTCCCCCCCCACCGCCACGGCAGACCATGCCACGCGGCCCTCGTGGTCCATACGGACCGGACCGCACGGCCCCTGCCTGAGCGTACAGGGCGCATGGACCGTGCCCAATGGCGGGGTCATGCCATTTGCGGGGACGGATATTCCCACCCCTGCACCCGGCTCCACCAGCCTGAGCGTGGATACAACGGGGATTACGGCATGGGATTCGTCCTTCGTGTCCTTCTTGTGGGAGGCCAAACAGGCGGCGGCCAGTGCAGGACTGGAGTTTGACCAGAGCGGCCTGCCCGCCCCCGCGCAACGCCTACTGGCCCTGCTGCCCCCCAACCCCACGCCACCGGCCCGCCATGATGACCACAGGGAAAACCTGCTGGAAAAAACCGGCGGCCTGACCCTGAGCGCACTGAACGAGACCGGCATTTCCGCATCCCTTGCGGTGGAAACCACGCTGGATGCGGTGCAGGCTGTGCATGGCAAAAGCCGGATGCGCGTCAAGGATCTGGTCACGGACCTGTGGAACGCTGGCCCCAATGCACTGCTGATTGTGGGTGTGGTCAACTTCCTTATCGGGGCCATTCTGGCCTTTGTAGGGCTGGTGGAACTGCGCCGCTTTGCCGCCGAAATTTATGTGACCAACCTTGTGGGCATTGCCTGCGCGCGTGAGATTTCGGCCATTATGACCGCCATCATCATGGCCGGGCGCACGGGTGGGGCCTATGCCGCGCGCATTTCCACCATGTTGGGGAATGAGGAAATTGACGCCCTCAAGGTGTTTGGCATCCCCATTTCCAGCTACATTCTGCTGCCTGCCATTCTCTCCCTCTCCCTCATGATGCCCCTGCTTTACCTCTACGGCACGCTCATTGGCATTCTGGGCGGGTTTGTGGTGAGCATGAGCATGATGGACGTGTCCCCCATGGGGTACTGGATTTCCACCATCAATGGCGTGGAGCTTAAGGAATTCGGGTTCGGGTTTGTCAAAGCCTTCTTCTTTGGCAGCTTTATTGCCCTTGCCGCCTGCCGCGTGGGGCTTATGGCCGGGCGCAGCGCCGCCGACGTGGGTATTGCCGCAACCCGTGCGGTGGTTATTGGCATTGTCGGCATCATCGCCATGGACGCCGTGTTTGCCGTCATGGCCAACGCGCTGGGAATTTAGGCAATGGCCGATAGCGATATTCTTATTTCCGTGCGTGACCTTGAGCTGTCCTTTGGTCCCAAGATCATTCAGCAGCATGTCTCGTTCGACCTCAAACGGGGCTCCATTTTTGCCGTCATGGGTGGGTCGGGCTGCGGCAAGAGCACCCTGCTCAAAAGCCTGATCGGGCTTTTGCCCCCCACAACAGGGCAGATCCTGATTGGGCAGGAAGACTACTGGGCGCAGAACGAGCAGCGGCGGACCGAGATCAACCACCGCTTTGGCGTATTGTTCCAGTCCGGCGCGTTGTGGAGCTCCATGACCGTGGGCGAGAACGTGGCCCTACCCATGGAAATGTTTACCACCCAGCCGCCCGATGTGGTGCGCAAGCTGGTGGAACTCAAGCTGGGGCTTGTGGGCATGGAGCAGGCCATAGACCTGTATCCGTCCGAAATTTCGGGCGGGATGCGCAAACGCGCAGGCCTTGCACGCGCCATAGCGCTGGACCCCGACATTCTGTTTTTTGATGAACCGTCTGCAGGTTTGGACCCCATTACCTCCGCCCGGCTGGATGACCTTATCCTAACGCTGCGCGACGGGCTGGGGGCGACCATTGTTATTGTCAGCCACGAGCTGCCAAGCCTGTTCGCCATTGCCGATGATGGCATTTTTCTGGATGCGCGCACCCACCGGCCCATAGCCCACGGCTCCCCGCGGGACCTGCGTGACCACAGCACCATACCGGAAGTCATGGCATTCATGAACCGCTCCTCCACCATCCCCACGACAGACGAGACAAAGGCTGACCGGCATGTCTGAGAGCACAAACCGCAAAACCGTTATCGGGGCCTTCGTGCTGTTCGGCGGCTTTTTGGCCCTGTTTATTGTCATGGCCTTTGGGCACATGAGCTTCCTCGCCCCCTCGCGCGAGGCGGTGGTGGTGTTCCAGAACTCCATTACCGGCCTGTCTGTTGGTGCGCCGGTCAACTTCCGTGGGGTCAAGGTGGGCACGGTCAAAAGCATTACCCTGCGCTTTGACCCGGCAGACCACAAAGCCTACATCCCCGTAGTGCTCACGCTGGAGCCGGACCAGATTCACGTCGTCAAGGACGTGCCCGGCGGCAACAAGGTGAGTATTCAGGAACTGATCGGCATTGGCCTGCGCGCAGAGCTGAACCTGCTCAGCTTTGTAACCGGCCAGTCCAACATCGAGCTGGACTTTGACCGCTCGGTAGAGCCGGTTCTGCACCCGCGCATTACCAACCTGCCCGAAATTCCCGTCCGCATGTCTGCCGTGGAAAAACTGAAGGATACGCTGGGCCAGATCCCCATCAAGGAGATCAGCCACCATGCGGATGCGGCCCTGCTGTCCGTCACCCAGTTGAGTGACAGCCTGAACAAGGACCTGCCGCCCCTGCTGCTTAGCGCCAAGGTTACGGCTGACCGCTCGCACGAGACCATAGAGGCCGCAACCGCCGCCATTAAAGACCTGCAAGCCAAGCTGGACGTCACGCTGGGCAAAATGGACCAGTTGATGGAAACGGGGAACACGCAGCTAAACGCCCGTGGCGCGGACCTGCACGCCACGCTTACATCGGCCACCCAGACGCTGGATTCGTTACAGGCCATTCTCTCCCCCCGTTCCATCGACCGCGCCAATCTGGATGCCGCATTGCGTGACATTGCCGCCACCGCCGCATCCCTGCGTCTTCTCCTCCGATGTTGAACGTAACCCGCAACTTCTGCTGATGGGACGCCGCCCATGACCTTTGCGCCACGCCGCTCACTTCTGGCCGTTCTGGCCGGGTGCTCCCTCCTGTCCGGCTGTGCCTCCCCGCCGCTGCGGCTGTACACGCTAGGTGTGCCATCGGACGCCAACACCATTGAACCGCACCTTTCCTCCCGCGCGGCTACCATTGCCATCAGCCGGGTGATCATGCCCGACTATCTGGACTCGCAGGACATCATCACCCGTCAGGGCGAGGAAATCCTGCGTAGCCCGCGCTCGCGCTGGGCCACACGCCTCTCCCTTGGCGTTACGGACCTGCTGACCAACGTGCTGGCCAACAAGCGCCCATCGGAGCTGATTACGGACCAGCCGCTGGCGGATGTGGCCACCATGCGGGTGCAGATTGATATTTCCCGCTTTGATGTGGATGCAGACGGGCGGGCCACGTTGGATGCAACATGGGCCGTACTGCCGCGTGACCCCAACCAGCCGCTTACGCGCGAGCGCACACACCTTGTGGCCACGGGTTCGGTCAGCACGGATGCGGACGTTGCCTCCCTTATGCGTGACCTGGTCATCCGGCTGGCGGAAAAGGTTAACACCACCATTCCACCCGCACGCTAACACCCCCGCCGTTCTTCCCACCCCTGCAGGTGGGCACAGACGCCAAAGCGCGGTATGGTGCCCACCCGCACGGCCGCCACGCCCCAACTCCAAAGGGCAAGCACACGCTGCGGCACACGAACAGGGACAGGGAAACAGTTCAAGGTGGGTAAGACATTCTGCGTGGTCGGGGCCGGCTTTAGCGGCGCGGTTATTGCCCGGCACCTTGCCAGCCGTGGCCACAAGGTGGTTGTGGTGGATGAGCGCTCTCATCTGGCAGGCAACTGCCACACGGAGCGCGATAACCAGACCGGGGTTATGGTCCACCGTTATGGTCCCCACATTTTCCATACTGCCAACGAGCGGGTCTGGTCCTACGTGCAGCAGTTTGGCACGTTCCGCCCCTACGTTAACCGCGTAAAGGCCATTGCCCGCGGGCAGGTGTTCAGCCTGCCCATCAACCTGCTGACCATTAACGCGCTGTTCAAAACCACATTTGGTCCGGCACAGGCCCGCGCCTTTATTGCCAGCAAGGCCGACCACACCATTACCCAGCCCCGCACCTTCCGCGAGCAGGCCTTGAGCATGGTGGGCCCCGAACTCTACGAGACCTTTTTTGAAGGCTACACCCGCAAACAGTGGGGCTGTGACCCGGACACCCTGCCGGCCTCCATTCTCAAACGCCTGCCGCTGCGCTTTAATTATGACGACAATTACTTCAACCATCCCTACCAAGGGATGCCGCAGGATGGTTACACGGCCATTGTCTCCAATATTCTGGCGGAATTCTCCAACACCATAGACATCCGGCTGGGCGCTACGTTCGAGGATATGCCCGAGACCTTTGACCATGTGTTCTACACTGGCCCGCTGGACCGCTACTTTGGGTTCAAACTGGGACGGCTGGAATACAGAACGCTGGATTTTGAACGCTTTGTTAGCCCTGAACCCGATTATCAGGGCACGGCGGTCATGAATTACTGCGACGCAGACGTACCCTACACCCGCATTGCCGAACACAAGCACTTTGCCCCGTGGGAACAGGCACAGTTTGAACAGACTGTCTGCTTCCGCGAGTACAGCCGCGCAGCCCAGAAGGCCGACATCCCATACTACCCCATCCGCCTGAGTGGCGAGCAGCGCCTGCTGCGTGCGTATGAGGATATGGCACGGACCAGCAAGGGGGTTTCCTTCCTCGGGCGTTTGGGCACATACCGCTATCTGGACATGGACGTAACCATCCACGAGGCGTTGGAGGCGTGTGACCAGATAGACGTTGCACTGGCCAGCCATGGCGCGCAGGCGCTGCCCGCCTTTTTTACGCCCCAGCCCTGAGCCTCGGCCACGCTATGGCCGAAAACCATCCCACGGGTTGCAATTACAAGGCGCGTTGTCGAAGATAGCCTTTAAATACCCGCCCAATACCATGCCTATTTACGGCTTTCTTACAGGACACCCTGATGCAAAAATACTTTATTAGTCTGGACAGAACGCCCGAACGCACAGAACGTTTTTTAAAAGCCAATGCCCATATCAAGGGCTTTGAAAGATATGCAGGGCTAGATGGCAAAAAGCTGGACCGGGATGATGTGATTGCCAAAGGACTCATGGCCCCCGACTGCGGCTTTACCGCCGGGGCAATGGGGTCCGGGCTTGCCCACGCAACCCTGTGGGGCCGCGTTGTAAAAAGCGGTAAACCCGCCCATATTTTTGAAGACGATGCTTTTCTGTGCCGCAACTTTGAGCAGGAAAGCGACCGGATTATTGCCAACCTGCCCGATGACTGGGAAATTATCCTGTGGGGCAACAATTACGACAGTATTCTGGAATTTGAACTGCTGCCCGGCATTACGCAGTGCGTTGCCATCTTCAACCAAGACGATGTCCGCCGTGGTATTCCTGCATTCCTGAACATGGATGTTTCCTCCAGCCCGTTCCGGCTGAGCCAGACTTTTGGCATCTGTGGCTATGCCATCTCACCACTGGGGGCCTCCCGTCTGCTGGAACGCTGCCTACCGTTCAAATCCGTGGAAGTAACCTACCCCGGCCTTGGTATGCGGGTGCTGACCACCACCTCCATCGACCACCTGATGAACATCCACTACCGCAACATCAAGGCTTACACGTCCTTCCCGCCCCTATGCGTGACGGATAATGACTCCTCCAACAGCCTGAACAAATAAAACCAGCGAGGTTCTGGAGCACTTACCCCTCCAGAACCTCCACCCGGCTCAATTCCCTTGCAGTCTGCCAATAAGGTATTGGTTCACCTTGTTCAGCAGTTCTTTTTCAATATAAAATTTTGACTTGAGATATTCGAGATACTCCAGCGCAGTACTCCCTAAAACTCTATCGAGTGTCTCGCTGTTTTCAAAAAGGATATTGGCGTCCGCATTCAGGTTGGTCTGGAAGAACTCCTTTACCTGATCATAGAGTGGGAAGAAGGCTGGACCGCTGATAGATTCCAGATGCCAGTTTAAAAACGTAATCGCATAATTATAAAAATGGTCTTTTGCGGGTACCCACAACCCACGTTTGACCAAAAATACACGCAGTAATTCCAGCGCTTCCAAACAACAGGCAAAACTGCTGCTCCGGCTGTTGCTGACAGAGCCTTTTCTGTTCTCAATATGATGAAGCAGAACATCATCAATATACATAATTCTGGGCGCAACCAGAAAAGACGCAGCACTAAAAAACAGGTCGTTTGTTAAGCGTATTTCCTGAAATTCAAGGTGATTCTCAGCAATGAAATCCCGCCTAAAAAGCCTGTCCCATGCCCACCATGTCGCGCTATCAAAAATATTCCCCTCCACCTCCATGGCGGAAAAAATCTGATAAGGGCGGAACTGGTCAAAAATGGGATAGTGGATTTTTTCTTCAATATTAAGGGTCAGATCTACCCGGTCCGCCTGATAGAAAATGATATCCGCCTGCGCAAGCGTTAGTGCATGTAAGCATTTTTCAAAAATATTCGATTCATATTGGTCATCACTATCCAAGAACAGAACGTACTGACCACTGGAATGCCGAAAACCTACATTCCGCGCATGGCCTGCGCCACCATTCTGCTCGGTCTTAATGACTTTAACATGGTTGTAAGAGCGAAAAACGTCCTGTAAACGCGCAAAGGTTGCATCTGTTGAGCAATCATCAACAATCATAACCTCAACATCATAGCCCTGCATGATGTGTTTTGTCTGATTCCTGATGTTATCAATAAGAGTATCAAAATACTCTTCAGCATTATAAACCGTGATGATAGCCGATATTTTATATGACACGCTTGTCTGAGCCTTCACCACAAAATTCTGAGAATGCGTATCAGTCTATCATGCCTTTGCCATCAAACCCAACGAAAAACCCCGCATTGTAGAAAACCCGACTGACTGCAAAGACCGCCTGACAGCAAAAAAGGCTGCATCATGATCCTGATGCAGCCCTTGCCGATTTGTTCAGACCTGTTTGAACGCAAACTATCTCACGTCAAAAACACCCATTTAGGCCACGCTTTCTACACTCTGGGTCTGCGGGGTTTGATAAGCAAATGCCTTTGCCTGATACGCCAGATAGAGCTCTGTCATGGGGTGGGCGGCATCGGGCTTCCACGGCTTGTTCTCCCCCGTAAAGTGGATCAGCGCGGGGTTATGAACCGCAGCGGCGGCCACACTTTTCGGGTAGGCGGCCTCCAGTTCACTACTGCTATAAACCCGAGACCCGACATTCCACCTTAACGGCAGAATTTTAATGTCGTCCTTATAAGCGATATTGATGATGTCCTGATCCTGAAGGGTCAGGTTTTTCATATTCTTCAAAAAAGATTCCAAATATAGGAACCGCAGGTTCTTATATTTTCTAACGGCCTGCTCCCGGTTAAAAAGCAGAACGCCGGCGTTAATATAGCTCTTGTTCCAGTTCAGCCCGAACAACCTTCTGGACTGGCTGACGCCACCTTCATCATTACAGCCAGCAAGCGTTTTGCCGTCCATATCCATGTTCCACAGGGTGATGATGTCGTCACAGACGAGCGTATCCAGATCCATATAGATCAGGCGTTTAACACTCTGGGGCAGGCATTCGTGCATAAACAGCCGGTAATAGGTGTTCCGGTTAATATGCTCGCGGTTATGCGGGTAAACCGTAAAGATGTAATCGTCCTCTATGGCATAGAAGTCGAACTTTACTTCTTTAAACTTGTTGCACAGGAAGTCCCGCGTCACCGGAGACAGTTTTTCGTCATGCAGAACGTGGAAGCGGAGGCGCGAGGCATCCGACGTGTTTTTTATGACTGAATAAATGGAGACGAGGGCCTGTTTAATATACCCATCATCAAACGACACAACGATATGCACATCCTCTGCATGAGGGTGCGCGACCTTCCGGACTGATCGGGAAGAAATCTGCGCCATGATCTGTTTATAATTATATTCTGGCTCAAAATCAGTATAGATGATCAGCCCAGCATGAATAATATTGTTACTTTTCTCCAAAAGCTTGTGCTTCAGAACAAACGCATACAAAAACCGCTCGGCCAGAAAGCCATATACCCGCTTCTGGTAATCATCATAATGCGTTGTATCCAACACCTCTTCTACAGAGAAGAGAACCGAAAATAGAAAGGAACAGTATTCGTTAAACAGGTCCCGCCGCATGACAAAGATGTTGCCGAATACGGACATCTCCAGGTTCATGGAAATAATCATGAACTCGTAATATTCCGGCGCTTTATTTTTTATAACTGACAGCGCAATGTCGAGGTCTTTTTTATAATGGTTGTAACAGTAATGGTTATAGACCGTCATCGTATTACCGGGGGACGATGTGGGGTGCACATTAACCAGAGGTGACAGAACAATAGGGTTCTGGCGGCAGGTTTCTTCAATACCGGCTGAAAGATACTGGGTAATATCGACTTTTTTCTCAATATAAAGTGTGCTGTTGCGGTCTCCGCCTGCAAAATTCAGGTAACGGCGGTAATGGTTGAGCCCGACATAGTCATGGTTTGTGTTTTTCCATATCCAGTACAGGCCGGTCAGCTCACACCATTCCCTGTTTTTATGGGAAATATTATCCCCTGTATCATCCCCGATCATGCCATCAAGAACATGGTTGGAAATGGCACGACCTACCTGGATTGGTTCAAAATATTGATTTCTTGCGATTAACCCTTCTTTATGATGACATACATAAATCTTAATATCCATTATATGCGTCTCTCAGCCCAGATTTTGGAAAATATTTTTTCATCAGTTGGTATTTGTATATCGTCTATCACCCATGCGGGGAATACAAGAAGCCCGATTTACGCATGGCTTACATTACGAAAATAAAACAGACGGCATGACACCATCTGTATTATCGGCATACAAATAACCCACCCAATAGTTTGCATCAATCTGGAATATTCAGAAGTGTAATGATTTCAGCAAGATCAAGTGGATTTATTTGCCGTGGCTCCACTTCAAACCGTGCCAGCCTGCCTACCAGTTTGACGGGTTTTAAATACTTTTCCACACAGTGGTAATATGGGCGGTTTGTATAGTCATCCCACAACACAACAACGGGCTTTTGGGTCAGGAACAGGGTTGCGAGAAAGCACCCTACTCTGAACCGGCCATCTATCAGAACCAAGTCAGGCTGCTGGAACAGATCATTCCGCCAGATAGCAAGGGAATAGTTGCTCCAGTTCCGCCAGGCTCTCTCATCCACAGGGAAGCCCCACTCCTTGGTCGGACCAATATCCACCCACTGCAACAGCACGCGGGCGGCCGGGTAATCCCTCTTCAGGACTTCGTGCAGGTTTTTTGCCCAGTCCAGATCACTTTCAACAGACATAATAAAAGGATGCTGCTGTCTGGCGGCTTCAACTGTTGAGCCGCCGCTCCCATATTCCAGAATAATATTATGCTTTTTATACGTTTCTACAATATATTCCCCTTCATCTGGCGGAAAGGTCAATACTGGCACTGTTGGCATAAAATTCATCCTGACTATCTGGCGCGGGCAAAGAGCTTTCTGTTCCCCTTACATATCCCGCCAGCAGAATCCACCACCATTCATTGAATAATTCAATCCATCCCCCTCACAGGGAAAAACCGGCCGCAGGCCGCCCTACATCCATGTTGCGGGCCTCATTATCCTTCTATATCCTGAAAATATTGGATATATTTTTTTTCAAACAGGGAAATATCGCCGTGTCGGAATCTGATAGAAGTCATTGTAACCAGACAATAGATAAATTCATTTATTTTGGTAATCTTTACCCGCATGAACCGCAATTTCAGTCTGGCCTGTTTTATGGTCTGGCCCTCACCCCCCGCTTTGAGCGGGACATCGCGCATGATGCACGGAAGAATATGCCGTTTGCGGATGGAAGCGTAAAAGGCTTTCAGTCTCAGGATGTGTTTGAACATATTCCGTATCAGAAAATCCCTGCCATTATGGACGACATTTTCAGATGCCTGCAAAAAGGCGGCATCTTCCGCCTAAGCCTCCCGGACTACAACAGCCCGCTACTACGCAGGCGCTCTGTTTATGACGCGGACGGCAATATTCTGTGCGATCTGGCTATGGGCGGCATGGTCTCCGCAACCCTCAATGACGGGGTGCAGGTAGGTTTTGCCGGAGAGGAGGGCGATTCACACATCTGGTTCCCCACCTTTAACACCGTTCTGCCACTTATTCTGACGTCCGAAATCCGCAAGTGTGACACCATCCAGATTCACCATGCGTGGATTGATAAGGACAAGTGGATCTGCAAGCCGTTCGAACAGGGTGTCATGCCCGTATCCAGAGTGCCACCGCATGATATGCGGGCCGATGGCAAGCCCATTTCCATTGTGATCGATTTTATTAAATAATTCCTACCATGGGCACGGCGCACCACACCCCCGCATTGTCGGGCGGATAACCAGACAATTAAGCCACACCCCGGCCATTGAGTAGGTGCGCGCCAGCGGTTAAACTGGTAACAGATGTGTTTGATTAACCATTCCGGAGCCCACCAGACATGAGCGAAACTGTAACCGGCGCAAAAGAAGCAGATGCTGCCGACGCAGTTCCAAGAGCAGACGCCCCCAAGTCCAAGCGGAAACTGATTATGGCGGGTGCTGCCGGTCTTGTTCTCCTTGTTGGTGGTGGGGTGTTCTGGGAAAAGGACAAAATCTTCACGTCCAAGCTCAAGCGGGATGTGGGTAACAAGGCGGAAGCCGCCATGCACCCGCCCATTCTGCTGGGCATTCCTCCCATGGTCTCCAACCTGGACACGTCGGGCGGCCATCCAGTTTACGTCAAGCTGACTGCCAAGGTGGAAGTCAGCGGTGTGCCTAACGAAGCCGCACTTCAGGACCGGATTGCGGAAATTCAGGACATCTTCCAGACCTACCTGCACGAAACACGGCCGCAGGACATCCGGGGGAATGGTATTTACAGGCTGCGCGAATCCATTTTGCGCCGTTTGCGCGCACAGCTTGCCCCCTTGCAGGTTACAAACCTGTATCTTGTTGAATTCCTTGTCCAGTAAAGCTCTCCGGCTTCTGACATCCGTTTAAAACAGACACACCTCAGGAACCGTAGCGACAAACCACATGCAGGATGTAGACGACACAGCATCAGGGGCCGGGCACGAGCCGGAAGCCGATACCACACCGGATGCTCCGCATACGGAGGAACCGCACGCCACCGGGGCAGAGGCAACGCCAGAGGCCGAAGCCACCAGTGCGGCGCCAGAAGACGCCCATGCCGAACCACAGGGCAGCGCGGAACCCGGAGCCGAGGCGCATACCGACCACACCACGGCCGGGGATGATGCCCCCCCGCACGCCGAGGCAAAGGCAGAGGACGCCCACGCCGGGTCCGCGGACCATGATGCACACGCCGAACACGGAGAACACCCCGGCTCCCCGGAGGAAGACCCGTTTGGCAGCCACCTGCTTGACCAGTCGGAAATTGACAACCTGCTGGGCCACACGTTTGGCGGGTTTGAAGAGCCGGAAGAAACCGGCATGGAGCGCGTTATCAAGGCCGGGTTTGTGGCCTACGAACGCCTGCCCATGCTGGAAATTGTTTTTGACCGGCTTGTGCGCATTCTCTCCGCCACCCTGCGCAACTTCACCAATGACAACGTCGAAATCACCATCGAGGGCATTCGCTCCCTGCGCTTTGGGGACTACATGGGGGCCGTGCCCTCCTCCTCCATGTTTGCAGTGTTCAAGGCCGTTCAGTGGGACAATTACGGGCTTGTCGTGGTGGATTCGGCCATGTCCTACTCCATTATCGATATTCTCATGGGCGGGCCGCGTGGCGTTGGGCATGTGGGGGTGGAAACACGCCCCCATACCGCCATTGAGCGCGCGCTAATTGAAAAGCTCATCACCCTCACGCTGTCCGACCTGTCCGCCGCGTTCAACCCGGTCTGTACCGTGGATCTGACGTTTGAACGGCTGGAAGTCAGCTCCCGTTTTGCCGCCATTGCCCGCGCCTCCAACGCCGTGGTGCTGGCCAAGCTCCATATTGATATGGAAGACCGCAGCGGCAACATGGACCTGATTATCCCTTACGCCACGCTGGAACCGGTGCGCGACCAGCTTTCGCAGCAGTTCATGGGCGAAAAGTTCGGGCGCGACTCGATTTGGGAAGACCATCTGTTTTCCGAAATTCTGGAAACGGATGCGCAGGTCTCCGCCGTGTTTGACGAAAAGATTGTCCCGCTTTCCGAGGTGCTCAACCTCAAGATCGGGTCTCTTATGACCTTTCCGCACAAAAATGGCTCGCCCTTCCCCATTCGTCTGCAATGCGGGCAGACACCCCTTTTTGAAGGGCGTCTGGGCAAACTGGGCAACAAGAACGCTGTTAAAATTCAAAAACGGCTGGTCCCGCCAGAGGAACACCACCTGCCGCCGCCCCTTGGCGTGCCGCCACAGCCACCCCACCCGCAGCCCCCTGCTGCACCAGCAGCGCCAGCGGCCCAGACCGGAGGATCACCTGAATGATGTTCACACAGATCCAGATGATCATCGAGATCATTCTCTCCGTCTTTCTGTTCCTTGGCATTATCTACAGCTTTTACCTCGGGCGGGTGTTGGGCAACCTCAAGCGTGACCGCGCCAGCCTGCTGGAACTGGTGGAAAAGCTGGAAAGCAGCGTTAATCAGGCGGAAGAAGGCGTGGACAAGCTGCGCGTTGCCGGGGAAGTCAGCGGGCGTCCCCTCAGCCGTATGATTGAGCAGGCCAAAATAACCGGCACGGAACTGGACGACATGGCTTCCAAGGCCGATTCGGTTGCCGACCGGTTGGACGCGGCCATGACCGAGGTGCCATCGCAGGAGCGGCGGATGCAAACGCTGATCCAGCAGGCCGAAACCGCACGGTTGAGCATTGAGGAAACACTGGAAAAACTGCAACAGGCCAGCCAGAGCGCCCAGCAAACGGCCCAGCAGCTTGTAGAATCGGCGTTGGAAAGTGCGACCACCGCAGCCCAGAACGCCGCAGCTTTGGCAGAAAAAACGCAGGAGCAGCAGGAACAGCCGCCCCAGACCCAGTTTGCCGACACGCTGAACATGCCCGTGCCCGCAACCCTTACGCGTGAACGCCCTTATTTGAAGGCGCTGGAAAAAGTAAACGACCCGGATGAAAACCGCGCCAGTGCTTAACGTTTCCACCTAAGCGTTAACAGTTTGCACGTCCCTTCATGCAGGGAATCAGGCCTCTTCCCACAAATGGGAGGAGGCTTTTTTTATGCCCCCCCGCAGAGTCGGGATTATAAAAAACGGCAGAAAACCAGCCTTTTCGGCCCATTACGCCGGGCAGAAGCCCGTCATCCAAAGGCGCGTTCGCAGCTTTTTTGGACCAAATTCAAAAAAATATGATCGCATTAACCTTCTCTTAGCCATTCGGGGGTTTATTCATCCTTGAACAAGGGCGATTGCCCACCGAAATGGAGATCACAACGTGAGCCTTTCTATTAACACCAACACCTCCTCAATGGTTGCTCTGGAAACCCTGAACGCAACCCAGAGCGCCCTGAGCGCCACGGAAAACGCAGTTTCCACCGGTAAAAAAGTTGCTAACGCTTCCGACGGCCCTGCTTCCTTCGGTATCGCTTCCCAGATGACCGGCAACATCTCCGGCCAGAGCGCTGTGAACGACGGCCTGTCCTACGCTTCCGCAGTTGTCAGCTCCACCAACACCGCTGCCAACCAGATCCTGTCCGTGCTGGCTGAAATCCAGAACGCAGTGACCAGCGTTGGTAACAACTCCGGCAGCGACACCTCCCTGTCCCAGATCAACGACGAAATCACCGGCTACCTCGGCCAGATCGACACGATCGCACAGAACTCCACCACCAACGGTGTGAACCTGCTGTCCGGCGGCACGACCGATGGTCTGTCCATCACCGCTTCCTCCCTGAACTACGTGACGGGTCTGCAGGGTTCGCTGGCTACCGTCAGCAGCTTCAAGAGCCTGAGCAGCGCAACGGGTAACACGCTGAGCGCCATGCTGGGCCTGACCAGCGCCGGTGTTGCTGGTAGCGTCCCCACCACCAACAGCCTGTTCGCCAGCTACACCACGGGCAGCATCACTGCAGCTTCCCTGCAGAGCGCCATTTCCAAGGTGCAGGCTGCTATCGTCTCCATGACGAACTTCACGTCTCAGCTGGGTAACAACACCAAGCAGATCGCTAACCTGACCACCTTCGGCCAGAGCGTGACCGACAACCTGACGACCGGCGTTGGCGCCCTGACCGATGCTGACATGTCCGAAGAAAGCGCAAAGCTGACCTCCCTGCAGACCAAGCAGTCCCTGGCCATCAAGTCCCTCTCGATCGCCAACGGTCAGTCCCAGAACATCCTGTCCCTGTTCCAGTAATCTTACTGATACAGTTGACGAAAAGTGCCCTCGGCGAAAGCCGGGGGTATTTTTTTGCGTTGTGCAGATCAGGCAGAGCCTCTGTCTGGCGCATAACCGGCCGCAGCAGATACGCGCGCCACAGCACCCCATACAACAAAGCCCACTTAGGTGGCACAGCCCCCAACTCCCTATGGGTCAGGACCGGGCCAACCAAGCAGGCTTTGCGTTTGGTCTAATAAAAAGTGGAAAAAACGGGCCGGGATTAAACCGCCGTCCGCCCCGCCACCCTGTTTTGCAGCATGGCGTAAAACGCCGAAAAGATTTTGTGCATCTGCGGAATTTTGTAAGGGAACATGGCCTCATCATCGCAAGCATGGATGATCAGGGCATTGGACAGTTCAAAAATCAGCAGGTCACCATCGGCTGTTTCCGCACAGTCAAAGCCAAAGTAATCCAGCTTGACGGCATCATAAATGCCACGCAGGGCCACAGCGTGCCGTTGCCCAAACGCCTGATCGAAGTGGAGCATAGCCTGTGCCTCCTCCATTCTTCTGGAGGCAAATTCCTTCATTTCCCGGTACGGGTAATGCACCATCCAGTGGGAAGAAATGCCCATATGCGCCAGATAGGCTTTGCCCTCCACCAGCACAACGCGGTACTTGCGGAATAGCCCATCGTCCGATGCGTAGTTAATGAAGTTGGCCACAAAAAACAGCTCGGCTTCAACCTGCGCCAAGTAAGCGGACAGGTCTTCCGGCTTCTCAATTTTGCAAAGACCAATCCCACCATGCAGCCCCAGCGGGCGCACAATAAACGGATACACCAGATTAAGCCCCGCTGCGTCCAGCGTGGTCTGCCCGGCAGCCAGCTTTTGCAATGTGGGCCGGTCGGTCCGGTAAGTCTGCGCCATTTGCAGGCCCGGCACGGTATGCAGCAGGTCAAACGCGGCAGAGCGCGACAGTTGGGGAATATACTGGGGCTTGTTCAGCACCGGGGTTGGGCTGTGCGCCAGTACCTCCGCCAGTTGGGATAATATGGCGGTATGGGTGTCGGCCTCCCCTATCGCCACAAAAATAAGGTCATGCGGGGGGAGCGTAGCGGGCCATGGCAGACCGGGGCCAACATACACCACGTCCATGTTAACGGGCGCATTTTCCAAAATACACTCAATGGGTGTGTTGGCCGTCAGGTCACCCGGAGTTTTAACCACCAGCAGGCGCAGCGCATCCTTACCACCACGGGCCAGATTAAAGGTCTGTTGCAAGCTCAATGCCGCATCCAGCAAGGCAGCAGCCTGTTCGTTCTGGAAGGTCATCTGCATGATAAGAGAAAGATCAAGCAGGGTCTGCGCATCCGGGGACTGGCTGGCCTTTTGCAGCAGTTCGGTCCGGTAATGCGTAATATCCTGCCCCTGCAAGGACTGGCGCAGGAGCTGGGATAAGCCAAAAGAGTTCATGTTTCTGCCCGGCTATGGTCAGCTCAGGTCACACAGGGGGTGCCAACACCATAGCCTTGCAAAGCACTGGAATTTACAAAACACGCCAATAGTGTGCCTACCGACGTTTATTTCATCAGATTAATGGTACGTGTCAGCATGGAGCGGGTGATCTGCATGGTGTTCAGATTCGCATCGTACGAATGCTGGGCGTCATGCGTATCCATAATCTCGACCATGGTGTTCACGTTTGGCACCTTCACATAGCCCTTGGCATCCGCCGCGGGGTGGGAGGGGTCATAGCGTGTTTCGAATGGCGTATGGTCCTGCCCGATGGACTTGACCTTAACGCTGGAAGCCCCCGTTGCCTGATCCAGCGTGGACTGGAACGTAATGGTCTTGCGGCGGTAGGGGTCTGCTCCGGGGGTGGAGCCGGTCGTATCTTTGTTGGCAAGGTTTTCCGCGGATATGCGCAGGCGTTCAGCCTGTGCGCGCATCCCGTCGGCGGAGACGCCGATCGTGTTGGTAAAATCCATCTGCTGCTTCCGTCCTTACGAACTGGTGCCAAGCGCGGTGGAGAACATGCCCATGTAGCGGGTGTAAACCGTTGTCGCAAAGCGCTGCTGGTCGTTGGTGTCGGCTATTTTTCCCAGCTCATCTTCCAGCCGGACCTCGTTCCCATCTATGGATTTGGTGCCGCCTGTGGTCCTGCGTGCGAGGGATGTATTCCCCGGCCCGGCCATGTGCCCCGGCTGTGTCTCAACCATAGCCATTGTCATCTGGCTTTGCAGCACGCCAGAAAAAGGCGCAATGTCCTTGGAGACATAGCCCGGCGTATTGGCATTGGCCACGTTGCCAGCCAGAACCGACTGGCGCGATTCCAACCACTGCATACGCCGTTCAGCCAAAGAAAACAGGTCCGTCCCGCTATGGGTCAGCGCGGTCTGGGATGACAGTGCCTCCAGCATAAAATGCCAGCTCCCTTGTGTTTGTAGGCGGTGCCGTACGCATTGGCGTGGAATACACTCTTCACGGCAGCTTGACCGAAGAATAGCGTCCCTTAAGCCCGATAGCTACAGATTTATTGGCTACCCAAGCCCGGCCCTGCCCGAACAGAGGCAACCGCCCCCCATGACAGAACCACCACACGGCGTTATGGCTTGGGCATATCCTAGCACACTACGCCCGTCCGCCAAAGCGACCAGACCATGCGCACACCCCGGTTTACTGATGCAACGCTCCTGGCCGGAGCAACCTTTGCCATGCTGGCGTGGAGCCTGCTGGCCCACACCACGTTAGCATCCCTTGCGGGCATAGGCGTCGCCTTGTGGTTTCCCGCCTCCGTTCGCCTGTATGCGGTTCTGCTGCACTGGCTCCCCGTGGCCAGCGGTGTGCGCACCCACGCGGACTATGTGCCCCCATCCCAGCAACAGCAGCACGAGCTGGTGGCAAGCTGCCTGCTAACTGCCGCCTGCACCCTGACCCTGCTGATTTACACCCCACCGTCCGAGGCACTGGCCTGCGCCATCGCCCTCAACTTTGCCAATCTGCTGGCCCAGTTTGACCGGCGCGAGGGCTGGCTGCCCAATGCCATTCTCATGCCCATGTTGTTGTGCGGACTGCTGGCGGGTGCGGGGCTTGGTTACCCCGGCAGCGCCATAACCGGGGCCTGCACGGCGTGGATACTGGGGGGAGCGGGCCTATTTGCCCTGTCCATATCCCTGCGCGGCAACTTTATGTCTGGCGCGGATGCGCTGTTGCTCTGCGCCTGCGGGGCGTGGGTCGGCTTTGGCGGTATCTGGGCTTTTCTGCTGTTTGCCGGGTGCGGCCTATGGGGCGTATGGGCGGTGCGGCGCACCACACGCACCCCTATGGTACAAGTGGCACCCAATGCCGCCTTACGGCCCGTATGGCGTTACCCGCTTGCCATACCCTGCGCGCTGGGGCTGCTGCCTGTTTTTCTGCTCCGCAGCACGCCACTCCTGCCACACTGGGCGCAAACTCTGCTGGGCGGGTAACTCCCAGCGGCCCCAAGTCAGGGCTGGTTAGCTGCTGCGGGCTTCTGGCCAGCCGAGGCACTGGCGGCGGTGGTAGGCGTTGTTCCCCCACCTGCGTTAGCAAACGGAACACGCGCCCGCTCTCGCCATCCATCTTGCGGTCCCCGACCAGCTTGGCCAGCCATGCCAGCGTAGCCTCGTCCGAAGCCTGAGACGCATCGGACGCCAGACGCAGCGCCAGTGTCTGCTGGGTCGCACTTAACGGACCCTCTGGCGGAATGTCCGCCTCGGCCATCTTGCGCACATTGGCCACGGCGGCAGCCCATTCGCCCCGACTTTCGTGGATGCGGGCGGTCATATCCAGCGAGTCGGAGAACGTGTCGCCATTCAGCAGGCCGAGGGCGGAGGTCTGGTCGCCCCGCGCCAGATCAATCCGGGCCTGAAGGCGGCGGCGGGAGGCCTTCATGTCATCCGGCAGGTCCGGGTCATCCGTACGCTGGAGCACATCGGTCGCGCCCGGCAGGTCCTTGAGCGCAATGTAGGATTCCGCCAGCCCCTGCCCCGCCAGCGCCTTGAGTTCGGGCGAATCCAGCATGGGCACGGCATCGGAGAACGCTTCCTGCGCCTCATCCGCCAACCCAAGGCCAAGCAGCATCTTGCCGTAAGCCATCAGGATTTCGCCCTTTTTGGTACCCGGTTGCAGGGCGGAAAGGTGGGCGCGCAGCATGGCCGCACCATGCAGAATGGCATCGCGGTCGGTATCCTTGACCACCTCGCTGGCCACGGCTGCCAGTGTCTGGAACAGCATGGGGGACAGCACGGGTTCGGACACCTGCTCAGGCGTGTCCTTGACCATGTCCAACGTTGCCAGCGCCTCGGGCCATTTGCGCGCGCGCATGTAGGCATCGGCCTGCAACAGGCGCACAGTGGCCTCGCGCCCGGCCAGACGGGCATCCGGCATCAGGCTGTTGAACATTTCGGCCGCGGCAAGCGGGGTCAGCTTGCCATCGGACATATCGAGCGAGGTTTTCTGCTCCAGCGCCTTTTCCGCCACCACGGGGTCCGGGTCGGTCGAAAGGGTGTTGAACACATCATACGCCGGGGCGCGTTTGCCTGTGCGCAGGTCGCGGAAGGCAGCCGCCAGACGGTAAACCGACCCTTTGGGCAGCTTGTCCAGCACGGTCAGGTCTTCTTCCGAGCCATAACGGCCAATCTGCTCAGCGGCAAAGGGCAGCAGCACACTGCGTACGCTGTTGGGGTAGTTGTCCAGACGGGTAAAGTCCCGCGCCAGAAGGTGGGCGGCCTCGGCCTCGTGCCCGCCCTTGGCGGCAAGGTAGAGGCCACGCCAGACCTGCGTTGCCCGCTGCTCGTTATCTGGCCACGGGCCTTCCAGCAGGAATGCGCCATCCATGTTGCCACTCAGCAATTCGGAGGCCGCCAGCAGGAAGCTGACCTCGGGGCGCACGGCCTCTTCGGGGTCATCTTCCAGCGCCACGGTCAGAATGCCGCGGGCTTCCAGAAAAGCGCCAACACTAAAGGCCGCGCGGGCTTCCTCCAGCCGTGCGGCAAAACGCTGCGCGGGGTCGGAATCGGCTGCGGCCAGCAAGGACTTGTGCAGGCGGGCCTCAAGCTGGTCATCCGGCAGTTTTTGCAAACCCAGCCAGTCCAGATCAACCGTATTGGCGTACACGGCCACCTTGCTGTCTGGCAGCGGGCTTACGGCCGAGGTCAGCAACGCGCCCTCCGGCGTGGCCCGCAGCCCTACATCGGGGGATGAGGCCGCTACCACAACGCCTTCGGTCGTGGGCCATACGTCATACCCATCCCCATGACGGAAGGAGAGAATCCCCCCGTCATCCGTGGTGGAGGTGCCAACAAACAGCTTTTTGCCCGATGCGGGGTCCGTAATGCTCAACACGCGGCCGGGGCGGCGCATGGGGTACAGAATGCCCCCATCCGCCACCAGCGGGTTAATCACCCGCCGGTCGCCATAAACATTACCCGGTGGCGGTTTGTCGCCCAGCACCCAGCCTTCGGCCTGCTGGGACAAAAAGAACTCACGCGTGTCTGGCAGCTTAAGCTGCAACAGGGTCGCGCCCGGCAGGGTTGTCACCGTAAGGGTGGAAAAAATGCCATCCCCGCGCAGGGCGCTGGTGTCCATTGGCTCGGCATTGTCCACCACAATAATAAAGCTGTCGCCACTGCGGAAGGCAGCCAGCCCCATGCGGGCGGGAACGGGAATAAGCACCCGGTTGGGCGATGTGGCCGGGGGTGACACGGCACCACCATTCCCTCCCGCAACGGTGCCCGAGTTGGCGGGCTGCCCCACCTTCTGCCCCGGTTTGCGACCTTTGCCAGCGGTGGGAGCGGGTGCGGGTGCAGGCGGCGGCAGGGGCACATCCAGCACTGTGGCCTTCCACGGGGCGGGCAGACCTTTCAGCAGGTCTCCATCAACCGCGGCGTTGGGGTCGGCCTGTGCGGGCGTTGCGGCAGCACCGGCAGCCACCCCGGCCGCTGCTGCTGTAGCGCCCGCCGCTGCCGCGGCGTTAAGGCCCGTGCCCTTTGGCGGGGTAGGTGTGGCGGTCTGGCTGGTACGGGGCGCATGGGTGCGCCGCGCCGCATCGGCCACGGTTGTCATGGCGGAGCAGGACAGAAGCAGGGCAATGGGAAGAAGGCAGCGTCTCATGCAAACGGATCTGCTGAAATACACGTCTCGTTAATCCTGAACGAACAATAGCCCTGCCGTGGGGCGGAACTCTTCTGCACATAAGGTGGCTGAGGCAGAAGAACTGTGGCTGACCGGCCCGCCTGCACCGGCGGAAAAAGAAGACCCGTCAGCCATGCAGGACCAGAACGGACACTGCCGCTGCTGTGCACTCATCAATACCCTGAAGCGTCATGCGTTAAAAAAACACCATAACCCGGCCATGTGCCCCAGCGGACCGGGGCAGTCCGGCCTGCCGGTGTACGATCAGGCCAGCAGGTTAACGAAGCTTGCCGTGCCGGAGTGCTGGTTATGTGTGTTGCCCGAGGGCACAACCTGACCGGACGCATCAAACTGCATGGAGGAGGAGGACCCGTCCTGCGCAGTGGAGGAAACCTTGAGCGCGCTGGAGGCCACATGCTCGGGCTGCACGGACCGGTGCGCCGACTGGGCCATGTGTGCCGTGGCCGTACGCATGCTGGAGGCAAGCTGGGCGGCAACCGTGGTATCTGCCATGTGATGGAACCTCTTTAAGGCATACAGGAAACAAAAAACCGGTATGCCGCACGGCAGGGCCGCATGCAAACCAGTTCAAAAAAATCTTGCGCTCAGATTATGGGATGGCCATGCCTTAGCCAAGGTGTTTTTTGGAGTCTGCGCCCGTGCAGCGCCGATCGCACCCCAAATACCCGGCCAGCATAACGCAACGGCCAGCGGGAGAGGACAGATGCACCGCAGTTTCCCGCGGCATACCCCTCCCCAAACCACGGAACCGATAGACGGAAAAAAACATGCGCCTGTTGTGTATCGGAGACAATTCAACACATGGCGATATCCGGCCATGCCACGGTCTGGCCGAAGCCGCGGTGGAGGGGGCCGTCTCCATTACCATGTCCGGGCCGGAAGGGGTGGTGGAAACCCTGCGCCGCTCGCAGTACGATATTGCGGTTATCCAGCAGGCCCGGCCTGATACACGGCTCCTGCGCCACATCCGCAACAGCCGTATTCCCACCCCCATTATGATGATTATCCGCACGCTTACCCCCACGGAGGTTGCGGAGGCCCTGTCCATCGGGGCGGATGACTGCGTGCCCGCTTCGGTCGAGCCGGTGGAACTGCTGGCCCGCCTGCGCGCCATTGTGCGCCGCACCGGCGGGCATGACAGCCTGACCCTGCATATTGGCCGCATGGTGGTAAACGTGGACAACAGGCAGGTGCGGATTGATGACCGCCCCCTCCCCTTGACCCCGCGGGAATACGACGTGGTGGAACTGCTGACCCTGCGCAAAAATCAGGTGCTCAGCAAGGAAGCCCTGCTGGACAACCTGTACGCCGGGCAGGAAGAACCACACGGCAAGATTATTGACGTGATGGTCTGCAAAATCCGCAAAAAACTGCGCGACTTTGGTATTCAGGACCCGTTCATTACCCAATGGGGCATTGGCTACCGGCTGAACGAGCAGGCGTTCATCCCCCTTGGCGCCCGCATGAGCGCGCACAGCACCACCCCCGCCTCGCGCGAGACCAGTCTGCCGGTCACCAAAGGGATCAACGTCATTTCCCCCGCCAGCAAGATGGACGTGCTGTAACCGCAAAGATCACCCAGCGCGCGCAAAAGCCACTGGCCTTGCACCGGCCAAATGGATTACAGTGGGCGCATATTCCAGACCACATCGTGGCGGGGGCGGGCATGACCAAAGGCCGACCCTCCGCGCCAGACAGGGCTAACATGACCAGCGACATCACCACACGCAGCCTCGATGCGCTCAACGCCTATGGGCAGACCCAGCAGAGCATGCAATCCTCAACGGATGCGCAGGGCACGGGTTCCACAGGTGGGGCCGACATTGTTTCGGGCTTTACATCCGCGTTGGACAATGCGCTCAAAGGCGCCATACAGACCGGCAAAACGGCGGAAGCCCAGACCGCAACGGGCCTGTCTGGCAAAGGCAACATGACCGACATCGCCACCTCGGTGGAAGAAGCCAAGCTGACCCTGCAAACCGTAACCACCGTGCGTGACCGCGTGGTGCAGGCGTATCAGGACGTCATGAAGATGTCGATCTAAGCCAGCCCCGGTCATGCACAGCACAGTCGATATTCACGACATACTGCGCCAGACACTTTTTGTGGCGGTCAAGCTGGGGGCACCCTCCCTGCTGGCCTCGCTGGTGGCGGGTGTTCTGGTTTCGCTGTTTCAGGCCATGACACAGGTTAGCGAAGCCACGCTGTCCTTCGTGCCAAAATTTGTGGCCGCCATGACCGCCCTGCTGCTGACCGGCTCCTACATGGCCTCGACCCTGAACACCTACGCCCATACCATTTTTGACCAGATCATTATGGTTGGCGGGTCATGACCGCCGTGCGCCACCGCCGCGCCACTGCGTGGGCATGACCGACTACCTGCTGTTCCCCGGCGGGTCCATACAGGTACTTGCCGCCATGTTCCTGCTGGTTCTGTGCCGGGTTAGCGCACTGGTTCTGGCCTCCCCCGGACTGGGGGAAAGCACCTCCCCCATGGTGGTCCGCGCAGGCATTGCCCTGTGCATTACCGTTGCCATTCTCCCGCTTGAGCAGGACGCGCTCAACGATGTTTCCGGGCAGGCGCTGCACATGCCCGCCCGCGCCATAGCCATTATTGTGGGCGAACTGCTGTATGGCATTTTTATTGGCTGGCTGGCGCGGCTTGTCTCGCTCGCACTCGGCATTTCCATGCAGATTGTGGCCATTTTTACAGGGCTTGCCAGTGTGCTCCAGCCTGACCCGGACCTGGGCGCCAGCAGTACGGCCATCAGCCATATGGCGGCGTTTCTGGTCCCCGTTATTTTTCTATCGTCAGGGTTGTATGTGCTGCCACTGGCGGCGGTAACCGGGTCCTACACGCTGTTCCCCCCCGGCCACATGCCCATGGTGGGTGATATGGCGCACAGTGTGGCGCAGGTTACATCCCAGTCCTTTACGCTGGCCTTCCAGCTTTCCGCCCCTTTTGTGCTCATCGGCACCCTGTGGCCCGCCATGCTGGGGGTACTTAACCGGCTTATGCCGTCCATTCAGGTCTATTCCATGGCCATGCCCGCCCAGTTGCTGGGCGGTGTGCTGCTGCTGGCCATTCTTATTCAGGTCATTACTGGTGTCTGGCAGGAACGGGCTGGGGATCTGCTGCTTGGCCTGCCCGGCATTGGCGCCAATACGGCAAACCACACGGCACACCACTAGGAGCCGGGGCACATGGCGGACGACAGCACAGGCGAAAAGAGCCAAGCCCCAACCGGCAAACGGCTGGAAACCGCGCGTGAGGAAGGCAACATTGCCCAATCGCGCGAGGTGCAGCTTGTGGTTATCCTCAGCGGGTTTCTCATCGTCTTTACCACCACTACCAGCCTGTCCGCCTTCAAGTTCGCCAAGCACATGTACGGGCTTATGGCGCATTTTGACAGCATCCCCTTTGACCGGGCCTCCCTTTACCGCGCCTCCATTCAAGCCATGCTGGAAGGGGCGTGGCTGGCCGCCCCTCTGGTTGGCACGGGGCTGGTGGTCACTCTGGCTTTTGGCGTGCTGCAAAGCGGGTTTCTGTTCCGCCCGCAGGCCGTCATCCCCGACATCATGCGCCTTTCCCCCGCCAAGGGGATGAAGCGCCTGTTCAGCAAGAACAATCTGGTCGAAACCCTTAAAAGCCTTATCAAACTTACGGTGTTTGGCCTTGTGCTGTTTGGCGTGGCCAAGGAAACCCTGCGCGTGGCCCCCCTGTCCGAACGGTGGAGCGTGCCGCACCTTACGCGCGAGCTTGTCTCCTGGTTTGTGTACGCAACACTGGTGGTGCTGGCGGTGCAGGCCGTTATTGCGGTGCTGGACGATGTATGGACCCGCTGGAACCGCCTGCAACAACTGCGCATGAGTTTTCAGGACATCAAGGACGAAACCAAGGAGATGGACGGGGACCCCAAGGTTAAGGCCCGCCAGCGGCAGATTCGTATGCGCCGCCGCCGCCGCATGGTGCAGGCGGTCAAGGAGGAAGCCACGGTGGTTATTACCAACCCGACCCACTACGCCGTGGCCCTGCAATACGAAAACGGTGTTAACAGCGCCCCCAAAATTGTCGCCAAAGGCACGGATGAACTGGCGGCCCGTATGCGTGAGGCGGCGGAAGAGGTGCGCGTTCCCATTGTGCCCAACCCACCACTGGCCCGCGCGCTTTATACCCTGCCGCTGGACTCCGAAATTCCGCCCGAATACTTCCAGCCCGTGGCCGCCATTATTGCCTATGTGATGAAGCTCAAAACCCCCGGCTCACGCGCCACTCCGCCCCCCGCACCTCCAAACAACCGGCGTGGCAACAGGTAACCCCCCCTGCCCGCCGCCTGTTTTTGGCCCACCCCATGCGTGCAGGCCACAACCACCCCTCCATGAGGACCATAAACGGCGGTTTACAGTTCTTTCATGCAGGAAAACCTTGCGTTCCGCGCCCTACATGCTACTCAGTTGGGCAAGTCAGGCTTCAGGTTTGTGGTGCGGCATGGTCCCGCCATCAGAGCCTGTAGGCCATTAACCCCGTGGCTGATGCGCGTGCCCCATCCGGCACAGACAGCCAGCGTAATATAACTGCGCATCCACAAGGCAGGGACGGCACATGTCAATCTTTAACTCCCTTACTACGGCTGTCAGCGGGATTAACGCTCAGTCCACCGCGTTTACCAACCTTAGTAACAACATCGCCAACAGCCAGACCGTCGGCTACAAGGCCGACACCACGGCTTTTCAGGACTTTGTGGCCGGTGCCGGTTCCACCTCCGGGTCGTTTGCACAGGGCGTGGCCAACTCCGTTGCCGCCGTAACCGTGCAGCACGTCAACTCGCAGGGCACGGCGTCCTCCAGCACGGATGCGCTGGCCATGTCCATCTCTGGCAACGGGCTGTTCAACGTCTCCAAGGAAACAGGGGCCGTTTCCTCCGGCACCACCCAGTTCCAGAGCACCCAGTACTACACCCGTAACGGTGAGTTCTATGAGAACAAGGACGGCTATCTGGTCAACACCAGCGGCTACTACCTTGATGGCTACATGGTTGATTCCACAACCGGCACGCTGGACACCAGCAAGCTGACGCAGATCAACATTGCCAACGTCACCTTCCGCCCCACGCAGACCACCACGCTGACAACGAGCGGCACCCTCTCCTCCTCCGCCACGACCGGCACAACGGTTACGTCCGCCGCAACCACGGTTTATGACGGCAGCTACAACGTCAATGCCCCCCTCGCCAACACCGGGCAGATCAGCCTGAAATGGACCAACACGGGGACGGACACATGGACGGTGCAGGCCGTTGCCAGCGCCAACTCTGACGGCACAACGGCAACGCTGGGGTCGGATGCAGGCCCCTACACCGTTAAGTTCAACAGCGATGGGTCTTTGGCGTCTGTCACCAACAGCTCCGGCACCAACATGACCTCCACGCTCAGCGGTGCCGCTGTGGCCCTGCCTATCTCCGTAACCTACCCCGATGGCGCCACGCAGAGCGTCAGCCTCTCCCTTGGCACCATTGGTGGCACAAGCGGCATGACGGTTGGCACAACGTCCACAACGCCCTCCATGACAAGTGACAGCGTAACCTCCGGCACCTACGAAAGTGCGGAAATTGAGAGCGATGGCTCCGTCATGGCCGTGTTCGACAACGGGGACACGCAGCTGATCGGTAAGGTCGCGCTCAGCAACTTCGCCAACGTTAACGGTCTGGAAGCGCAGGATGGTCAGGCTTACGCCGCCACCGCCTCCTCCGGTAACGCCAAGACCGGCCTGGTGGGTGAGAACGGAACCGGCTCCGTGACGGTAGGTTATGTGGAATCCTCCACCACCGACCTGACAAGCGACCTGTCCGCCCTGATTGTGGCGCAGGAAGCCTACACCGCCAACACCAAGATTGTGACCACGGCAGACCAGCTGTTGCAGGCCACCATCGCCATGAAGCAGTAAGTCGCTTTTTAAACCAGCGTGCTTTTGCACCGGCCTGCTCTCAAGCAGGCCGGTTTTTTTATGCCCGCTTATTCAGCGGCAATGGGGTAATCGTCGTCATAATCCAATCCGGGTTCGGACAGGACAAAGTTGCTGACCAGATCCACCATTCTGGCCGAACGGCTGGTCAGATGCTGGCAGTCTCTGGAGGCGTGCTCGGACATGGCCGATGTTTTTTCCGTCAGGTCCCGCAGGGCAGCGGCCTCGCGGTGGGTGCCTTTTACGCTTTGCTGCTGGCCCCCCATTTCCTTGTTGATCTTGCAAATGGCGTCGTTCACCACGGTAATGCCCGCCCCTATGTTGGACAGGTCCACCACCATCTGGCTAACCGCATCCGCCCCGTTGCGAATGACCGCCTCGTTCTTTTGCGCACTGGCGGCAATCTGCCTTGCAGCCTGTGACGTTTTGACCGACAGGTCGCGGATGGCCATTGCCACAACGGAGAAGCCACGCCCCATTTCCCCCGCGCGTGTGGCCTCCACATTGGCGTTAAGCGCCAGAAAGTTGGTCTGCGCGGCTATGTTCTGAATAGAGCCAACCAGATCGGAAATGGTTTTCCACGCGGCCTGAATATCCGCCATGGTGGCGCGTACATCGTGCATATTCACATTGCCACGCTCTGCCGCGGCCACACATTGGCGCACGGCTTTTTCCGCCGCGACCGTCTGCCCCGACACATCATCGAGTGACGTCTCAAGCGAGGCCGTCGCATCGGTCAGGCGGTGGATGGACCCAACCTGCGCCTCGTTCTGGCTAAGAATACGGGCATTGCTCTGGCTGATGGAGGTTGCGGTTTCCTCCACCTGTGTGGAAACCTCACGAATATCAGACACCACGCCATTCAGCCCGGTCTTGAGCTTGGCAAAGGCTGCGGCCAGCACGGGGGAACGTTCGGCCACATCATGCGCCAGAGTTGCGCTCAGGTCTCCTTCCGCCACCCGCTCTAGGGCCTGTGCAATCTGCTCCAGTGCCGAGCGTTCGGAGGCTGCCTTCTGCCGTTCCTCCTCCAGCCGTGCCAGATAGGTGGAAATAACCAGATCCATGTCCAGAAAAGTGGATTTGATAATGGCGCCAATCTGCTGGCCCAGCTTTTCGCCCGCTTCGGCTGCCGCATCCCCCCGCCCAAAGAGGGAGCGCCGCCCGTTTGGCATCCCCCGGCGGATCAGGCGGCGGCATATGGCATCCAGCAGCACGGCGTAGCCATCTATATACCACCGGGGTTCCAGCCCTATGCGGGCGTGGGCGAGGCCAATACGGGTTACATCGGCCACATAATCCGGCCCGAACTTGCCCGATAGAATAGTGTCCCAGTGCATCTGTTGCAGGGAGCGGGCCTTGGTTGTGGTGGCCTCGGTTGGAAAAAACCGGGCCAGTTCTGGTACATCATGCACACGTTTGTAAAATTCGGACAGGCTTTCATCCAGTATGTCAGCCATAGCGGGGCGCATGTCGGCCAGCGTCTCACGCTCGGGCCGCTCTATGCCCATAAAAGACAGCCTGTCAGCTATTGAGGCAGGCTGTTGCTGGCCTGTCCGGCCGTCCGAATTGTCCATAGTCGAGCCACCTTATTGTTGGCTCCCTCGCCGTTCAGAGCATGGCGTCAGCGTCAAAATCCTGCCCATGCGCTGCGGATGTTTCCAAGCCTTCCAGAACGGTTTCTGCAATACTGATCAAGGGAGCGAGAGACAGATTGGTATCAAGAATGGCGCGAATGCCGTAACGCTGGGCCTGCGAGGCCAGCCTTACAAAAACTTCCCTGTCTTCATAACTGGTGGCGCCCGCATCCAGCGAATTTGCCTTCATGATCATGGACCACAAACGCTGATTCTTGGTCAGGGCACTGAGCCGAACGGAGGGTTCGGAACTGGCTGCCGCCGTTTCCAACTCTTCGATCAGCAGTCTAAAGCAGGTGGCATCGGCCTGTCGGTCCGTCAGGGAGAACCCGGCCACATTCTGGTAGGCGCGCATTGCGGGATGGATCATGATTGCACCATATCTAGCTCGGCTGGTTTTTTCCCAAAGGGGCCAAAATCAGCCACGTGTGTGTCATTCATTCTACACCCGGCACCCGAACGTGACCAGAGCAACCTAACGGAACCTACAAGCCGAGTGTTGGCAGCAATTAGTAAACAATTTATAAATTTTTTCCGATTCTTCATCCATATTCATCAATGTTTAAAATAACCCAACAGGTCCGCAAATCCCGCACAGCAAAAAGGCCGGACACGTTGGGTGCCCGGCCTTTTTTGCAGTTTACATCCGCCCCAAAAGAGCGGTTGGCGGTTACCCGCCGGGTTTAGAAGTCCGACCAGCCATCTTCCCCACTGGTCACCAACTGGCGGGGAGCAGCGGCGGGTCTGCTGGCGGCCAATGACGCCGGACGAGCAGACGGGCTGGCCAGAGCCGCACGCTTTGGTGCCCCGCCAGCCAGCGCCGGAGCCTGACCAGAGAGTTTGAACTGGCCAACAACCTTAACAAGGTGGGCGGCCTCGGTCGTCAAGTTATGGGCGGCGGCGGCGGTTTGTTCCACCATGGCGGCGTTTTGCTGGGTGGTGGCGTCAATATGGGTGGCGGCGGTGTTCACCTCGCCCAAGCTGCCCACCTGCTCACGCGCAACCGTGGCAATGTTGCCAACATGGGTGGTAATGGCCTCCACCTGCCCGGCAACCATCCGAAGTTCCTTATCCGTCTGCTCCACAAGGCGCACGCCCTCGGTCACCTGACGGGTGGAAATTTCGATCAGGCTCCGAATATCGCGCGAGGATGTGGAAGAGCGCTGGGCCAAAGCCCGGATCTCGGTTGCGACCACGGCAAACCCGCGCCCTGCATCCCCCGCACGGGCCGCTTCCACGCCTGCGTTCAGGGCCAGCAGGTTGGTCTGGAAGGCAATGTCATCAATAATGCCAATAATAGCGGACATTTTGGCAGACGACGTTGCAATTTCCTGAATGGCGGACATGGCGGACAGCATGACCTGAGTGGAACGCTGCACGGCGGCATGAGCGCTCAGGGCTGCGGCGCGGGCTTCCTGCGCAGCTTCGGACTGGTTGTCCACGCCATTTTTAACATTGGTTACAGAGGCAGCCATCTGCCCCATGGCAGCAGCTTGGCGCTCGGTCCGCTGGGCAAAATCCTGCGATGCCTCGGCAATTTCCATGGACCCACCCTGAATAAGGGCGGAAGCCGCAGCCACTTCCTCCATCGCTTCAGACAGGGAGGCCACAGCCTCGTTAAAGTCACGGCGCAGGGCGTCAAACTCTGGCGCAAAGGGGGACGTGAACTGGAAGGCCAGATTCCGGCTGGCCAGTGTTTTCATCCCCTTGCCCAATTCCACAATCAGGCCATTCTGCTCAACCGCGCGTTCCTGCGTAATAGTACTCAACCGCTGCTGCTCGGCGGCACTTTCCTGCGCGATTTTCTGAAGGTCCAACTGCTTGACCAACACACCGCGGAAGGTAGTGAGCGCCTTGGCCAGACGGCCCGCGCAATCAGTCCATTCTACATAGGGGATGGTCTCATCCAGCCTGCCCGCCGCAATGCGCTCGGTCAGGGCTGTAATGGTCTCAAACGGTACGGCAGCCCGGGTGATCAGCACCCAGCGGGCCAGAAACACCATAAGGGAGCTGATAACAAACCCACCCAGCCCAAGGTAACGCTGCACGGCTAGCGGCAGATCCATTTCGGAACTGACAAGCTGCACCAGAATCTGCAAAATCATGTAGGCTTGCAAGCAGGCCATCACGATGGAAATTTTCCGCCTTAATGGCGCTTTTTCAGTAAACCAGGCCAACATAATTTTTCCGCCTTAATCGCAGTTATTGACATGAGGCATAGCCGGTTGCCCCCGTAGTCCGTCAATCTATTGTTAAGGGGTTTGTTAGTTTTATTCTGACATGCGTGAAAAAAATAACACACGGCCCCGCCTGCACGGCGTGCTGCTGCACATGTCACGCTGCGCCCCGTTATGCATATTGTGCGGAAAAGGTCAGGCTGTTTGCGGGCTAAGGCCACGCCGGGGAAGCCACCCCCTAAAAAGAAGAGCGGGGTATGGCCAACACCATACCCCGCCCGTCATCAGGACCCGGTGGAGGAACTGTCTGACGTATCGGACGTGTCGTCGTCCGAAGAAGAAGACGATGAGGAAGAAGATGAGGACGACGAAGACACCTGAGACACGTTGGTCAGCTCGCTCATCGGGATGGTGGCGCTGCCCATCTGCACTTCCATGTCGTCCGTCCCGGTCTGGATACCCGTAATGGTGCCCGTAACCGTAAAGGACACATCGGACGTATTGCCCGACGAATCCATGGTCTTGACCGCAACGCTGTAGGCCCCGTCGGACAGCTGGTTGCCGCTGTTGTCGGTGCCATCCCACGTCCACGTATTGGTTCCGCTGGTAGCGGTAACCAAGTCGTCCTTGACGATGGTGCCTGCGGAGTTGGACACCGCAATGGCAACCGTCTGCCCCGATGTGCCCTGGAAGTTGACCTGCGCGGAGCTGTTCTGCAACGGCAGGGTGGTGGACGTTGCCGTTGCCTGCGAGCCAACAAGTGCGCTGTCCGAGCTGAGCTGCCCGCTCTCGTTAAGCGAGATGAGCGAGGAGAGCTTGGAGTTGGTTTCCACCTGCTGTTCCACCCCGGCAAACTCCACCAGTTCGCTGGTGAAGGAGTCACTGCTCATGGGGCTGCTGGGGTCCTGATGCTGGAGCTGCGTGGTCAACAGGGTCAGGAACGTGGTGTAGTTATCCGCAAGCGAGGACAACGCTGACGTAGCCGACGTTGACGACGTGGTGGAAGACGTCGAGCTGGACGTGGCGGCAGAGCTTTTGGCCGTTGCCTCCGCTGCCGAGAGCAGACTGTATTCGCTGGTCGTCAGTGACGTCGTGGACATAAGCCCGCTTCCTTCCTGTGTGCCTTGTAGATACGCCCGGGGTCAGGCGGTAATGTTAACCCCACGTCCATCATTTACGCGCGTGCCGGATGAGGTTGCACTGCCATCCTGTTGCTCCGCACCCGCCAGATCCGATGCGGTGGACAGAGCATTTGCGGCCCATGCGTTCCCGCCCGAAGACTGGCTACCGCCCTGCCCTGCACTGCTGTTGGCACCGCCAAAAGCGCCATCGGCAAAGCTGCTGCTGCTACCCGTATCCTGCTGACTGGTATTATTGCCTGTGTCGCTCGCGGCAACAACATCAATCTTCAGGTGCTCTACGTTTACACCCGCAGCGTCCAGCGCTGCAACAAGCTCGTGCCGTGTATTGGCCAGATGGTGCGCGGTTGCGGCATCCTCACTCTGGAGCACAACACCCGTGGTTACGCCATCCGTCCCCTGTACGCGCACATGCACGGGGGTAGAATCGGCGGTCATCACGGTCATGGATACGCCGGTATCCGTACTATCCGCCCCGGCAAGGGAGAACAGGCCCGTGGTCTGCTCATCCTCCTGCGCGGCGGTGGCCGTTGCCTGCCCGGCCTGTGCTGTTGTTGTTGCGGTGCTCTGGCCCTGTGTCTGCCCTAGCGCCGTACCCAGCGTGGAAGAAAAGGAGGATGCCTCCTGCGCCGCACTTTGCGCCAGTGTGCTGGTCTGCGCCCCGCTATCGGCCAGCAAGGCCTGCTGCCCTTCCTCGCCCGCGCCACTGCCGGACTGGTCGGAAAAACCACCTTCACTTTCCTGCACCGTGCTGCCCAGCGCCACCATGGCGGTCGTGGCGTCGGCTGTAAGGCCTGCCTGCCCATCCGTGGTCAGGGTGCTACCAGCAACGGCATCTGCCGCCTGCCCGCTCTGCTGGGTAGTGGACTGGGTAACGCTAACATTGCTGACAACAGCAGCAACCTGCTGGAGCGTAAGCGCTGCGGACTGCTGCGCCGTATCCGTAGCCGCCGTGGCAGCGGAGGCGGTGGTGGCCTGCGTGCCGGGCTGGCTGGCCACACTGGCTGCCAGCGTACCCAGCGGGTTCTGCACCACGGGGCTTGCGGTGGCCGAGGCCATCTGCGGTGCGGTGGCACTTTGCGCCACGCTGGCAAGGTTTGGCCCTACCGAACTTGTTGCAGGCTGCGCCAGAGCCGAGGCCAAACCAGTGGCAAGGCCGGACAACGCCCCGGTCAGGGAGACAGACCCGCTCTGCCCGGCCAGACTGGTCAGCCCCTGCGGCGCGAGGGAACCTGCGGCAACAGACAGCGCCCCTTGCAGCAGAGCATCAGCCGACAGGCTGCCCACACCCTGCCCATTGGCAAGCTGCGCGGCCTGTGTGGCGTTGGCGTCCAAAGTAGCGGCGGATGTGGCATCGCTCCCGGCCTGTGCCGTAGTCACCCCTGCCGTCTGCGCTTGTCCGGGCAGCGAATCCGCCCCCTGCAAGGCCATCTGCATCAGCGTTTCCGCCATGCTCCATACGCTGGAATCCTGCGTCGTCTGGCTGGTGTCGGCCGCAGTGGCTGTGGTTGCGCTCTCATCCGCCGTGGTGGCGGCCTGCTCATCCGTGCTGGTGTCTTCAGTCTGGGTTTTTGTGTGTTTGCTGCTTTGCGCCTTCCCCGCCACGGCGGTGGTGGTGGCGGCACCCGTCCCCTTGGCCTTGCTGGCCGTGGTGCTGGTTGTGGCGGCCGGCGTGGAGGAGGCTGCGGCAGACTTGCTGGAGGTGCTGTTGCTACTGGTGGTAGTGGAGGAGGACGCCGTACTATCAGACTGGTCCGCACCGCCCTGCGTGCCGCTGGTAGTGGCCGCAGACGTGGACTGCTGCGTGGCGGCATGGCGGCCGTGGGTTGCCGTGGAAGATGGGGCGGCCATGCTCTTCAGCACAGCAGCAAAACCACTGGTCTGCGCAGCGGTCGTGGCCGCCGCCCCTGTGCTAGTGCGGGAGGAAATAGCGGCCAGAAGGGAGGAAAGCGGCGCTTCCTGCGCGCTTTCGCTCGTATTCACAGCACTTGTTGACTTGATACCCATCAGCTTTTCCCCTCCTCCAGCGGACCCGCTGGTGGCATTCCTTATACCCTGTTAGGCCGCCGCTGCCCCCGGGTGACTTGCTTCGGACAGGGCAGAATCAAGCTCAGCGAATGTGGGCATAAACGCATGCGGTATGTCCTTACGCCCGATTTCCGCGCAGATCTGCGGCGGGTTGCCTTGCAGATGCGCCACGAAAACCGTGCGGATTAGGTCCTGATACCGTGCGTCCTGCGAGACCACATCGCGCATCCTAGACGAAAGTGGGGCCACAACGCCATAAGACAAAAGCACACCCAGAAAGGTCCCAACAAGTGCGCCTGCAATCATCTCACCCAGAATGACCGGCGGCTTGCTAATGGAGGCCATGGTTTTAATAACCCCCAGCACGGCGGCCACAATGCCAAGGGCTGGCAGGGCGTCGGCAATGCTTTGCAGGCTTTCGGATGTGTGCAGCTCTTCGCTCAGGTTCTTTTTAAGCTCACGCCCCATCACTTCATCAAGCTGGTAGGCGTCATCCATGTTCAGGCTGATCAGGCGCAGGTAATCGCAGATCAGTGCGCGGGTTGGCACATCGTCCCGCACATTGGGAGAGAGCGCAAAAATGCTGCTGTCGTTCGGGTTTTCAATATGTTCTTCAAGCGCCATGTTGCCCTTGGCCTGCGCCAGCCGCATAAAGCGGAACAGCGTGACCAGCAGCTCCGTATAGGCCGCCTTGTTGTAGCGCGGCCCCTTAATGGTGCGGCGCAGGTAATGCGGGAATTCCTTGAGCACGTCCTTGGAATTGGACATGACAAAAATACCAACTGCAGCCCCAAGAATGGTCAGCAGTTCGAACGGCATGGACATAATAAGCGGCGCAAGCGCCCCGCCCGATGCCACAAACGAGCCAAACACGCAGAGCAGCGCAAAAATGAGCCCCCCAATGAACAGCATTTAACGGTCTCCACTTTCAACTACGTTGTACCGGCTGGCACCACCTGCCTGCGGCACGTCATCATCCTGTTACGGGCGGTTACTGCGGTGCGGGTGTCCACGTATCCTGCGAGGGCTGGAACGGCTGGTCCGCAGGGGCTGGGGCTGGGGCCGGAGCCTCCGCTGGCTGGGTACGCGGCCTTGTCACCGTACGCACACGCACCCCTCTCACCCGCCGGGGAGCCGCCGCCGGGGCAGGCTGGGCATCCGCCGGGGTTGTAGCCGGTGCGGCTGGCGCTTGCTGCCCTGCTGCCGGTGCGGCAGGCGCAGGAGCGGGCGGCGTTGAGGCCGCCGGAGCCGGGGCACCGCCCTGCGGGGGTGTTGGCGTAGCAGGTTGCGCGGGCTGCCCGTTGGCCTGCCCATTGGGCTGCTGCGATGTGGCATCCCCCTGCGCGGGCATGGGCACAATGGCCCCACCCGGCTGGCCGGGATTTTCAAAGCGACGATGCAGGATCAGCACCACACGCCGGTTAGCCGCAGCACCGGGGTCGGACGGCACCGCCAGATCCCGGTCCGCTCGGCCCGATACGCTCAGAATATTACGGTCGGGGTACCCAGCCCTAACCAACACCTCCCGCGCGCCATCTGCCCGCTGGGCGGAGAGGGTCCAGTTGGACATGCCTCCACGCTTGGTCGGGCGGTACTGGTCGGCATCGGTATAGCCCACAATGGACAACTGCTCTGGCATGGGGGCCAACCACGCGCCAATCTGCTCCAGCATCTTGCGGCCAGCCGCATTGGGGGTGGCGGAGGCGGTGTCGAACATGGGGGTGTTGTTGGCGTCCCGCAGTTCGATCCGAATATCATCCCGCCCGAAGGAGACGGTCATGTTCTTGGTCGCGGCCTGTGTATCCGGGTTTTGCGCCACGGACTGCTCCAGCCCTTTGACCATATTGTCAATCTTGGCCTGTTCCGCCGCAGCGGCCACAGGGTTGTCCACACCAATGGTGCCAATGCTCCTGCCGCCACCACTTTCCGGCCCACCAATGGGAATAATGGAGGGGGAGGCAGGGGTAAGCTGCGCCTTAAGCCCACGGGTAATGTTATCGGGCGAGCCGCCCTCCTCCGAGCGGCGGGGCGCATCCTTGGCGCCGGGCTGTTCGCCCCCGTTATCGTCCGGGGCGTCCCCATCTTTGACCTTACGCAGCGTAGTGCCCGCCGTAAGGGGGGAGGGAGATGTTTCCAGCATCCCGTTGGAGGACCCCAGACGGGTGTCTTTTTCCGCCATGGGGTTAAAGAACTGCGCAATACCCTTGCGCTGCTCTTCCGTTGTCGCATTCAGCAGCCACATCACCAAAAAGAAGGCCATCATGGCCGTCATGAAGTCGGCGTACGCAATTTTCCATGCGCCGCCGTGATGACCCTGCTCGCCTGAATCGCCCCCACGTTTGATAATGACGGGGCGTTTGTTGTTATTTGGCATGTGGTGCTACTGCGACCTTAGGCGCCCTTGTTGTGAGCCATACCAACACGGCAGGCTGGTTTACCGTGAAACGCGGCACGGCCTGCATGTGTCAGATTAATGGAGGTATCCAGCCAGACTTCCCCCCCGATTTCGCGCCAGCGGCGGCAGAAGGTAAAGTCCTCGCTCTGGTACGTTCCGGTTTCGGGGTCAATGCTGCCGTCAAACAGGGCATAGGCGGTGCTGCCCGTGTCACCATCGGCGGCGTCAATCCGGCGGTAGGCGGTCTCGGGGTAGGCTTTAACCATCCGTTCCAGCGCGTTGCGGCTGATCATCATAAACCCGGTGCCCGCGTAGTGGGTTTTGACCATGGGGCCTTTTTCCCACGTCTGGTGCATGGCTTCGGTCTCGCCCACATACCGCAGGGATGCGGTTTCCTGCGCTTCTCCATGCACCATGTTCTGCTGGGTGGTTTTGTCCCAGAAATATTCGCGGATCGGGTAGGCCCCGGCCACCACGTCCTTGCCAGCCGCCAGCAGGCGGGCCGGTGCCTCGGCCGGGAAGCCAATATCCGCATCAATAAACAGCAGGTGCGTTGCGTCAGACAGGGTCAGGAACTTGTGCATCAGGGTATTGCGTGCACGGCTGATCATCGCATCATCCCCCAGAAGGGAGAGGGTCATGGGGACCTGAAGCACTCCGGCACATGCAATGATGGATTCCATATACTCCTGCGTAACCATCCCGCCAAAGCACGGGGTCGCAACAAAAATTTTTGCGGGTTGCAGCTCTGTCTGTTGCATACGTTTTCCTAATCACTCACGAGTGTGGGGAGAAACGGGTCGCATTGTGCACGATCACTGTCAGCCCCTCATGTTCTGTAAGCGATAGCGGGCACACTCCGCTTTCTCAAGGAGCAAACATAAGAAAAGAGCCGTTTGCCATCGTTTTTTAACGGCTTTGCATGTTATCGCCGCCAAACGATGGACCCATGCCCGCTCCTACTGAAAAAACGGACGGGCCCGGCGGGACAGGTCGTCCAGCTCCGCCTGCTCACGCCGTGCAAGCAGAACGCGCGCCTCTTCCTCACGCTTCTCCAGCAGGGTCTGCGCGGCCTTGTAGGCGGCATTGGCCTGTATCAGTTCCTCGCGCACCCGTATGGAATCGTGGCGGGTCTTGAGCACCATCTGCTCGGCCTGCGCAACGTTCTCCTGCGCAACGGGCAACCACAGCCGGAAGGACTCCCGCCCGGCATCCCCCTCTGCCTCGTCCCGCTCAAGCTCGATCTGGGTTAACTGGCGCTCCAGCTCCGTCAGGGCTGCGTTTTCGGCCGCCAGTGCGCGGGCCATACCGGCGCGGGCCTCATCCGCCTCTTTTTTGCGCAGGCGGATCAACGCATGAAGGGAGCGGATTCTGGCGCTGCTCATGGCTGTTCAGCTACGACAGCGCGCCCCGTAGGGCATCAAAACTTTCAGGCAGGGTGGCGCGCTCACCCTTGCGCTGCTTGAGCATTTCCTCCACCGCCGGGGCCACGCGAATGGCCTCGTCCACGCGCTGGTCATTGCCGGGGCGGTAGGCGCCAAGGCGGACCATGTCCTGCATCTCATCCCAAGTGGACAGGCAGGAGCGAGCTTGCAGCACAAGCTGGTTCTCCTCCTCCGTCAGGCATCCCGGCACTGTGCGCGAGAGCGAGCGCAGTACATTGACCGCAGGGTAACGCCCGGATTCCGCAATGCGGCGTTCCAGCACCACGTGCCCGTCCAGAATACCGCGCACGGCATCTGCCACGGGTTCGTTCTGGTCATCCCCTTCCACCAGCACAGAGAACATGGCGGTCATCTGCCCGGCATGGCCTTGCTCGTCCATCAGGCCCGGGCCTGCGCGTTCCAGCAGGCGGGGCAGTTCGGCAAAAACACTGGGTGGGTAGCCACGCGTGGCAGGAGGTTCGCCCGAGGACAGGCCAATCTCACGCAAAGCCTGACAGAAGCGGGTTACGCTATCCATCAGCATCAGCACCGACTTGCCCTGATCGCGGAAGTGCTCGGCCACGGCCATGGCGGCATAGGCGGCCTCGCGCCGCATAAGGGGGGATGTGTCGGACGTGGCGACCACCACAACGGACTTGGCCAGCCCCTCCGGCCCCAGATCATCCTCTACAAACTCGCGCACTTCGCGCCCACGTTCGCCCACCAGCGCAATAACTGCAACGTCACACGCCGTATCCCGCGCGAGCATACCCATAAGGGTGGACTTACCCACGCCCGAACCCGCAAACAGGCCAAGGCGCTGGCCCTCGCGGCAGGTGGTGAACAGGTTGAGTGCGCGCACCCCAAGGTCTATGCGCGGGCCAAGGCGCGCACGCATGGCGGCCTCCGGCGGGGAGGCATGGAGCCGCTGGGGCGTACCCTCGGACGGGAGCGGGCCTTTGCCATCCATAGGCCGCCCCATGGGGTCCACCACCCGGCCCTGCCACCCGGCATTGACCATAAGCGTACCCCCGGCCCTGCGCCGCCTCTGTTCCTGATCATAAAGCTGGAAAGTCGCACGGCAGCCCGAACCAATACCCTCCAGCGAGCCAAAGGGCATGGCAATGGCAATATCCTGCTGAAAGGCCACAATTTCGGCCTGCGTCTGCCGTCCATCCAACCCGTAAATGGTGACGCGGTCACCCACGCCGGTAAAGTCCCGCAGACCACTGAGCGAGACTGACAGGCCAGAAAGGCCCGTAACCCGCCCCTCCAGCATTCCCACGGGCACATCATGCCGGGGGCTGGAAATAGCGCCACGCACGGCGTCCAGCACGCCCGAAAGGGCAGATACGGAAGCCTCGACTGGCGAGGGAGAAAGCGGTTCCGAACTCACGTCAACAACAAACCAGATACGGGGTTATGCTGCCCCGCCCCATACGTGCAGGGCAGGACCACCTTGCCTAGAACAGGCTGGAATAAATACTGCCCGAGGAGGAGGAATCGTCACTGCCATCATCAAACAGGGCGAGAATACCCTCATCGCTATCATCCCCACCAAACAGGTCCAGCAGGCTGGCGGGCGTATCCGGCGTTTGTGGGTTGATCTGCAACATGGCCAGATACTGCTCGGCATATTGCTGGATCTGCTTGGGCGTGGACAACTTGGTGAGGTCCACCTTCTTTTCCAGCAGACGCACCTGCTGGTCATAATCCAGCGCGCCAAACTGGTCCGGGTCGTAGCCGGAGACTGTCTCCACCACAGTCAGCAGGGTCGAGTCTGACATAAGCTGGGACAGGGACGTAATGCTGCTCATGGTGCGGGTAAAGTACAGGGCGTTACCAACACCGTTGTCACTCAGCGCGGAGCTACTTTCGTACTGCCGGAGTTCGTAATCATCCGCGATGGTCTGAATTTTTTCAGACGTAAAGGGCGTTGCGCTCACGCTGCCCCCGCTGGCACCCCAGACTTCAAACGCATCGGCAAAGGTCTGCCACGTGGAATTGCCCGAAGCAGCCGCAACCGATGTGGACGATGTGGGGTCCTGCGTCAGCAGGGCGTTAACCAGCGTAGTCTCGTTACTGGCGGCATCCACGCCGTAAGCCCCGGTCACAACCTGCAACACGCTAGAATTGGCCAGCAGGGCGCTGGCGGTGGTGATGGTCGCAGCAGCACTTGCAAACGCACTGATGCCCGACTGCACCAGCGAGGTCATGTTGCTCTGGAAGCTGGAGGAAATGGACGCAATAAGCGTGGACGACATAACGCTGCCGGTCCCGTTATTCTGCCCCCATGTTTTAAAGGCCTCGGCAAAGGCCAGCCATTCGGAATTGCCCGATGTCTGCGCCAGAGAGGTGGAGGAATCCGGGTCCTGCGTCAGCAGGGTTTTCACCACATCGGTATCGCTGGCCAGAGACCCCAGACCATACGCCCCCAACACCACCTGCAAGGATGAACTGTCATTCAGCAGGTCATTCACCGAAGTCATGCTCAGCGCATCACTCTTGAAGGACGTAATGGCAGCGCTGGTCTCGCTCCCGATTTCCGCCGTATATTTGCTGGCAATGGCGGTAATGGTGGAGGAGGTAAACGGCGTGGATGTAGCTGTGCCATCCCCTTGGCCCAGCGCCTTAAAGGCGGTGGCAAAGTCCTGCCATGCCGTACTGCCCGACGCCTGCGCCAAAGAGGTGGACGATGTGGGGTCCTGCGTGAGCAGCGCGGTAAGAATACTGGTGTTGTCCGTGCTGGAATCCAGCCCGTAATTGCTCATGACCATGGAGAGCACGGTCGAATTGCTCATCAGGGCGGACGCGCTGGTGATGGTCGCCGCCTGACTTTTGAACGCATTAACATTGGTGTCGATCGCGTTGTTAACCGCAATCTGGTAGCGCAGCGCAATGGAACTGAGGGTGGAGGAGGTAAACGGTGTGGACGTAGCCGTGCCGCCCCCCTTGGCCATAGCCTGAAACGTGTAGGCAAAAGCCTGCCACGACGTGTTGCCCGATGTCTGCGCCAGCGATGTGGAGGAGCTTGGGTCCTGCGTGAGCAACGAGGTCAGGACTGTTGTGTCATCCTCAAGCGATTCCATGCCAAAGGCGCTCAGCACCACATCCAGCACGGTAGAGTTGTTCAGCAACTGGCTGGCGGTGGTAATGGTCGCCGCCTCGCTTTTGAAGCTCGAAATATCGCTGGTGAGGGAGGCCGTTGTGTCGGTCTGATATTCGTTGACGATGGAGGTAATGGTGGAGGATGTCAGCGGCGTTGTCTGCACGCTGCCCCCGCCTTCCCCCCAGGATTTAAACGCATCGGCAAAGGCCAGCCACGTGGCGTTGCCGGATGATTTGGCGAGCGACGTGGAGGAATCGGGGTCCTGCGTCAGCAGCTTCTGCACAATGGCGGTCGCGCTGGAATACGACCCCATGCCATAGGCACCCAGCACCACCTGAAGGGTGGAGTAATTCTTGAGCAGCTGGCTGGCGGTGGTAATGGTCGCGGCGGATTCTTCAAACGCGGCTACGGCCTGCTTGGTCGTCACATCGGTCTTGGCATAGTTGGACGCGGCCGCATCTTCATTCTTCAGGGCCATCAGATACTGGCTTACCGGCGAAATACCGCTAACGCTCATAAATCCAATCCTTTACGTGCTGCATACCAATGCGATGGCCGTTGCCTGCGACCTTAAAAAAACCATGTATTCGGGCACAGTATATGGCCTTGCCCCCAACAAAGCCACAGGAATATGCTCTGTCAGCTTTCATGCTTCCAAGGCTTTCCTTGTGTCCTACTCTGCCGTATTCTCAATGCACATAAACGGGTTTCGCCGCGGGTCTCTGTTTTGCATGATCTGGTACCGGCAATGGCGGCGCCTCCCATTATCTCGTGCGTATCCGGGTAGCGGACGTATTTTATTCAACCTGACCCCAGCAGGAACCGTAGATGTTCAAGTTTTTCATCAGCAATGACACAACGCCAGGCCAGACGGACCGGTTCCTGCGCCTGAACGCCCATGTTCCCGAGCTTGTCCGCTCCATTGGCGTTAGCGAGCAGACGCTAGACGTGCAGGCCATGAAGCAGATGAACCTGATTACGGCCGAATGTCAGTTCTCCCCCCGCGCATTTGCCGCAGCCCTGTCCCACGTGGCGCTGTGGGGCAACGTGGCCCAGCACAAGACCGCCGTGCATGTGTTTGAAAACAACGCCGTGCTGTGCGCCAACTTTGAAGCGGAAAGCACGCGCATTCTGGCCAGCCTGCCAGAGGACTGGGACTTTGTGCTGTGGGGCAACACGCCCGGCGCAACCATTCAGTTTGATGTTCTGCCGGAACTGGCGCTCTTTTCTGGCGCGGTGCAGCCTCCGTACTCCGCCCGTGGCGCCGCCGCGCTGAGCGAGATGAACGTCACCTCCCTCGCCTTCCCGCTTATGGCCACGCAGAGTATCGCTGGCTATGCCATCTCCCCTTCCGGCGCGGAAAAGCTGATCAAGGCCTGCGTGCCCCTGACCAGCACCAGCGTACCCGCTGCCAATGGGCAGGATGGCAATGTGGCCGCACAGACGCTTCCGCAGTTGATGAGCCTGCACTACTCCACCATGAAGGCTTATGTTTGCGTGCCGCCCCTTTGCATGACAGACGCCTCGGCTCCCTCCCTCTAAAAAAACACAGCACGGAACCCGCCAGATGCACACAGGCAGCCCCTTGCCACCCAAGGCGACACCCAACCGCGCCAGCCAACTGGCCAAGGCTGTAGCCGGGCTGCTGTGCACCACGCTGGCGGGGTGCATGTCCCCCGCGGCACCGTATCTGGAAAAGGGCAAAACGCTCTCCGAGGCCGGGTTTGTGGCCCATCAGGCCGACACAACCGCGCGTTACGCCATGATGAACCGCCTGCCGCCGGGGCAGTTAACCTACCGCCCCTCCCCCGATGGACCGATTTACCTTTACGCGGACCCCATTGGGTGCGGGTGTGTGTATATGGGCTCGGAAAACGCCTTCCGTACCCTGCACAACATGACCACGGCGCAGATGCAGGACAAAAAGAAGCAGCCCCCCTCCGTTGTGGAGGAACTGGCGGCCATGACGGCGGAAAACCGGCGTGACACCTTTTTGTGGGACTGGAGCGCATGGTACTCCGGCGCGGACCCGGCCGGGAACCAGCCGCGCAAGGTTATTGGCGGCTACTGGTAAAGCTGTAATTTGGGGCGGAGCGGCTTAAAAGTCGCCCCGCAAGGCCAGCGCCCCACCACCGTGGGCACCCACCGTGTAACTGCCAGATGCGCCATACCCAAGGCGCTGCTCCTGCGCTGCATCGTCCAGCACAAGTTTGATAAGCGTATCCTGCGCGGCAATGGCGCTTTGAAGCAGGTCGTCATTCGCTTTGACCAGCGCGTTAAAGCGCTTAATGGCGGCTTCCATTTCCGGGCCGACCTGACTGGCCCGCTCTTCCGCCGTCAAGGACCGAACCTGCGCGGGTGAGAGCAGCTTGCGCAAAAGCTGCGTCAACTCCCGCTTGCGGGGCACAAGCTTCTCCACATCCTGCCACTGACCGGACTTCAGCAGTTCGTTTTCCTGCTCCAGCAGAGCGCTTACAGCACCAAAGCACTGCAACAGCCGGTCTTGCAGATCCTGCGGCTTATCGGTCATGATTCGCCCTTTTCCTGCTGTGCTTTTTCCTGCATGGCCACCATCTGGCGGTACACGCTGTCCGCCAGACCAATGCCGCCATTATTGGCAATCTGCTTCCCCATTTCCAGCACCTGCAACGACCGGAACTGGGACTCCGCCGCCCCGCCGCCAAACAGGCTGTTGGCCGTGTCCACCGTGTCAAACATAGGCTGAAGCATTTCGCCTATGGTCACGCCTTCAAAGTCGATGGCGGCCTTGCGCGTTTTTTCCAGCGCCTCAGCACTCAGCCCCGCGCGGGTGGACGCGGCGTTCTGGGCGCTGGCAATCTGGGCTGCGCTTACGTTGGGAATTGAGCTCATTGCTGACTACCTCACTTCCAGATCGGCCTGTAGCGCGCCATCCGCCTTGATGGCCTGCAAAATGCCAATCATGTCTCGCGGGCCCATGCCCAGTGCGTTCATCCCCGCCACAAGGCTGGCCAGTGTTGGCCCTTCCCGCAGGATACCCAACCTGTGCGAGCTATCCGTGCTCACATTGGCCTGCGTACGGGGGACAACGGCGGTCACACCGTTGGAGAAGGGGGCTGGCTGGGCCACCTGTGGTGTTTCGGTGACCTGAATGGTCAGGTTCCCCTGCGCAATGGCCACGGTGCTAATCCGCACACTGTCACCCATAACAATGGTGCCACTGGCCTCATCCACCACAACCTTGGCCATGGTATCCGGCTCAATCTGGAGGTCACCAATCCGGTACAGGGTCAGGGACGGGTTGCGCCCGGTCAGGTCCACGGCAATGGTGCGCGGGTCATCCACCTGCGCCATATGCGCGCCAATTCTGCGGTTGATAACCTCGGCCACACGGGTTGCGGTGGTAAAGTTGGGGTTATGCAGCGAGAGGTGAATAACCCCCGTCTCCCCCAGTTTGACCGGCACCTCACGTTCCACCACGCCACCATTGGCAATATGCCCGCTGGTGGGGATGTTACGCGTAACCGTTGCGGCCTGCCCCCCCGCCGTAAAGGCGTTGGTCACAAGGGAACCCTGCGCCACGGCGTACACCTCGCCATCCGCAGCCTGTAGGGGCGTTACCAGCAGGGTACCCCCGGTCAGGTCCTGCGCGTCACCCACGGCGGAAACGGTTACGTCAATCCGCCCGCCCCCGTGTGAGAACGGCGGCAGGGTGGCGGTGACCATAACGGCGGCCACGTCATGCGTCTGCAACTGAATTTCACGGTCACGGATGTTCACGCCCAGACGGTTGAGCATGCTGATCAACGTCTCACGCGTGAAGATGATGTTGGTCAGACGGTCGCCCGTGCCATGCAGGCCCACAACAAGCCCGTAGCCGACCAGTTGGTTGTCCCGCACGCCTTCGTAATCAACAATATCCTTCACCCGCACCGTAATGGCATGAGCGGGAGAGACGGGCACAAACAGGGAGAGCATGAAAACGGCGGCCATAACGGCCCGAACCCAGACCGACGCCCCCGCCCCATACGGTTGGAAGATGGCGCCGCCACATTGCCATTGTGACTGGCTGCGCTGCCATGCCCGTTGCTCGCCTTGAGGCGGTTCCTCATATACCTGCTTACCCCTGATTGATCAGCCCGGCACCGGGTGCAGGGTCATCACGTCACATTGTGTCATAAGGATAGGCGCGCTGGCCATTCCATTCAATGCCCATGTAACCTGCCTCGGCCCCTGCCCAAAAGCCTTTTTTACCACCCCATGCACCCCGCATCCCATCCCGCGTGATGCCAAAGGAAGCCGGGAACAGCAAAGATGATGCAAAATCATGGCATTAATCAGCCCGGACTTGGCAGGGCATGATCTTTTGGACATGAATCCTTGCATCCTGCGCCCCGCAGGAATACAGCCCTGTATAGAAAGACCCGACCAAGGCCAGTTTTGCCTGTCTGTCGCGCGCTGTATTCTTCCATTACTGGCATAATGGCCAACAATAGTAAGGAGGTAAGGGACACGCTGTCCGGCTTTGCCCAGACCCACGCTCCCGCCCGACCCCGCATGATGCCTTACTCCCCCCGCACCCTGCCCGGCCGCTGGCTGCTCTGCGCAGCCCTGTTTTCCTGCACTGCCCCTCTGGCCGCCACACAGGCCCATGCCCGCTCTGTGGAGGCGGAGATGTGTACGGCAGCCACGGCGCAGGCCGAGCGCAGCCTGCATATTCCCGATGGATTCCTGTCCGCCATGGGGCGGGTGGAAAGTGGGAAGGTCGAATCCGACGGCACGGTTTCCGCATGGCCGTGGACCGTTAATGCTGCGGGTATTGGCTACCATTACAACAGCCGGGCAGAAGCCGTGGCTGCGGTGCAAAGCTTCCGCCAGCAGGGCATCATGTCCATTGACGTTGGGTGTATGCAGGTCAACCTGCAACAGCACCCCGATGCGTTCTCCTCGCTGGAACTGGCGTTCGACCCGCAACGCAACGCCATGTACGCGGGCAATTTTCTGCTCCAGATGTATGACAAGACGGGGAGCTGGCCGCGCGCGGCCGCCGCCTACCACTCCCAGACTCCCGGCATAGGCACCCCCTACCAGTGGAAGGTGCTGGAGGCATGGGCCATGCCGCAGGATGGGCGCGATGCCGTGGCGCAAAAAGGCCCGGTGATGCCGCAGGTGTTCCCGCACCCCGTTACCCCCTCCGTTCGTCACCCGCCTATGATGGTGGCGGAAGCCAGCACGGGCACGGGGCCGGATGGCACACCCATTATCTCGCACCCCAAGGTGTTTCATCCTTTTCAGGGTATGCGCAATTTTGTGGAGCCCGCACCTGTGGGCAACAGCCACGGCAGCGGAATGCGCGGGCGCTCGCTGGCCTCCTACCGGGCCAACCCCGTGGCGCGCGCCTCTACCCAGCGTGTTGCCTCCCAGAACGGGGATTAACGCCAGCGCCACGACAAGGCCGTACCCCCGTGGTGCAGCCTTGTGTATGAGCGGTGCAGGGAGGGCTGGTTAATCCAGCGCGCCCTTGCCCGGCCGCCACGTTGCCACCCATTGCCGCAGGGCTGCGCCCATCTGCTCCAGAACCGGCTCAAACGACCGCTCCTGCGCACGGAAAATACGCAACGTTGGGTACCACGGCCATGTCTCGCCCGAATCCCCCCAACGCCAGCACGCATCCCGGCGGCTGACCATCCACACCGGTTTGCCCAGCGCACCCGCCAGATGCACGATGGATGTATCGACCGACACCACAAGGTCCAGATTCTCAACAACTGCGGCCGTGTCGGCCATGTTGTACACATCCCCCATCAGGTCCAGAATGGGCTGGCCGTGCCATGCCGCCAGTTCCTCCCGCGCGGGACCATGCTGGAGGTTAACCAGCACGGCATCCACCGGGGTCAGGGCCGGGCCAACGTTGGACAGAGCGGTAGAGCGGCGCTGGTCCACAATGGCTTCGGACGCCTTCGGCCGTTTGCCCCCTGCCCACACAATGCCAATCCGTGGGCGTCTGGCGGGCATACGGGCGGCAAAGCGCGCCACATCCGCTGGGTCCACCTTAAGGTAGGGAATGTCGGCCGGAATATCGGACGGGCACTCCACCCCCAGCACAAACGGCAGGTCCGGCAGGGTTACTATGGCGTCATACCCGCTCTGGCGGACAAACCTGCAATCCTCCACAACCGTGGCCATGGGAAAGGAGAGCGCAAAGAGCCGCAGCAGGTTGGAGGGCACCACAAGCGTAACCTTGGCCCCGGCCTGCACCAGACGCGGCACAAAGCGTACAAACTGAAGGCTGTCCCCAAACCCCTGTTCCTGACAGACCACAATGGAGCGGCCCGCCAGAGTATCCCCCTTCTGGAGGCGTGGCAGGCTATGGTACCATGCCAGCGGGTCGGTCAGGCCCATAGCGCGGTCCTGATAATACTTGGCCCCCTCCCCAAAGCGCCCGGCCTTGAACAGGGTCAGCGCGTAACCCAGCCGGATGGCGGCGTTATCCGGCTCCTGATCAAGCGCCTTTTTGTACCAGACCAGCGCCTCCTCCGAGCGGTTCAGCCGCTGGAGCACGCACCCCATGTTGTTCAGCAGGGCGGGTGTAGTGTCCTGCGCATTGGCAAACCAGTCCTCCAGAACCCGGAGGGCCTCGTCCAGAAAACCGGCATCCTGCAAGGCGAGCGAAATATGCTCGCACGCATACAGCCACATATCCGGGTGGTTCTGCACAATCTCGGCAAAAATGCGCAGGCCCGCCATCAGGTCCCCCTGTGCGATCAGGGTATTGGCCAAAAAGAGCTTGAGCTCGTGCATTTCGGGCTTGAGGTGCATTGCCTTGCGCAGCAATGCGGCCACCAGATCGTAGCGCGCTGTGTAGGTGTTCAGCAGCAGTATGGCGCTAAGCAGAATGGGCACGTTGTCCTGATGTGCCAAAAGCACATCCCGCACCAGTTGTTCGCCCGCTGCCTGATGCCGTAGCTCGAACAGCATGACAGCCAGATCATGCAGGCGTTCGGCTGTTGGGTTCTGTATCAGCGCCTGCCGCTGTTCCCACAGGGCTTCCACCGTCAGCCCCTCCGGCAGGGGAATAGGGAATGTGTCGTTCGGGCTGCTGGCAATGCGGCTCATATCAGCCTGATCCGCCATGGCGGTGCCCGCTGGTGCTGGCTGTGGGCTGGCCGGGACCTGCTGCTGGCCACCGTGCCGCTGGGTGGCTACCCAAGCCTGCAAAGCCGTCCCCACCTGCTGGAGTACCGGCGCAAGCGAACGCTCCTCCGGGCGGAAAATACGCAATGTTGGATACCACGGCGATGTCTCGCCCGAATCCCCCCACCGCCAGCACGCATCCCACCGGCTGACCATCCACACCGGTTTACCCCAGCGCGCCAGCCAGATGCAGCGGAGAGGTATCGACCGAAATAATCAGGTCCAGATTGTCCATAATGGCCGCTGTGTCGGCCATATCCTGCACATGCTCCATCGGGTCAAAAATAGGCTGGCCGTGCCATGCCGCCAGATCGGCCCGTGGTGCGCCAAACTGAAGGCTGACCAGTGTGGCGTCCACCGGCGTAAGCGCCTGCGCCATGGCTTCCAGCGTGGTCGAGCGCAACTGGTCGGCCATCACATCCTCGCCCGACTGCCGCCGGTCCCCCGACCAGACCAGACCAATGCGGGGGCGGCCCGCAGGCAGCAGGGCCGCAAAGCGCGCCACATCCGCCGGGTCCGCGCGCAAATACGGCACAGTGGCGGGAATATCCGCCGCCCGTTGCAGGCCTGCTATATAAGGCAGGTTGGGAATAGGCAGGGCATAGTCAAACTGTTCGTCCAGCTTGATCTCGGCCAGAATACGCACGGTCAATTCCGGGTAGGACAGGCGCAAAAGCCGTTCCAGAACACCCCCAACCGCTACCGTTACCTGCGCGCCGCGCTCTACCAGACAATGGGCAAAGCGGATGAACTGGAGCGTGTCGCCCAGCCCCTGCTCCTGGTACAGCACCACTGTTTTGCCAGCAACGTCATCCCCCTTCTGCAAGGTGGGGATCTTTGCAAACCAGCGGGTCAACTGGGTTAGCTTGGGCGGGCGTTGCGCGTACAGTTCCCACCCTTCCCCATACTGACCGGATTTGAGGAGTGCGAGCGCGTGACCGAGCTTGAGCCCCTCATCATTCGGGTCCAGCGCCTTGCCCTGTTTATACCAGGGGATGGCCTCCTCCGAGCGGTTGAGGCACCCTAACGCACACCCAATGAGGTTAAACATCTGGGCCTGTGGCGCGCCCTGCCTAATGGTAAACAGCATGACATCCAGCGCCTCCTGCGGATAACCCATACGCAGGAATGTTTCGGAAATCTGGAGTGTGGCCTCCACCCTCTGATCGGGAAAACGGCGGATCACATCCGCAAGCTGGGCACTGCCGCCGGGCAGGTCGCCCTTGGCCACCAGCGCCTTGGCGAGGTGAATTCTGGCTGTTGCGTTATCAGGCTCCAGCGCCACCACCTTACGCAGCATGGCGGCAGCAATATCGTACCGGGCAGCGTGGATGGAGAGGATATAGGCAGCCACCAGCAGATACGGGGTCTGGTCGGGAAAACGGGCAACAAGCTCCAGTGCCAGCCGCACGCCCTCATCCGTCATCCCGCACCGGCACATGGCCTCGCACAGCCCTCCGGCCTTAAGCGGGTTCGGATTTTGCAGAAGAATCTGCTTCTGGGCCATGAGCTTTTGCATATTTGCCTTTTCAGGCTCCCACATCGCTGTCATGTCCGCCCTTTTTATACCCTTGTGGTCATCTGTGTTCAGCCTTACCACGCTCCCCCCGGTCATGCCATGCGGGGGTGCATCGCCTTCAGCCTCGCCGGATTGTGGCAACCCATGTCTGCAAGGCCGCACCCACCTGCTGGAGCACCGGCCCAAACGTGCGTTCCTGCGGGCGGAAAATGCGCATGGTGGGGTACCACGGCGTCTGTTCCCCCGCATCACCCCACCGCCAGCACGCATCCCACCGGCTGACCATCCATACCGATTTGCCCAGAGCCCCCGCCAGATGCAGCGGAGAGGTATCGACCGAAATAATCAGGTCCAGATTGTCCATAATGGCCGCTGTGTCGGCCATATCCTGCACATGCTCCATCGGGTCAAAAATCGGCTGGCCGTGCCATGCCGCCAGATCGGCCCGTGGCGCGCCAAACTGAAGGCTGACCAGTGTGGCGTCCACCGGCGTAAGCGCCTGCGCCATGACCTCCAGCGTGGTCGAGCGTAACTGGTCGGCCAGCACATCCCGCCCCGTGCCCCGCCGCTCGCCCGACCAGACCAGACCAATACGCGGGCGGCCCGCAGGCAGCAGGGCCGCAAAACGCGCCACATCCGCCGGGTCCGCGCGCAAATACGGCACAGTGGCGGGAATATCCGCCGCCGTCTGCATCCCCATAACGGAGGGCAGATAGGGCACCGGCAAGGCGTAATCATACCGCGCGTTCCGATCCATATCCGGCAAGGAGCAGACGGTCATGGAGGGAAAAGACATGGCCAGAAGCCGCACCAGCATGGGATATGTGGCTATGCTGACCTGCGCCCCCAGCCCCACCAGACCAGCGGCAAAGCGGATGAACTGGAGCGTGTCTCCAAACCCCTGCTCCTGATACAGGACCACTTTTTTGCCTGCCAGATTGGCCTGCGCCACATCGTCCCGCTGGAGTTGGGGCACGCTGGCTAGCCAATGGGTGAGGCCGTTTGTCTGCGGGGGTCTGTGCGCAAACCATGCCCACCCTTTGCCGTACTGCCCGGCCTTGAGCAGCGCAAAGGCGTAGTTAAGGGCCGTGGTGGTATTGTGCGGCTCCAGTTCCAGCGCCTGTTGGTACCAGAGCAGGGCCTCGCCCGAGCGGTTCAGCCGCACCAGTGCGGCCCCCATGGTGGCAAGCAGGGCCGCATCGGGCGGGCCTTCGGCCACAAGGGTGTACAGCAGGTGCAAGGCCTCCATTGGCCGCCCCACGCGCAACAGCGTGGCCGCCAGATTTTGCCCCACAACTGGCCGCTGCGCAGGGGCGCGGGCCATGACCTCCTCATACAACGCACAACCACCGGCAACATCGCCCTGTTCCACCAGCGCCGCCGCCAGCCGGACCGCATACGCCAGATTATGTGGCTCTAGCGCCACAACCTGACGCAACAAGGCCACCACAATATCCAACCGGGGCGTATGGTGGGCCATAACATCAGCCGCAGCCAACACGAGGGGCGCATTATGGGGGTGGGCTGCCACAACCTCCAGCGCAAGGCTTACGGCATCGCGGTTGCGGCCCGCATGGCACAAGGCGGCGCACACCTCCGCCATCCCCGCCGCCGTGGGCTGGTGCAAAACCTCCTGCCTGCGGGCAACAAGGGCTGCAACCTCCGCCGCATCCGGCTCCCAGGTCTCCCTCATGCTCACGTTCTGCCCGTACTGTTCATAGGGGCGGACCTTACCATACCAGCCGGACTTAACCAGCCGTGGCGCACCCCGCCAACTGCGCACAAACAGGAAGACACCGCAGGGCCAGAACCATTTTCTGGCCTTGGGTTGCACTTGGTGTTAACTGTACTTGCATAGCACATACAGGGGCTTTAATGGCGCAGTCTGTCATGGTCCGCAACAGGATGGATCATTACAGAATCCGCCGTAAACCGTGCCGCTACAAACACCAAAGGGAACGTGGTTCTTGAATACTGCCGATGGCAACTCGGTCAAAAAAGCCGCTGCTGGCAAACTGGCGGACAAGACCGCTGCCGCACGCGTAAGATTTGCATCGACCTCGCGCCTTCTTACGCAGTCGGTCGGCACATTGCGCAACGGCGGATGGAAAGCCCTGCCGTGGCGCGCCATGATTCCGGGCACGGATATCGGGCTGGCCGTGGGCGTGGTGGTGCTGCTGTCCATCCTTATTCTGCCACTGCCGACCTTTATTCTGGATATGGGGCTGTCCATCTCCATCACCTCCTCGGTGCTGGTGCTGATGGTGGCGCTGTTCCTTGAGCGCCCGCTGGACTTTACCTCCTTCCCTACCCTTTTGCTGCTCACCACCCTTTTGCGCCTGTCGCTTGAAATTGCCACCACGCGGCTGATCCTCAGCCACGGGAGCGAGGGCCCCTATGCCGCAGGCCACGTTGTGGCCGCCTTTGGCGGGTTCCTTATGGGCGGGGACGTGGTAATCGGCGGGATTGTGTTCTGTATCCTGCTGGTTGTGAACTTTATGGTCATTACCAAGGGGTCGGGGCGTATTGCCGAGGTGGCGGCCCGCTTCTTCCTGGACTCCATTCCCGGCAAGCAGATGGCCATTGATGCCGACCTTGCCTCTGGCGCCATCAACGAACGGACGGCCCGCGTCAAACGTAAGGAACTGGAGGAAGAAAGCGCCTTCTACGGCTCCATGGATGGTGCGGCCAAGTTTGTGCGTGGGGATGCCATTGCCAGCATCATTATTACCGCCATCAACATTGTTGGCGGGCTGACCATCGGCGTGCTGCGCCACGGAATGCCGCTGAGCGAAGCAGCCAGCACCTTTACCATGCTCACGGTGGGTGATGGTCTGGTCTCCCAGATTCCGGCCCTGCTGGTGTCCACCGCCGCCGGTATTGTGGTGACCAAGGGCGGAACAGATGGCACGGCCGACGTTATTCTAGCCCGCCAGTTGAGCGGTAACGCCAAGCCTCTGGGTGTGGCGGCGGCCCTGTCCGCCCTGTTTGCGCTCATGCCCGGCCTGCCCGCGCTGCCGTTTATGGCCATTGCCATTGCCGCAGGCACCGGCGCGTGGCTGCGTAGCCGCGCCCCCGAATCCGACAGTGATGGGGATGTGACTGAAATTACGCCACAGCCCACCACCACCCCCATTTCCGAAATTCTCAAGCTGGACCTGCTCCGCCTTGAGCTGGGCTTTGGCCTGCTGCCCCTAACCAGTGGAGACACCCCCCAGCTTGCCGAGCAGATTAAGGCGCTGCGGCGTTCCGTTGCGACCGAGATGGGGTTTGTAACCCCGCCCGTGCGGATTCAGGACAACATCCACCTACCTTCAGAAAAATACGTCATCAAGCTGAAGGAAATTGAGATTGCCTCGGGCGAGGTCAAACCGCACAAGCTGCTGGCCATGACCCCCTCGGGCGGTGTGCCGCCCATACCGGGCGAAAAAACCACGGAACCCGCCTTTGGCCTGCCTGCGGTCTGGATTGAACCCGCGCAGAAAACCAAAGCCATGGCCATGAACTGCACCGTGGTGGACCCCGCCAGTGTGATTGTGACCCACCTGAGCGAAACCGTGCGCCAGAACCTGCCTGACCTGCTGACCTATGTGGCCACACAAGCCCTGCTGGATGATATGCCGCGTGAGCAGCAGAAGCTGGTTAACGACCTTATTCCCTCGCAGGTGCCACTCAGCACCGTACAGCGTGTGTTGCAGGCGCTACTGGCCGAGCGTGTTTCCATCCGCGACCTGCCCACCATTTTGGAAAGCATTCAGGAAGCGTGCGGCATGGGGCTGCGGGGCATTCAACCCCTTACCAACCATGTGCGCATGCGCCTGTCGCGCCAGATCTGCAACACGCTGGTTGGGCCGGGTGGCTACATTCCCATTGTGACCCTTTCTTCCAAATGGGAATCGGATTTTATGGCGCATATCACTGGCCCGGCGGAAGACCGCAAGCTGGCCATGCCGCCTTCCATGCTCAATGTTTTTGTTGGAAAACTGCGCGATACCTTCAACGCGCTCTCCACTAATGGCGAGATACCGGTCATTGTCGTTGCCTCCCCGGTCAGGGATTCCATGCACGCCATTGTCGAACGGGTGCGTCCTTCCATTTCCGTTCTTTCGCAAGCTGAGATATACCCTCGTGCCCGGATCAAGACGGTTGCGACCATATCGTGACAGGCAGCCAGCAGACCGCACCATGGGAGTAGAATATGCAGGATAGTCCCTCCGACACCGCCGGCCAGCAGGCTGCGGAGCGCCGTCAGGGAAACACGGAGGAAGGTTTGTCCACGCCCGATCCGGTGCAGGACGGAAACACTGCCGCAACAGACGGTGTTGCCCTGCCGGTCAGCCATCTGACGGTAGAGGACATCCTGCGCTGGCACTCCGTGCCCGGTCCGCTTATTCAGGCGCTGGCAGGCAATACTCTGGCGGAAGGGTTGGACAATGTTCTGTCCTTTGGCACCCTGCCCGATGCGACCCAGACCCCGCTGGCTTTTGGCGGGGCCTCCGGCTCTGGCAAAACGCTGGTGCTGGCCAAGCTCGCGGCTCGCTTTATCCTGTCGGAAGACCACAAGGACAGCCCGCCCCCGCTGGTTATTGCGTGCGACCACACCACGGGGAGCTTTGCCAAACTCTCCGCTCTGCTCCAGCCCTATAATATTCCCATTATTCAGGGCAGCACGTCCGAAATACTGGCCGATGCCGTGCACCATAAGGAGCCGGGGCAACCCATTCTGGTCGATCTACCGGGCATTTGCGTGTATTCCCCCGTAAGCATGTCTAAAATGATGCAGATGGTCGAACGTGTTGGCGCGACCCTTAGCCTTGTCCTGCCTGCCGGGCTGGATGCCGAGGAATCTGCCGATATTGGCTATGCCTTTGCTCAACGTGGCGCCACAACAATGGTTGCCAGCAAAATGGACCAGGCTGGCCGGGTGGGCGGCATTATTGCTGCGGCAGCCTGCGGGCTAAGCCTGACCTACGGCAGTTGCTCCTCCAGCATTGTTGGGGGCCTTGTGCCGCTGAATGCCCGCATTCTGGCCAACCGCCTGCTAACCCTCCCCTCCTGACCAAACAGGAGGGCTGGCCCCACACTCAACAGCGCCCCTCTTGCACCTGCCTGAGGGGCTGAAGGCTGCGTGCCGGGTTGTTCTGCGGCTTGGAGAGCCAGACTATGATCCTGAAAAGACTGTTCGCTTTTTGTGGGTTTACGCTAAAAAAAAGTGCGATCCTGCTCTGCTTTCTGCTGCCTTTTTTTCAGTTACGGGGCCGCGCGATTACAAACTTTATTGTCGCGTTTATTGCCATCCTCTTTTTGTTCCACACCGTTTTCAGAAAAAAATATGCGGAGCTCCTGCACGGGTGGTTCCCCTACGCCATGGCCTTGTGGGGGCTTATGGTTCTGTCCTCCGTATTGGACCACTCCTTGCACGCCGTGCTGGAATCTCTGGCTATTCTAAGATACTTCGTTTTTGCCAAAGCGTTGGAAGCGTGGCTGCTGGACAACAAAAAAGACCGGCAGATTCTGGGTTTTTCCGTAACACTAGCTGCCCTGTGGGTGCTGGTTGAATGCTGGCAGCAATACATTTGGGGGACCAACATATGGGGTTTTCCCAGATGGGTAGACGGTGCGCTGACCGGCCCGTTTTTTGACCCCCGCGCAGGACCGGCGCTGATGATCACCATGTTCCCCGGTTTGATGATCTACCCACTTTACATGGTGCAGAATAAAAGCATCGCGCAAAGGGTGGCAGGATTTGGCATTTTGTCCTTCCTGCTGCTCACCATGGTGATTATCGGGCAAAGAATGCCTGCGCTGCTTGTTTTCTTTGGCCTGTTTGTGTGCGCTATTCTGTTAAAAACAACCCGCGTGCCGGTCCTTTTATCAACACTGGCCGGAAGTGTGGGCCTTGCGTTGCTGCCGGTCATCTCTCCCCCAGCATATAACAAGCTGGTCCTGCACTTTTTTGCCCAGATCAGGGATTTTCCGCACTCCCCGTATGGTCAGATCTTTATGCGCGCGCTGAACATGCTTTACGCACACCCCCTGCTGGGTCTGGGGTTTGACGGTTTTCGCCGCCACTGTGCCGATACAGCCTACCTGTACACCATTCCGCAGTTTGCCCATCTGGTTGCCGGGCAGGACCCTGCTGTGGGGTGCAACATTCATCCGCACAACATTTATCTGGAAGTCGCCACAACCGTTGGGCTAGTCGGGCTGTGTGTGTTTGTCTGTCTTGTGGTGGTCTGGATGAAAAGGCTGCTGCGCTCGGCTCTGACAAATACGAGCCTTATGCCATCCATGCTGTTCATTACGCTGTGCATGGTGTTCTGGCCGTTGGCCTCAACCAGTTCCCTTTTTACGGAACGCACAGCCGGATGGGTGTTTTTGCTACTGGGGTGGGGGCTTTCCATTGCCAAAAGCACCCACAAATCTTTGCCGCCTTAAGCGGCGGCACAAAAAGCCGGTCTGTTTAAAACAGGTCCACTTCGCCAGAATGGCAGGCGGGTTCGACCTGCGTGCCGTCCTGCAACACCTGAATAACGTGGCTGAGCTTAACGCCACGGCTTAACACGGCAATGTCCAGCGGCTGCTCCACCTGTTGCCCGTAAGACGCCCCCAGATTGCGCAGAATGGTAGACACGGCTTCGACCGTCTGTGTTGCGGAATCCAGCTTTTGCAAAGCCTGCACATCAGCATCACTCAGGGGCGCGGCATCCATGTTCTCGCCCACCACACGCTGCACACCCATAAAGTCCTGGCAGGTTTCATCCAGCAACCCAACCAGATGATCCACAACCTCACTCACACTCCGCTCGGTCCCTGCCATAGTGTGGGGCAAAGGGTGCACAACATCCATGTCTTTATCCTCTCCGGCTCGGCTTCTTTAAAACAGTTCAACTTCGGAACTGGCTTCCTTGGCCCACTTCCGTTCTGCTTCAGCCTCACGCCGGCTGTAGGCGACTTCCTGCTTACCAATACCGTGCACGTCCTGCACCAGATTTTGCTGTGCGCGACCCGTGGTCGGCCAAAAACGGATACGACGGGCCAGCCTGCCCCCCAAGCTCTGGGACACGCAGCGAATACCCTCATCCGTCAGATACTGGGTGACGAACTTGATGTTTTCCTGCCCAATCCGCCCCAGACTTGGCACAACCGCAGCCCCGCCAAACACCTTGCACACCAAACGGTTGCGCTGCCCGCCAGCCTTGAGCAGACCATTGACCAGCATTTCCATGGAGTTTACGCCAAACCGCATGGCTGTGCCGGAATGATTGTCCCCCCCGTCGGGCAGCAGAAAATGGTTAATGCCACCGACACGCGCAATCGGGTCAAACATACAAACCGATACGCAGGACCCAAGCAGCGTTGCAAAAATCACTGACGCATCGCCAGAGATTGCCACCTCTCCCTGAATAACCGTTTTTACTGCAGGGTGGTCGTTCACTTGATAGGCCCGAACACCTTTTCCAGAACCTCGCGCAGCTTGGCTACGGTGTAAGGTTTGGCAAGGAAGTTGTTAACCCCAGCCTTGACCGCTTCCTGCACCAGATCCTTGCTGGCCTCGCTGGTCAGGATAATAAAGGCCACCTTCTGGATTTTTGGGTTGCTGCGCACGGCACGCAGCAGGGCCAGACCATCCATAACCGGCATGTTAAAGTCGGAAATAACCAGATGCGTGGGGTTCTGGTCCAGATATTCCAGAGCTTCCTTACCGTCCTTGCGCTGGGCAATATTGGTAAAACCAATTTCTGCAAGGCTGTTGGCCAGAACCTGACGGATAGAAGCCTGATCATCAACGATCAAAGCCCTGATTTGTGAAGCGGCAGGCATTTGTCTCCCCCTTATTCCTAGTCTTAATTCCGGCCTTGTTAGACCGGCATCAGATACAGCAGGCGGTTATATCCGCCCATTTTTTTGCGGTCAGCGTGTATGAATGGCCATTGCCGCAGCGCTGATCTGGCGCAACGGCACAACCTGACAGGCTGCACCAATTTCGGCTGCGACCCGTGGCATTCCATAAACAACTGAAGACGTTTTGTCCTGCGCGATTGTAAAGGCTCCGGCCTGCCGCATGGCCAGCAGTCCTTCCGCGCCATCGCGCCCCATGCCGGTCAGCAGAATACCCAGCGCATTCCGCCCTGCATTTTTGGCAACGGACTTGAACAGCACATCCACCGAGGGGCAATGCCCGCTTACTGGCGGGCCGCTTACCAGCCTTGTCACGTATTTGCCACCACTGGCTTCCACCACCATGTGCCTGTCCCCACCGGGCGCGATTCTGACCATGCCGGGGAGCAGGGCTTCCGCATCCCGCGCTTCGGCAATGGATAGTGCAGGCATGGACTGGTTCAGCCGGTTTGCAAAGCTTGCCGTAAACAACGGAGGCATGTGCTGGCAGATCACCACTGGCGGGCTTTTTTCGGGGAAGCCGGAAAGCACTTCCTCCAGTGCTTCCACCCCACCTGTGGAGGAGCCAATGGCCACCAGATCCACCGCGTTGCCCCATGTTGTTCTGGCATGGCCAACGGGGGCCGGAGGGGTGCGGCGCTGCGTTCTGGCCACCGGCTGCGAGCGGGCCGCCAGCACAACCAGCCGCCCAAGGCCCGCAAATGCGTCTTCCCCCGGTGCGGCATTGTGTTTGGGGTAGCAGTCAAACGCCCCCATCTGGAGCGCGGTAATGGCCGTATCCGCCCCTTTGGCCGTCAGGCTGGACACCATGACAACCGGGATGGGCCGCAGCCGCATGATTTTTTCCAGAAACTGCAGGCCGTTCATCCCCGGCATTTCCACGTCCAGGGTAATGACGTCCGGCTGGTCCTTAATAATCAGGTCGCGGGCTTCCAGCGGGTTTGCCGCCTCGCCACAGACTTCAATATCCGGATTCTGCGCAAAGGACCGTTTGATCAGCGCCCTGATTGTACGGGAATCATCAACAATCAGCACTCTTACGGGTTTGAGCATAAATCAGCTGTCCTTCCGGTAAATGGTCGGAGCAACCTGCTCCAGGCCGCATTGGCGGGGATTGGCCACTTTTTCCGAGTGCCCAACATACAGGAACCCGCCTCTTTCCAGCTTGTCAGCCAGACGGCCCCACAGACGCTCACGCGTAGGTTCATCAAAATAAATAACGACGTTACGGCAGAAAATAACAGAGAACTGCCCCCGCATGGGCCAGTCCGCATTCAGGTTAAGCACCTTGAAGGCGGGCAGCGTGCGGATATTGCCGTAAAAAGACAGGTTTCCGCGGTCATCGGGGCGCATGAACTGGTTTTTCTGTGCAGTAGAAATACCGTCCGTCTCACTCTCAATGTAGGTACCGACCGAGGCCTGCGCCACCACGTTGGAGTTGATGTCGGTCGCCAGAATACGCATGTCATACGATGCCGCCTCGGGGAAAGACGACATCACGGACATGGCGATGCTCCACGGCTCCTGCCCGGTCGAACAGGCAGCAGACCAGATGCGCCCACGCCCGCCACTACGCAGACGGGACTCCAGCCCCGGCATAACGTTCTGTTCCATATGCACAAAGTGCGGCCGTTCGCGGAAAAAGCTGGTGACGTTGGTTGTCAACGCACAGATCAGCTTTTCCATTTCCGCCCGGCCAGCAGGGCTTTGCGCAAAGCTCAGATAGGCGTGGAAGGAGGGCATCCCACTTTCCCGCACACGGCGGGAAACACGCGAATACACCAGCGTACTTTTTGATTCGGGGATAAAAATACCCGCTTCATGCTTGGCAATCCGCCGAACCATCTGAAAGTCTGCGTCGGTATACTCCGGGTCAGCCGTGGACCGTGTATCCACAACCATCAGGAAGGCATCCCGCCTACCAGCTGGCCCACAACCACTTCCAGACGCAGCACACCAATCATGCGGTCTGCAATCATGACCAGACCGCTCAGGCTGCTGTCTTCCTCGGCTACGGCCTGAATGTCTTCCAGATTCACATCCGCCATATCAATCACGCGGTCCACCAGCAGGCCACAGACCGTGCCGTTGCGGGACTCAACAATAATAACCACCCGGCGGGGGTTATCGGCCTGCGGTTCCACATTCAGGTACACCGCAAGGTCAATAACGGTCAGGATAATGCCACGCAGGTTAATGGCGCCGCAGACATAATGCGGGGCAAAAGGCAGGGCCGTGGTTTTTTCAAACCCACGAATTTCGCGCACGCTCAGGATAGGAATACAGTATTCCTGTTCCCCCACAGCAAACACGATCATTTTTACAAGTTTGGCGTCCGCTCCGGCTTCGTCCGTCATGTCCATTTTCCTACTCAAATACAGATCGTCTGATGGGGTCTCTGTTTACGCCGCAAGCCCTGTGCGAACATCGGACGGCCTTGTGTCAATCCGTCCAAGAGCATTTGCAACCAGTGCGGGAACATCCAGAATAAGGGAGACGCTGCCATCCCCCAGAATGGTCGCAGCGGATACGCCGGGCATCTGGCGGTAGTTCTTCTCGATACTTTTGATCACGACCTGAGCCTGATCGCGAATATCCTCCACAATCAGGGCCGCGCGGGCGCCAGATTCGTTTTCTACCACCAGAATCACGTCATCCTCGGACAGACCACCCGAGCCATATCCCCCAAGCCCCAGCTCGGACGCCAGCGGAATAAGCGGCATACAGGCCCCACGGATGGACACAACATTGGCGCCATCTGGCAGCATGTAGATGTCCTTGTGGTTGACCATCATGGTTTCCACCACGGAGGAGACCGGAACAACCATTGTGGAACCAGCAGCCACAATCAGCATACCGTCCAGCACGGCAAGGGTAAGCGGCAGGCTGAGGCAGAATGTCGTGCCCTCACCGGGTACACTGCTAATTGTCACACGCCCACCAAGGCCCAGAATGGCCTGCTTGACCACGTCCATCCCCACGCCACGGCCGGAAAGATCGGACACGGTGGCAGCGGTGGAAAAGCCGGGTGCAAAAATAAGGTTGTTAATCTCATCGTCCGTCAGCACAGCATCAGGGGCAATAATGCCGCGCTTGACGGCCGTTGCCAGCACACGTTCCTGATTGATCCCGCCGCCATCATCCTTGATGGTGATGAGAATACGGCCCGACCGATGCCCGGCGGAAAGCAGAATATGCCCGGTAGCGGACTTGCCTGCGGCAATCCGGTCCTCGGCACTTTCAATCCCGTGGTCAACGGCGTTACGCAGCATGTGGGTCAGCGGGTCGGACAGTTTTTCCACCAGCGTGCGGTCCACTTCCGTGTCCTCGCCTTCCAGCGTCAGCACCACGTCCTTGTGGGTCATGGAGCTGGCCTCGCGCACAACGCGCTGCATACGCTGGAACACACTGCGCACAGGCTGGGCGCGCACGGCCATAACAGCGTCCTGAATGTCACGCGTCAGGGCCTTCATGCTGGCAATGCGCTTAATCATTTCCTGCTGGCCGCCATCTTCGCGCTCGCCAATGGCTTCCAGAGCGGCCTGTGCAATGACCAGTTCGCCCACCAGATCCATCAGGTCATCCACGCGGTGCAGGTCCACGCGGATGGTTGCCTGCTCCACAGGGCGGCGCACGGCAGCCGTATTCCCTGCGGCAATAGGCGCCGTAGCCGCTGGTGAGGGCGGGGGCGGCAGTTCCGCCATAATTTTTTCCGCCACGGAGGCAGATGCAGGGTGCGGTTGCAGGTCCACCCCAGCGGTAGCAGGCTCGGACTTGGCGGGTTCAGGCTGGGCGGCCGCTGGCGGCTCCGGTGCTGCTGGTGCAGCCTCCTCCGGCGCACTCTCCCCCCCATTGGGGCCAGACCCACCATCACGCGTGATGGTGACATCGCACACGTCACTCACCCAGTCGAAGACCGTATGCACACTTTCTTCCGGCACAGCGGCTGGCAGAACCACGCGCCAAGACAGATAGGATTTTTCGGTTTCCATACCCGCCAGAGCAGGCAGGTTTGCCGTGTCACACGTTACTGTGCTGGTGCCACCATGCGCCACCGCCACGTCAGCAAGGCCGATCAGCAGGTTCCGCGCATCATCCCCCCGGTCATACATGGCCGTATGCGGGCTGAATGTGACAACAAGCGCAGACGAGACCGCAGGTTCTTCCGGTATATCAAAGTCACCGAAGTCAAAGTCGGCCATAACCGGCTCAAAGTCCATCGGCACGGGCACGAAGTCGGCTGGAATGACGTCTTCCTGCTTCTGGGGTGCCGCGCCGCCGCCTTCGCTAATAATAGCTTCAAGCTCGGCCTGACTTTCCGCAATGCGACCTTGGTCAACCGCCGCCCCACCTTGGGCTTCGGCAACCAGATCGCTCAGAATATCCATAGCCTTGAGGAAGGTTTTGACGATCTCTGGCGTTGGGGCGACACGACCGGAGCGCAGACCGTCCAGTGAACTTTCGAACACATGCGCAAACCGAACAAGGTTTTCCAGACCGAACGATGCGGCCCCCCCCTTGATGGAATGCACGGCGCGAAAAACGGCGTTGATTGTCTCCTTACCGGATTCACCATCCGAAAGGGCGGACAGACCACTCTCCAGTTCCTGAAGCTGCTCTTCACACTCCTGGAAAAAAACCAGAAGGATATCGTCCATGTCACCACTCATGCTGGTCTCTCTCCTTCAGGCAGTCACCCGGCGGATGGCCGCCACAAGGCTGTCTGTGCTGAACGGCTTGACAATCCAGCCGGTCGCCCCTGCCGCACGGGCTCTGGCCTTTTTCTCGGGATCGCTTTCCGTTGTCAGAACGATAATCGGCAGATGCTTGTAATGCTCCAGCCCACGAACCGCCTCAATAAACTCAAAGCCATCCATGCGCGGCATATTGATGTCTGTAATAATCGCATTGGGAACCGGGTTGGCAGCCTGAAGAACTTCCAGCCCTTCCACGCCATCCCCACCCTGAATCACATCATACCCGGCTCCTTCCAGAGCCTTGCGAAGCATACCCTGCATGGTTCGGGAGTCATCAACCGTCAGGACACGTATGCCCACTTTTTCCACCATATTCCTCATTACTCCTTGAATGGCGCCAGCGGCTCGGTCAGACACGCGCTCACGCCAAAAAGGGCGTAGGCCTCCACTACTGGCTCCGATGGCGCCACAAGAGGGCATCTGCTGGCAAGGAGAACCTGCAAACACAGGCCTCCAAGGTACGTCACGCCGGAGGCATCCAGAGCAACCTGCTCCCCTCCAGCACTATTAATAGCCTGTTCAATCTCACTCTTCAGGGCAAACGCCGCAGAGGTGTCCAGACGTTCAGGTAAGGTCACACTAGCCAACGGTCCGCTCCCTTGTCAGCCGCACAGGCAGGGGCGCGCAGACCCCTGACATGCTGGAATAATGGCCATTAAAACTCTTCCCACCCGGCATCGGAGGATGACGTGGGCAGGGCTGTTGCCGCCGGAGCCTGCGCCACGGGTGGGGTGTTGGGGTGGATACAGGGGCCGCCACACGGGCCGGGCTGGACGGCTTGGGCCGCGCAGCCGCACGGGGGGCGGCCAGCGCCGGACGGGCTGCACGGTTTGAGCGCCCTGCGGTTGTATCCATTTTAAAGCGGCTAAGAGTTGCCGCCAGTGTACGGGTTTCGGCAGTCAGGTTGTGGCTGGCGGCCGTGGTTTCTTCCACCATGGCGGCGTTCTGCTGCGTAACCTGATCCATGCCACCAATGGAGGACGTTACTTCGGACAGGCGCTGGGCCTGATCCTGCGTGGAGGCGGAAATTTCTTCCACGCGGGTCGCAATATTCTGGGTGCTGCCTGCAAAGTCGTTCAGGTAGCGGCCGGTCTGCTGCACCAGATCCACGCCCTTTGTCACCTGTTCGGCGGCAACGGAGATCAGGCGTTTGATTTCGCTGGCGGATGTTGCGGACTGCTCGGCCAACGAACGGACTTCCTGCGCAACAACGGCAAAGCCACGCCCGGCTTCACCCGCACGGGCGGCTTCCACCCCTGCGTTCAGGGCCAGCACGTTGGTCTGGAAGGCAATGCCATCAATGACCGAAATAATTTCGCCAATCGCATCGGAGGAGCTTTTGATCCCGTCCATCGCCTTGGTGGTTTCAGTCATGACGGTGGTTGCGGCCTTGACCTTTTCCAGCGCCTGCTGGCTTTCGGCATTTGCATCGGCACAGGCTTTGGCGTTGCTCTGCACGCCTTCGGTAATGGTCCGCACGGAGGATGCGGCCTGCCCAAGGTTGGCGGCCTGCTTTTCGGTCCGTTTGGCAAGGTCATCGGATGCGGTGGAAATTTCTGCCGCCCCGGTGGAAATCAGATCGGAGTTGCTGGCAACAGCGCACAGGGCTTCGTTCAGGCGGGTTGCGGAATGGTTGAACGCATCACGCAGGGGCGCAAATTCACCGTCAAAAATCGGGTCATCAATGCGTGCACGCAGGTCGCCCTGCGCCATGTCGGCCAGAGCCTGACCCAAACGTTCGATAACCAGATGGGTGTGCTTATCCCGGTCCTGACTATTGCTGAGTGCACCCTGAATTTCGGACGCCATTTTTTCCTGCCGCTCGCGGGCCGTTGCCTGCTCATCCACCATGCGGGAGAAGCGGGCAATAATCCGGGCCAGACGACCAACACAGTCCTTGTTTTTAAGGAAGGGAACGCTGGTGTGTGATACGCCGGAGCCTAGCTCTTCCCCCATCGTCACCAGTTTTTCAACCGGTTCGGTAATCAGGCTTGTAAACCAGCGCCAGATTTGCAGCACAACAAGCTGCCCAAAAATAAGGGCCGCCATGTTGATGATATACGTGTAATGGGCTGGCGCGTGCCAGAAAAAGCCAACCGTCTCCACAATAATCTGGAACATGAAATATGCTTCCAGACACAGCATCACAACCCGGATCTTATCGCGGAACGGAGCGTCCTTGTTCAGCCATTGCAGCATATCAGTGCAACTTCCTTCATATTGTTGGGGTACCTTGCGTGGCAACCACCGGCGGGGTGCCCGTCAGACGGAACAGAACACCGGTCAGTTATGGCCGTAATGGCCCCCCCCTGCACATTCACAAAAATCAGGAAACGCCCAGAAGACGCTCCTTGAGGTCAAAAGCAGATAATCCGTTCTTATCCAGACACATGGACCAGACAAGCCTGCGCCTTCATACCGCGTTCATGACTGGATGTCTTTACAGAAGATCGTTCGATCTGCGGACAGCCCGCCTTATCCCTCCGGGCGAATAAAATCATATAAAAACAACATTCTAGCGCCAAAACCACCCCCAACCAGCATCCAGTAGCCCGGTCGGGTTGATACAGCCCTGTGGCGAATGATAGCTTTTTTATGGCAATGAGCAAGCCTGTAACCCCACTGCAATTTCTAAAAACCGTGCAATATAAAAGGGTTCAACACGCTATATGCGACTATTTATTATTATCAGGGAATGAAAAAGTACCAGAACAGTACGGTTAATGACAACACTATTAAAAAAACAACCACAGCACCTGAGCGGCGCAGACCTTAAGCCCGCGCCGTAGTATTCACCCGCCAAAACTGCGGACAAGCCCACCAGCCACCATCTGCCAGCCGTCCACCATAACAAAGAAAATAAGCTTGAACGGCAGGGATATGGTTGCAGGGGGCAACATCATCATCCCCAAACTCATCAGCACGCTGGAGGTCACAATATCAATGACCAGAAACGGCAGATAAAGCAGGAACCCCATCTCGAACCCACGGCTGAGTTCCCCCACCATAAAGGCAGGCATAAGCACGCGCCACGGGGTCTGGTCCGGGGTGGCGGCAGGCGCCACATTGGCCAGATGCTGGAACGTTGCCAGATCAGCCGGGCGCACATGCGCCAGCATGAACGTGCGGAACGGTTCTGCCGCGGCCTTAAGGCCCTCCATTTCCTCCACCTGACCGTCCATCATGGGGGCAATGCCCTGCACCCAGGACTGTTCGAATGTTGGCTGCATGACAAAAAATGTGAGGAACAGGCCAAGCCCGATCAGCACCGTATTGGGGGGCGTGCCCTGTGCGCCAATGGCCCCGCGCAGGAGCGAAAGCACAACAATAATACGGGTAAACGCCGTAACCATAACCAGCAGGCTGGGTGCTAGCGAAAGCACGGTCAGCAGAGCGGTTAGCTGAATAATGCGGCTTGTTGTTCCCGGGTCCCCGCCCTTGCCAAGGTCCAGCGCAATGGACTGGGCATGGGCCACGACCGGAATACCGGCCAGCACACCAACAGCCAGAGCACACAGCGCCAAAGTCGCAAACCATGCGCCACGTCTTGTAAAGGCTGGAACTGTCAACGCTTGGGGCTCCGCTTCTGCATCAGAAAAGAGGGTCGGTCCGGCATATGAGGGGATGTGGCAGGCGTTGGGGCCGGGGGCGGCGTATCCGTCTCCTCTACCCAGCCCATGAACACATCGTTGCCCCCGCCGGTCAGGATCAACCCTTTGCGCTGGCCGTAGCGAATAACGCTCACCCGCCTGCGCTGGTCCACGGCAACGCTTTCCATCACCGCCAGATTGGGCGTCTGCCGCCCCCTGAGCAGGTAGGGCTCCAGAAACTTCAGGCCATAGCGGGACAGAAAGATAAGCCCGATCACAACTGCAAACGCCACAATGCAGGTTATGACCGGCACAACAAAAGACCCCGCACCCAGCCCGGCCGCGGCCGGTTGCAAGGTGGTTGTGGCCGTTGCTGTACCGGGTCCGGGCAAAGGGCTTAACCGTTGGTGGCGGAGGAGGACAGGATTTCTGTCATGGTCACGCCAATATGGTTGTCATCAACCACCACCACTTCGCCACGGGCGATCAGGCGGTTGTTGGCGTAAATATCCACGGCTTCACCCAGCTTGCGGTCCAGCTCCACCACGGCCCCGCGGCCAAGGCGCAGCAACTGGTTAACCGGCATGGTGGCCGTACCAATAACCGCCGTAATCTTGACCGGAATATCGTAAACGGCCTCTTTCTGGGCTTCGTCCACATCCTTGCCATCCACTGCCGGTGCGGCGGTTGCGGCGGCATCCGGCGCAGACGCGCTGGTGGCGAAATCCTCAAGCCCGATATCGGTGTTGTCTGTACTCATGATTGTCTCCGCCTGCTTATGCCTGCCCAGTGTTCTGCTGCATGCGCTGGCGCGCAAGAGCCGTTACACTGGCAACAATTTTTTCAGCCATGCTTTTACGCCACTGCACTGGGTCAATCACAATGGTGTTGGCTGCTGTGGAAATCCGTATGGTGCCCCGCGTAATATCCGACACGGGCACAACCTGCACGCCGCCTTCATTCTGCAAAGCTGCCTGCAGGCGCGGTAGATCGGTCGGGCTACACTGGACCGTTACATCCCCCTCGCACTCACGGGCAAAGCTGGCTGCATCAGCCAGAAGGTCCCGCTGCATCCCTTGCAGGACCGTCCCATCCAGCGCGGTTAGAGCCTGCACAATCTCCACCACCGTTGCCACAAAAACCTGCGAGGCCTTGGACAGCGCCTCATCCCGTCGGGCGTTTTCCGCCTTAAAGGCCTCTGTCAGTTCGGACAGGCAAGTGGTGTAAAATGCCTGAAGCTCCGCATCCTTCTCTGCAGCACCAGCGGCGTGCCCCTCGTTCCGCGCGGTCTGCTGGAGTGCGGCCAGCTCATCCCGCGTCATGCTGACAATATTGGGGTCAGGCGGTGGCGGCTCAGGCGGCTTTTCGTCCTCTGGCGTTTCTTCCTCGGCGGGAGGTGGTGTGTCTGGCGCGCCAAAATCCTCCAGATCCATAATCCGTGGATAGGTGCGTACGGGCGCTCCCGCCGCTCCCCCGGAGGAAGCGCCATCAGCCGCCATGCGGCACCCGCCAGACCGGAAGAGCGCCAGCGCCATCATTATGGAATGATCTCGTCGTTGCCGCCATTTTCGGTCAGATCAATTTCACCCGCATTGGCCATGTTCTTGATGATGGTCACAATATCGACCTGTGCCGCGTCAGCATCCTTCACACGCACAGGGCCAAGGGCGGAAATTTCTTCCAGCAGAATACTGCCAGCGCGCTTGGACATACATTGCAAGAACATCTTGCGCACGGTCTCGGACGCGCCTTTGAGGGCGAGCGGCAGTTTTTCGCGGTCCACCTGCGCCACAATGCGCATAAGGGCCTCGTGCGGCAGGCGCTTGATATCTTCGAAGGTGAACATAAGCGCTTTCACCTTTTCCATATCGTCGTGGTTGCGCTTGTCCATGGAGGCCATGAGGCGGGTTTCGGTCTTGCGGTCGAAGTTGTTGAACACCTCGGCCAGCAGTTCGTAACTGTCGCGCTTGGCCGAACGACCAAGGGAGGAAATGAATTCGGACCGCAAGGTAGCCTCCACGCTGTCCAGCACCTCGCGCTGCACCGTTTCCATATGCAGGACGCGCATCATCACTTCGGTTGCGTAGTCCTCGGGCAGCAGGGTCAGCACGCGCGCGGCATGGGCCGGTTGCAGACGGCTGAGAATAACGGCGGCTGTCTGCGGGTATTCGTTGCGCAGGTAGTTGGCCAGAACGGCCTCCTGCACGTTGCCCAGCTTGTCCCACATGGTGCGGCCGGCCGGACCACGGATTTCTTCCATGATCTTGTCGACCTGCTCGCCCGACAGGGCCTTGCGCAGCAGTTCTTCCGTGGTTTCGTACGTGCCCACCAGCCCTTCGGACGATTCGAAGTTCTTGGAGAACTGGGCGCACACCTCCTCCACAACCGAGGCGCTGACTAGCCCCAGCCCCGCCATGGCCACAGACACATCGCGGACTTCGTCTTCCTGCAACTGTTTGAGCACCTTGGCCGCCCGCTCGCGCCCGGCGGCAAGCAGAAGAATGGCAACCCGCTGCTTGCCAGTCAGGTACCGTGTCTCGTCATGAACAACAGGTTCTTCCTGCTGCTGCTGCCCGGCGGGGGCTGCTGCGGTCTCGGACATGGCCTAGGCTCCCTTCTTCGGATCCGGGGCCGCCAGCCAGCTCCGGATAATCAGGACAGTTTCATCAAGGTTGTTTTCAAAGCGATCGGCGACCTTATCCAGCGCTTCCTGCCGCAGCTTGCCCTTGACGCCATCCATATCCACCACGGTGCCATCCTCGGCCACGGTGGTACCCGGAGGCAGCATCTGCCCATTGGGACCCATGACCATGCCGCCACCCTCTGCACCCGCCAGCAGTTTTTCCTGCCCTTCGACTTCCTTGGTAACCAGAGTAACCAGACCGGTGCGGCGCAGCATGGGGCGCAGGCCAATAAACAGCGCACCCAGAACCAGCAGAATGGGAATAACCCACTCGGCCACGTAAATGAGCATTTCGCGGCTGAAGTAGTCCGTATGGCCACCAGCAAAGTCAAACCCGCCATCGGGCATGAACCGCATGGACACAACGCGCACTTCGTCCCCACGGGCCTTATCAAAGCCCACGGCGGTCTGTGCCAGCGTGGTAATCCGCTCCAGCTCGGAATCATCGAGCGGGGTCCAGACTTCCTTGCCGCTCTTGTCCTTGGTCATGGTGCCGTCCACCAGCACCGCCATGCTGACACGCGCAACACGTGGGCGCGACTGGTTTACAACCCGGACCCGCTTACCAATTTCATAATTGTTGGTCTCTTCTTCCCGGTCATTGGTGGAACCGGTCTTGTTGTCCTGATTGGCGTTGGCGTTCGGCAGGTTGTTCCCCACCGTGGTGCTGGGGCTGGATTCGGTGTTGACGCTCTTATCCGAACTGGTCTGCTGCGACCGCAGAACCTGCTGGTTCGGGTCATAGCTTTCGTCCGTTTCATGAATTTCGTCTGTGTTCATGGTCACAGCGGCACGGGCCCGCACATGCCCTGCACCCAGCGTGGGCACCAGCATGTCTTCCACCGCCTGCGCAAGGCGCTGCTCCTCGGCGTGGCGCTGTTTTTCAAGCTGCGATTCCTGCCCGGCCAGACTATCCGGGTCACCCGGCTTGACCAGCACGTCGCCCCGCGTATCCACAATGGAGATGTTCTGCGGGCGCAGGCCCGGCACGGCGGCGGCAACAAGGTTCTGAATAGCCTGAATGCCATCGGGCGCCATACGCCCAGCCCGGCCAATATCCAGCACCACACTGGCCTGCGAGGGATTGGTCTCGGTAGAAAACAGGTCTCTGTGCGGCAGAACCAGATGCACCCGCACATTCCGCACACCGTGCAGCAGACGGATGGAGCGCTCCAGCTCCCCTTCCATGGCGCGGGTCTCGTTAATGGACTGCTCGAACTGGGTGCTGGTCAGCGTGCCGCTCTTGTCGAACAGCTCGTACCCGACCGCACCGCCGCTGGGCAGGCCATCCTTGGCAAGCAGCAGGCGGGCGCTGGCAACCTTGTCCTTGGCCACAAAAATGCGGGTGCCGTCCTGACTGGTAGTGAAGGAGATATGGGCCTTGGCGAGGTCATCGGCCATTTCGGCCGCCTCGGTCAGGTCCAGATCACCATAAAGCAGCGCACTGGCCCCACCACCGGCGTAAAAGGCAAAGTACGTCAGCACGCCCAGTAGGGCTGCCCCTGCAACACCAAGCGCAATCTGCTGCGTGCGGCCCAGAGCCTTGAGACTTGTCAGAAAATTTTTCATATGGGAACGGCTACGCTGTCACGATGGAAAAATGGGGAACAACACAACTCTCCAGACGTTTCAGCATCCATATACTCCGCGGCTCCGCCAAACCATGGCCTTGCCATCGCCCTGTCATGCCCGTCAAGGTAAACTGGCTGCCGTATAGCCATAAACACATCAAGGGCCTGTTGTGCCACATTAAAAGTACAACCTTGCAACACCAGACCCACTCCAGCTTTTGCCTTAATCCTTGGGTCCGGTGCGCCAGACGGACCCTGTATTATGGATAATAGGCGTTTGTTGGTGGCGCCTTTTTGACCGACATGTTCAGCCGCTGTGCGTTCTGGTCCTGCGTCAGCCCTGTTGGGCCTTCAGCCACCTCACGCGCTACGTTTGGCATCAGGTCCGGGCGGGCCCAGCAATCCACGCCATTCCAGCTCTGTGTGCAGTAAGGTTGCGGGGCTGGCGGCCGCTCAGGCGGTGCACACCAGTCCTCCCCTTCCTGAATATAACCAGCGCTGCACTCCCGCCCCGATATTTTGCTGGCAATGTGGTCGGGAGAACACCCCGCAACCACCAGAACCAGGGCCACCATCACTCCGCGCCTGATCATCATGCCTTCCTGTTCCCGTCCTTCAAGCTTTTACGCGCACCCTCGTACCCGAACTGGCTGACATGGGTGCCAATGTCGCCATGCCCGGTAACCGGGCCGTTTATGCCAGATGACGCCTTATTTTAAGTCACTTCCCAAGCAAATGCGAGACAGTAGCCAGCCTCGCCCGGAAAAAAACGATGCGCCTTAAAAACGGTACACCTTACTGGGTCGTTGACTGCTGAGAAGACTGAGCACCCCCACGCGTTCCTGCTGCCGGGGCTGGCGGTGTAACAGGTTTGGCCCACCATGTGGCCGTCCCCACGTTCTGCGCGACCCGGTCCCCACCATCGCTCCCATCGGGCGAAGACGCATGGAAGCTTCTGATCCCCGCCATGAACTGGGAAATCAGGTTCACACGCTCGGGCGACATGTTGCCCATAATGGCAGAAACCTTACGGGTATTCATTTTGCTCGCCACAGCCACCAGCACATGAATATCCATAATGTTAAAGACTGCCGCCGCCTCCTTGGGGGGCATATCCTCATAAATCTTGACCAGCCGGTCCGTCTCGGCGTCCATCACCTCACGGTGGGCTGCCTGCTTCTGCTCCAGCGAGGCAAGGGACGCATCCAGCGTGTTCATTTTCTGGTCCAGTACGGCGCGGGCTGCGTTCAGCACCTGCTTCTGCTGGTCCAGTTGCTGCTGCTCGCCCGCAATGGTGGACTGGCGGGCCAGAATGTCCTTAACCAGATCCGCCTCAGCCTTACTCACATCCGGGTCCGGGTCGGGGCCAAGCGTGCTGCCTGCCTTAACCTGTGCGCAGGAAATACCCTTGGAGCAGTCATCCCCCGCGCCAGCACCCTTCTTTTTGCTGCTGGCTGGGTCGTTCACTGGGGGGGACATATCCGCCGCTTCGTTGGGGTCCAGAACAGACACCCAGCCCTCCAGCGCATCCCGGTCGCTTTTGGTTTTGCTAACCGAATCATTAACCGCGGGTGCACTTTCGGCCGCAGCCGCATGTGCCACGGACATCAGGGGTTGGGGGCCTGTGTCCGCGCTATCGTCCTTCATATGACCGGCAATGGTGTGAATGTTCATAGCCAGAAGAAGAGTCATCAGGCTTGATGAAATATGCACAAGTTTCCCGAACGACAAACGGGGTATCAGCATCACAACCTACGACATCTCTTCACAAAAACAATCTGGCAACCGGGCATGGCGGACTAACCGGACCATATCCGGGGCGCGTAGCCAGCCACGCACCCCACCCAACGCCCACACCGCGGGCCAGAATGGGCTTTACGCCGGGTCGGGCGCACCCATAAGGGAAGCGTGGCCATCTTCCGTTTCCGCCGAGGAACGCATGACCTGATCCACATCCCCCCAGACCGAGCTTTCCGTGCTGGAAGACTTGGCGGACTCCGTAGTGGCGGACTTGGCGGGCGTTGCGGCCGGAGCGGGCTTGACTTCAACCTTGACCGGCTTGGCGGAAGCTGGCGGTGCGGACGGGGCCGCAGCAGCAGGGGCCACAACCGGGGCGACAGGCGCTGCGGGAGCAGCCGGAGCCGCGGCAAAAGCAGCCGTGGTAATTCTGAAGTCGCCAGTCAGTTCCGCACCCTGATGGATGCTGCAACCACTGACCCCTTCAAGGAACAGCGTGCAGTTCTGGATTTTGGCGGTGCCGGTGGCAAAAAAGCGTTTGGCGCGGATGGTAACATTTTCCGCCGTGCCACGAATGACCACTTCATCGGCTACCAGTTCCCCGGCAACCACGCCACTTTCCAGAATATCAACAATCGGGGCCTGCAACTGGGCGCTGCGTACCGTGCCACCAATAGCAATGGGGGTATCGGTTTCGCACTTCAGGCTGGCAACATTCAGCCCCTGAACAAGTATCGTCTGGTTAGGCTCGGCCAGGGTGCCGAATGTGTTGTCACCGTTGTTCATGCTTATCTCCCGTGGTGTTACCTGCCGACTGCGCCAGCATCGCCATATCTGCGCGATTGAGTTACCGCCAACCCATCTGGCCGTTGTTCCCTGCCCGGCGCTGATGGCCATGCAACACACAGAAAACAGGCATTGCACAACTTGTTGAATGGGGTGAATTGAACCGTCATGTCAAGTTATGCGTTAGGGATTGCCCCCACCTTTTTGGCACCGTCATCATACCGCAACACAAACCGTGGCCCATCCACCCTAGAACGGTAGAACGTTGTCCAGAATCTGCTGCCCGTACCGGGGGGTCTGCTGCTTGGTCAACTGGCCACGCCCACCGTAGGAAATGCGGGCCTCGGCAATGCGGTCGTGGGTTACGGTGTTGTCTTCCAGAATATCCTGCGGGCGCACGACGCCGCTGACCATAAGCTGGCGCAGCTCCCCGTTAATGCGCACTTCCTGACGAGCGACCACCACAAAGTTGCCGTTAGGCAACACCTGCGTAATGGTGCCAGCCAACGTAACCGTTACGGCTTCCGTCCGGCGGATGGTCCCGGTCCCGGCGTTGGCGCTGGCGCTGCTCGTATTAAGCGCATCAGACTGGGTAATGTGCGAAAGCCCCTTACCCTTAAGCCCGAACAGGCTGGGAATACCAAAGTCTTCCGACCCGCTGGAGGAGGCGGAGGTATCGTTGGTAACGTCAGCCGTATCCGCAATTTCGACCTTAATGGTCAGCAGGTCCCCAACCTGTGAGGCGCGCTGATCCTTGAAGAAGGCGCGGCTCCCCGGCCGCCACAGGCTACCAACTTCCGTAGGCGGCGCCTGAAGCGGCGGCATGGGCATGGTAACGGGCCGGTAATCCGGCGTTTGCGTTGGGTCGGACGTACGGGTCATGCGCGGGGGATGCCCGATCTCGCTCATGTCAGCCAGTCCGGAGCAGGAGGCAAGGCCCAGCAATCCGACCATAAGGGCGCCAGACAGACGGTGTTGGGTCAATAAGAGTCTCCAAGTCATTCAGCAACTACCGGGGGTAAGTGCCGCCCTGCCCACCGGAGCGGGAGGACGAAGAGATGCGGCGCAAGGCATTGCCGTCCGATGGCATGGCACCGGAGGTGGTGTCCACCTCCATTTCGGACCCATTAACAACCCGCCCGACCAGAATCATTTTACTGGCAAGATTGAGCGCATGGACATACTGGCCAGCCCCTCCATCCTCCAGCGCGCGCCCTGTGGCGGACAGCCGCAGACCGGGCGAGGTATAGGTAAGCATGATGGGGTCACCCTTGTGCATGACAATTGTCCGCCGCAGGTCCCGCTCCAGAACAGGCTCATCCACCATAACACTATGCAGGAGGGTCATACCCTCCACATCCGTATCCCCCGTATAGGCCCGCGCGGCCGCACGGCCGGTATAGGCGTCATCCACACGCACATCCGCCGCCGTAAGGACCGACCCGGCCGACAGCGCATGGGTATAGACCAGCACGCGCCGGGCCGCATGGACAATACCAGTCAGCAGGAACGAATCCTGCGTAATGTCCCCCAGCGGGTGGCTACGGTACACGGTGGCGGAAAAACGCCCACTCTTCTGATCCCAGTCCAGATCGGACATGACAACAGGCTTGGGGTCGTCTGCCGCAACCGTCATGGGGTGGAAGTCCCCCAGTTCGACCGTTACCGGGCCCTCACCCAGATCAGGCAGGTTCTGCTTGACCAGTTGAATAAAAAAGTCGCGGTCCAGCACGCGGCCAGCACGCGTTATGGTGGCCTGCGCCGTAGCGGACTGGTCCATCCAGTCCACACCATACTGGTCGGCAATGGCAATAAGCTGCCGCCCGCCAACCACAAAGCTGTTGCCGGGCAAGGGAGCTGGCCCCAGCACACGGTCCTGCCCCGGCTCCAGATCCATGAACAGGTCTGAAAGCCGGACCGAATCCGACGTTACGGTTGTGGCCGTGCGCAGGGTTGCGGCAAAGGCCCCCATAGGCTGCAACACCGCAAGAACAGCAACCAGCACTGGCAGTATAGCTGCCCGCAGGGACATATTATTTCAGATTCGTAAGCGTCTGAAGCATTTCATCAGAAGCGGTGATGACCTTACTGTTCATTTCATACGCGCGCTGTGCGGTAATCAGGTCCGTAATTTCGGTCACGACGTTAACGGCCGATTCTTCCAAAAAGCCCTGCCGAATATCACCAAAGCCCGTGCTCTGCGGCGTACCTGTAATGGGGTCGCCCGAGGAGGTGGTGGAGGTAAACAGGTTCTGCCCCATGGCGGCCAGACCGTTTTCGTTCTGGAAGGTTACGAGCTGGATCTGCCCGGCAACCTGCGCGGTGGTCTGGCCGGACAGGGTGTACTGCACCTGCCCGCTCTGATCGACCGTGATGTTTTCCGCGTTGTTCGGCAGCGAAATATCGGGGCTGAGCGGATAACCGTCAGCCGTCACGATGGTCCCGTCGTTAGAGAGCGAGAACGTACCGTCACGCGTGTAAGCGTATTCACCCGATGGCAGGGTCACGCGGAAGTAGCCGCGCCCTTCAATGGCCAGATCGAGCGCATTGCCCGTCTGCTCCAAAGTGCCCTGCTCGTTAATGCGGTAAATACCTGCGGTACGAACACCAAGACCCACCTGCGCACCGGACGGAACAAGGTCCCCGGTGTCCGAGCTCATGGTCCCCGCGCGGCGCATGTCCTGATAGATAAGATCCTGAAACTCCGCCCGACGCCGCTTGTAGCCTGTGGTCGTCATGTTGGCGATGTTGTGGGAAATCGTCTCGACGTTCGTCGTCTGGGCCTGCATGCCCGTCGCGGCGATATCAAGGGAACGCATCATAGGATGACAAGCCTCCGGGTGTGCCTTGCGCCATGCTCACCCCGACAGCGCAGGATGATGGGGCATGGTCGGGAAATTACATGGCCGTACGCACAGTCAGCAACTGCCACACCATGTATTGCTCAAAACAGGTAAGACGACAGCATGGCCATTGCAAGAGGTTTTGTCTGGCCAATTCCTTACCACTTATACATTAAGCCACGTTTTGTTGTATATGCCACACATCCACTGTTGCTGTATTATGGTCAATCCAATAGATTTCTGGCACGCAAGACCATGTTCAGGCCGCATGATTCGGGGCCTGTAAGCCCCTGCACGACCCCCGTTGCATCCATCCGCCGGAGTTAGAAACCTATGGACAACACGACTTATATCGCCTTGTCCCGCATCACCGCGCTGACGCATGACCTTGAAGTCACGACCAACAATCTGGCCAACGCCAACACTACGGGCTTCAAATCCTCACGCGAGCTGTTTTCTGACTACATCGTCAAACAGAAGGACATCCACGGCCTGCCCGGTGGCCAGACGGAAGCCTACACGCAGGACCGCGCCACGTACCAGAACCACGAGCAGGGTCCGTTGCGCCAGACCGGAAACCTGACCGACTTTGCCATTAATGGTGAAGGATTTTTTGCCGTGCAGACCACGCAGGGCGTGCGGCTGACGCGCAACGGCCAGTTCCAGCGCCGTTCCGATGGCACCATTGTGGATATTAACGGCAACCCCGTGCTGGACCGCTTCCAGCGTCCCATCGTTATCCCGCGGGAGGACGATGTGCTGTCCGTTGCGTCCGACGGCACCATTTCCACGCAGGATGGGGCCATTGGCACCTTTGACCTGATGACGGTGGACAACCTGAACACGCTCCAGCCCGAGGGCAGCTACCTGCTCAAGCCCACAACCCGCACACGGGTTCTGCCGCACAAGGAAATCCGGCAGGGAATGCTGGAGAGCAGCAACGTCAACGCCATTACGGAAACCACCCGCATGGTGGAAATCCAGCGTGACTATGACCTGAACTTCCAGCTTGTGCAGACCGAATCCACCCGCCGCAGCAATGCGATCGAGAAAATTACGCAAGACCCAAGCAGCAGCTAACGCGGCAGGCACGCCTTAAACTTTTGCAGGCCGCGTTAACCTTCTAAAAACCAATGCGGCATAAGACTTCTTTAACTGCCGCCTCTTGGCTGCTATCTTTTACCCTCTTTTCGTAACAGGCCGTGACGGACGGGCGAGGAACACAATGGACCTAGGATCAGCTCTATCAATAGCCTCGAGCGGGCTGAACGGGATTGAATACCAGTACTCCGTCATTTCCCAGAACGTCGCCAACTCCAGCACCGCAGGCTATGCCAGCGAAACGGCCAGTGTAACCTCCGCTGTTGCAGGCAATCAGGGCACGGGCGTGCGTATTGGGCAGACGGTGGTCAATGTCAGCCCCTACCTGCAATCCTCGCTGTACACCCAGAACGCCAAAGTTGCCGCCCTGACCGCGTCCAGCAACTCGCTCGCAGCCGTTGAATCCGTACAGGGGTCCACCTCCTCGGATTCCGGCTCGACCGAAACCCTGTCCGACCAGTTGGGCAACGTGCAGACCGCACTGACCTCCCTGACATCCACCCCGCTGGAAAGTTCGGCTCAGACGGCAGTCATTACAGCCGCAACGTCCCTTACGGACACCATCCACACCCTGTCCTCCACCTATGCGCAGGAACGGCAGACGGCGGAAGACACCATTGTGTCCACCGTGTCCACCATCAACCAAGACCTGACGCAGATCGGCCAGCTTTCCAAGCAGATCATGGCGCTGAAGGCCGTTGGCACCGATACGTCCAGCCTTGAAAACAGCCGCCTTGAGGTCATGAACGACCTCTCTTCTCAGGTCGGCGTCAAGTTTACCGAAACCTCCAAAGGGGACATGCTTGTCACCACCGAGGATGGCACCTCCCTGCCAACCCGGCCGGATCAGGTTGGCCTGAGCGACAGCTCCGTTACCCTGCCCAGCAACACGTGGCCGCTTTCCGCCACGGGTGGCAGCAGCACGGCCAACACCACCCTGACCGACTCCATGTACTACAAGGCGGGGGATTCGGATTCCGCCATTGCGGGCATTACGGTTGCGGATGGCAAAACCACCACGGGTACGGATATTACCTCCGACCTGACCAGTGGCACGCTTGGCGCCAACATTACCCTGCGGGACACAACCTACCCCACAATGCAGGCGCAGCTTGATTCGTTCTCTGCAACGCTCATCAACCGCTTCAGCGCTGCGGGCATGTCCCTGTTCACCAGTTCCTCGGGCAGCAGCACGATTGATACGTCAACCGGCTCCTCGCTCACGGGGCTGTCCGATGGTATTCAGGTTAGCTCCTCCTACTCGGACGATCCGTCCACCCTCGCCCCCAGTGGCAGCGTGACGCTGATTAGCGACGTACTGAGCACGACCTTTGGCACCTCCTCCGACGATGTCAGCGGTTCTCTGGCTGCCCCCACAACCGGGCTGGGCGCAAGTGGCACCCTGTCCACCGGGTATAGCGGCACGCAGGGGCTGGTGGCCCTTGCCTCCGCGCTGACATCCGATCAGGGGGCCACCATCAGCACGGCCTCCACCAACCTGACATACGCCTCGGCGGTGCAGACAACGATCAGCTCCAAGGTCACCAACGTCTCTGGCGTGGACGTTAATACCGAGATGGCCAAAATCGTTGCCCTGCAAAACGCCTATACGGCTAATGCCAAGATTATCTCATCCGTTCAGACGATGTTCACCGCGCTTCTTGACGCCATCAACTGATCTTAAGATAGGGAGACAGACTTAAATGAGCACTTCTATCGGACAGTATGGCGCAAGTGCAGCAAGCCTGATTCTGGCAGCAGGCGTGCAGCAGTTGACGGATACCCAGACCACTCTGGCCTGGCAGACTTCCAACGACGGCATTATTTCCGACACCTACGCAGGTCTTGGCACGGCACGCTCCAGCGTGTTCCAGCTCACGCCCAAGATCACGCAGGTTCAGTCCTGGCAGTCCAACATTACCAACGCCCAGAACAGCCTGAGCGTGACATCGACAGCGCTTGAGCAGATTGTCTCCCTTGCCCAGACCATGGCCGCGAACCTGCTGAGCATTTCGGGCACAACGGAAGCCTCCACCGTGTCCACCACGGCCTCGGAAGCCTCCAGCACGCTGGATCAGATTGCCACGGCGCTGAACACCTCCACGGGGTCCAGCTATGTGTTCGCCGGGCAGGACTCCACCGAGGCACCTATTCAGGACCCGTCCGATGTGTCCACCGGTTCGCTCAGCACCACCATCGCCAACGCGCTGAGCACCCTGAGCTCCGGCGGCAGCGTGAGCGATGTGCTGACAGCAGCTACCGAGGCCATGAATTCAGACACCACCCTGTTCTCCTCTACCATCTCTACGGCGTCATCTGATGGGACGGCCTCCCTCACTTTGGCGAACAGCCAGCAGACCAGCACCGTTACGGGGGATAGCACCTCCACCACGTATGGTATTGTGGCCACACAGGGCAGCACGTCGGATGTCTCCGACACCTCGACCGGCTCCCCCATCAAAGACCTGATTCGGGATATGATGCTGATTTCGGGCATGAGCGGCATGTCTTCCAGCAGCACGGGCTATTCCGACCTTGTCACCCAGTTGCATACGTCTTTGGTCAACACGACCAACCAGATCATCAACATGGAAACAACGGTTGGCGCGCAGCAGAATGCCCTGACCACCCGCTCCACCCTGCTGACCAACACGACAACAGCGTTGGAAACCCAGCTTTCCAACGCCCGCACGACCGATATTGCAACCGTTGCTGTCCAGACCACCAACGTGCAGGACAGCCTGAAGGCATCCTTCATCCTGATCTCGGACATGAAGGATATGACTCTGGCCAACTATATCTAACCCAGAGTCTGGGCCACCTTTACGCATTCTGGAACAGCCTGCTGGCCTCTGCCATCAGGCTGTTTTTTTATGGTTGCAGCGCGTAAAAAGACGACAGAAAGACCGAAGATTTAAGCTGGCTCTTGTACGCCTTCACCAGTTCGGGGGGGCATACCACCACCATAACATCCAGCGGCTCCCCACCATTGCGCACCCGGCTTTGTGCCTGCGCTAACAAAAACTGGTCCAGCCCGCCGCGCCCCACGCAGCACAGGCAATGCCCACCGTGGGCGGTTCCATCCTCCTCAACCCCATGCCACTCCAACGCGCAACGCCACCCGGCCATTTGCGCAAGGTCGGGCTTTGGCCCGGCAAACACCACACCACCTGCGTTCTGCCACTCCGGCCCCTGTGGCGCATGATCCAGCACAAAAAGCGGCACGCGCCCCCCTGCTTTTGCGGTGGAACACGCATGGCGGTGGACAGTGTTGCCTCTGTCTGGAATAAGGATGTGGCTTTGGCCCATTCCTGCGGCTGAGGCTTGTCCTCCCCACTATTCCGGTCTTGTGCTGTCATGTCTTCTCGTCTGCCGCTTCTTGATGCCCTGCGTGATCAGGTTCTGCTCTGTGATGGAGGGATGGGCTCCCGCATCCAGATGTTGGACCTTGATGTCCAGCGTGACTACTGGGGACAGGAAAACTGCACCGAAGTCCTGACCCTGTCACGCCCTGAACTGATCCGTGAGATCCACCGCGGCTATTTTGAGGCCGGGGCGGACATGGTGGAAACCAATACGTTTGGTGCCTCCCCCATTACACTGGGTGAATTCGGGCTAACAGACCGCACGCGTGAGATTAACCGCGCCTCCGCCATTTTGGCGCGTGAGGCAGCGGATAGCTTTGCCGATGGCCGCCACCGCTACGTGCTGGGGTCCATGGGGCCGGGCACCAAGCTGCCCTCCCTTGGCAATATTGATTACGACACCCTTGAAGCCGCTCTGGCCGAGCAGACCCGTGGCCTGATTGAAGGCGGCGTGGACGCGGTGTTGATTGAAACCTGCCAGGACACGCTCCAGATCAAAGCGGCCGTGAATGGCGTAAAAATTGCGCGGGCTGAAGCGGGCGTCAAACTCCCCATTTTTGTGCAGGTTACGGTAGAAACCACGGGCACCCTGCTGGTTGGCCCGGACATTGCCGCTGCCGCCACGGTTATTAACGCGCTGGATGTGGACCTGCTGGGCCTGAACTGCGCCACCGGCCCGCAGGAAATGGCAGAACATGTGCGCTGGCTGGCCGAAAACTGGCCCCGCCTGATTTCCGTCCTGCCCAATGCGGGCCTGCCCGAACTGGTGGACGGCAAGACGCACTACCCCCTCAGCCCCGAAGACATGGCCACATGGGTCGAGCGCTTTGTGCAGGAAGACGGCATTAACATGACCGGCGGGTGCTGTGGCACCTCCACCCCGCACATTGCCGCGCTAGACGCCATGCTGCGCCGCCGGGCGGAAGCCACAGGCCGCCACCGCCCTGCCCCTGTTGCACGCACGGCCGTATGGGTGCCCTCCGTCGCCAGCCTGTACTCACAGGTGCCCCTGCGGCAGGAAAACGCCTATTTCTCCATCGGGGAACGCTGCAACGCCAACGGCTCCAAAAAGTGGCGCGAACTGCAGGAAGCGCACGACTGGGATGGCTGCGTAACCGTAGGCCGCGAACAGCTGCGCGAAGGCTCCAACGCGCTGGACATCTGCACCGCCTTTGTGGGCCGCAACGAGCGGGAGGAAATGGATGAGGTGATCAAGCGCTTCACCTCCTCCGTAAACGCCCCGCTGGTGATCGATTCGACCGAAACACCGGTCATTGAGGCCGCACTCAAGCTGCATGGCGGCAAGCCCATCATCAACTCCATCAACTTTGAAGATGGTGAAGGCCCGGCAGCAGACCGGCTGACACTGGCGCGCAAATTTGGCGCAGCCGTTGTGGCGCTGACCATTGATGAAGACGGCATGGCCCGCAAGCCCGAGGACAAGCTGCGTATTGCCAGCCGTCTGGTGGACTTTGCCTGCAACAAATACGGCCTGCCCCAGTCCGATCTGATGATCGACCCGCTGACCTTCACCATCGCCACCGGGGCGGAGGATGACCGCAAGCTGGGCCAGTGGACGCTGGAAGGCATCCGCATGATCCATGAGGCCTTCCCCGATATCCAGATCGTGCTGGGCCTGTCCAACATCTCCTTCGGGCTTAACCCTGCGGCCCGCGCGGTGCTGAACTCGGTTTACCTCGACCACGCCATTAAGGCGGGTATGACGGCGGCCATTGTGCATGTCTCCAAAATCCGCCCGCTGCACCTGATCGCCCCCGAGGAAGTCAAGGTCGCCGAAGACCTGATCTTTGACCGCCGGACAGATGGGTACGACCCCCTGCAAGCCCTGCTGGCCATGTTCGCAGACCGCAAGGCGTCCGATGCCGTTAAGCGCAAACAAGCCGAAACAGCGGAAGAACGCCTGAAAGACCGTATTGTGGATGGCGACCGCAAGGGGCTGGAAGCCGACCTTGAGGAAGCCATGCAGACCATGGCCCCGCTGGACATCATCAACACCGTGCTGCTGGACGGCATGAAGGTGGTGGGCGAGCTGTTTGGCGCGGGCAAAATGCAGCTCCCCTTCGTGCTTCAGTCCGCTGAAACCATGAAGGCCGCCGTGGCATGGCTTGAACCGCACATGGAGCGGGCCGAGGGCCAGCAGCGCGGTACCATTGTGCTGGCCACCGTTAAGGGCGATGTGCACGACATTGGCAAAAACCTTGTGGACATCATCCTGACCAACAACGGCTACCGTGTGGTCAACCTTGGCATCAAGGTGCCTGTGGCCGACATGATCGACGCCGCCCGCAAGGAAAAAGCGGACGCCATTGGCATGTCCGGCCTGCTGGTGAAGTCCACCGTGATCATGCGCGAAAATCTGGAAGAAATTGCCCGCGCAGGGCTGGATACGCCCGTTCTGCTGGGTGGCGCCGCGCTAACCCGCAATTATGTGGAAGAAGACTGCGTGGCCGCCTATGCCCCCACCGGGCGCGTGGCCTATGCGCGCGATGCGTTTGACGGCCTGACCCTGATGGACCAGATCGCCCAGAACGGGTTTGACGGGTATCTGGCCGCCATTCAGAAACGGCGGGAAGGCAAGGCCACCCGCAAAAACGCCCGTACGCCAGAAGCAGCGGAAACACGCGGTTACGGCCCCGTGGACAAAGCCGAGGTGCGCATCCGCCGCGAACGCCTGACGGCGGACGAACCCCGCCTGACGCCCCCCTTCTGGGGTGCAAAGGTACTGGAAGCCACGCCCGAGGCCATTCTGCCATTCCTGAACGAACGCGCGCTCTACCAGTTCCAGTGGGGGTTCCGTAAACAGGGCCGCTCTTTGGATGATTTTCTGGTCTGGGCGCGGCAGGAGCTGCGGCCCATTCTGCAACGTATGCTCAAGCTGGCGGCGGATGAGCAGATCCTCAAGCCGCAGGCCTGCTACGGCTACTGGAAAGCAGCGGGGGACGGCAACGACCTTGTTCTGTTTGAGCCCGACGGCACAACCGAGGCCGCCCGCTTTGCCCTGCCCCGCCAGCCCCGTGCGGATGGCGAATGTATTGCCGACTTCGTGCGCGACATAAACGATGCCGAGCGCGATGTGGTGGGCCTTCAGGTTGTGACCGTGGGGCAGAAAGCCTCCGACATTGCCCGCGACTGGTTTGAGGAAAACCGGTATCAGGACTACCTGTACCTGCACGGCCTCTCGGTCGAAATGGCGGAAGCCATGGCCGAATACACCCACAAGCGTATTCGCGCCGAGCTGGGCTTTGCGGCGGAAGACCCGCGCAATATGGATGACCTGCTCCAGCAGGGCTACCGTGGCTCGCGCTATTCCTTTGGTTACCCGGCCTGCCCACGGCTGGAGGAACAGAGCAGCATTCTCGACCTGCTGGATGCACGGCGGATTGGCGTCTCCCTGACCGATGGGGACCAACTCCACCCCGAACAGTCCACCTCGGCGCTAGTCGTGCTTAACAAACATGCCAAATATTTTACGATCTGATTAAGCGGGCATTGACCTGCCGGGATGGTGCAGCGCATCATCCCGCATATGGTTTATTCCCGCCCGCATGTCGTGCCTCCTCTGACCCCAAAGCGTAAGGACCTGTATTTGCAGGTCGGGCAACACGCCACAGGCTGCACAACCGCGTTTATTGATGGCAGGCGGGCAGACCTTGTGCGCGAGAGCGCCTTATTCCTCCACACACTGGCCTCCCTATGGGAGCAGGACGCGGTGGACGATACGGATGTCTGGACCGAACTGCTGCGGCGGGTAGAGGTCTCGGACCTGCTCCATAAGCTGAACCAGCCTCCTCACCGCAAAAAGAAGAACGGCCACCCCAGCAGGCCGTGGCGCGTAACCACCAGCAAGCTGCCTTAAGCACTCCGTTCAGGGTGTTGGTGTGTCTGCGCCCTGTTGCATTGGTGCGGGCAGGCAGGCCTTGCGCGCGTACACCGTGGCAAAATGGTCCGTATAAAGCCGCTCCCATGCAGGGTCCTGTGCCAGATGGGCGTTAAGCGGCCACGCGGGGGCTGCAAACGTCCAGCAGACGGCATACTGGCGGGCGATCGTGTTAAAATCCGCATCATGGCCAAGCAGTGCGTCAAACATGGATAACCGGAACGCCTGTGGGAACAGCTCTGCCCGTCCATCCAGCAGCGGCGGAATGTGGCGGAAAATCAGATAACCTCCAAGCGTGTCATCGTTAAACACGGGCTGGGCCTGCAAGGCTGGCGGCACATGCTGCAACGCCACCTCCGCACCACCAACGGGGCTGACCGGCAAAGGGAAGCGCACCCGTAACCCCAGCACCCCAAGCGCCAGAACCAGCACCCCACAAACCCGCAACCAGACAGACCTGCCCCCCTGCACCGCGCCACCCTGCGACACAGAGGGAAAGCTCCGCCGCAACGCAGGCAGAAGCAGGAACGGCCCCACCGCCCCCGCCACCAGTTCGTGCCTCTGGTGGGTTATGGCCTCATAACCAAGGCAGACCACGGCCAACGCCGCCGAGCGGGACAGCACAATGGAGCGCGTAAGGCTGGCGTACAGCAGCACAAGCAGTGCGACCTCTATCGGCTGCAACCGCGAAAAATCGGGGGGAGCCACTCCCGAACACCTTGGTAGCGCATGGGATGGAGGAGATGATCCAACGGGAAGAACGCGCCATGCACGCCAGAGGGATTGATGCAGACCGCCACAAGGCAGAGCAGCAGGAACATGGCCCATCTGCCCGCATTGGCCAGCGTGTGTTGCCGCGCCACCTGCACCACGGCACAGCCCAGCGCCATAATGCCACCCAGCACAAAGCTTCCGTGCATGTTGCACCACGGCACCAGCGCCAGAGCGGTCCATAACGGAGGGGGCGTGTTGTCATCCATCGCGCGCAGCAGCAGGCTGCTCCACCACGTAAGAATAGGCAGAACCAGAATATGGGGCCGGGCAAGAATTTGCGGTATCATGCACACAAAGGCCAGACTACAGACCAGCACGCACACAGGCAGGGCAACGCATTGGCTCAACCTGCGGGCAATGCACCCCATGGCAAGCGCCACGGCTGCGGCTGTCAGCAACGTCAGCCCCAGATACCCTGCCAGAGCATAGGCGGCCGCCAGTACAACCTCGGCCAGCCACTCATGGTCCAGCCAGGGGTGCCCCGCAACGGAGCGTGTAAACGGGTCTGTCATGGGGACGGTATGATGGGCCATCATCCACTGCCCCGCCGCCATATGCCACCACGTATCCGCATCCCGCAGGGAGAGCGGCAGGAACAGCACAACCGCCCCCACACACAGCATGACCAGAGCGGTAAAATTCGGCCTGTTCCCCAATACCCGAGAAAGTGCTGGCTTGACGAAACCCTGTGGCATAGTAACTCCAAAGCAGGCTGGAACAGACTCCAGACCACAGCGCATATGCCACCAAAGCCCGTGCTGCACAGCCCGTAGCGTAGAATATTCCAGCGCAGACAATATGAGACGTGTTGATTTTTACCCAGACCGGACCGCACAGGCCAGCGCATTGGGCAGGCTAGGCAGAACACCGGCCATAGCGGCCAGCCCCATAGGCCTGTAAACCCGTATTCATGGCAGCCATAGACGCAATTTCCCTCATTATTGTGGCCCTCTCCACCCTGCATGGGCTGTGGCGCGGCTTTACCCAGCAGGCACTGGGGCTGCTAAGCTGGGCAGTGGCTATTTTGCTGGCGTTCCGCTTTCATGCCGTGCCGGTGCCGTGGCTTTCCCGCTTCATTCATTCCCCCACCGGGTTGCAACTGGCCAGCTTTGCGCTGGTGCTGCTGTTTTTTCTGGTTGCAGGCTACCTGCTGGCCGCCGCCATTGTGCGGATGGTGCGCGCCACACCGCTGGACGGGCTGGACCGCACGCTGGGCGGGCTGTTTGGCATAGCGCGGGGAGCGTGTGTGGTTGTGTTGCTGTTCATGGCCGGGCAATGGCTTTTGCAACCCGAGGACATGGCAGCCATAGAGGCCAATGGACGGCTGACCCCTTATATTCGCGCCGCAGCAACCCATATCCACCCTTATCTGGTGGAATTTGACGCAAAAGGGGTTGCGCCAAAGCGTTCAACAGGTCATGACGCCACCTTGTAATCCCCATACGGCCAGTACCAGCCATTTGCGGAGGCCCTGCGCGCTTATGCACCCCCATTCCACGCCGTCCGTTTCCCTCCCCGATCCTGTCCGTGCGGACGAGGACCACCTGCAAGAGGAATGTGCCGTTTTTGGCATATGGAACGCCAAGGACGCAGCTACTCTGACAACTCTGGGGCTGCACGCCCTCCAGCACCGCGGGCAGGAAGCGGCTGGCATTGTCTCCTTCGACCCGGCTCATAACCGCTTCAACTCCCACCGTGGGCTGGGGCTTGTGGGCGATGTGTTTAGTGATTCGCGCGTAATGGCCACGTTGCAGGGCACACGCGCCATTGGTCACAACCGTTACGCCACAACAGGGGCCACCCTGCTGCGCAATGTGCAGCCCCTGTTTGCCGAGTTCGCCTTTGGTGGGCTGGCGGTGGCCCATAACGGCAACCTGACCAATGCTGACACGCTGCGCCGCGAACTGATCCGCCGTGGCTGCCTGTTCCAGTCCACCACGGATACGGAAGTATTCGTGCACCTGATTGCCATCTCGCTTTACGCCACGGTGGAAGACCGGCTGATTGACGCGCTCAAGCGTGTAACCGGCGCGTATTCCCTCGTCGTCCTCTCGCAGGATGCACTGATCGGTGTGCGTGACCCCATGGGCGTGCGCCCACTGGTGCTGGGCAAGCTGCCGGGCGAAAACGGCAAGGAAGGCGCATGGGTTCTGGCATCCGAAACCTGCGGGCTGGACATTATTGGCGCGGAATTCGTGCGCGATGTGGAACCGGGCGAACTTATTGTCATCAATGATGACGGTATTCGCTCCCTGCGCCCGTTCGGGGATACGCAGCCGCATTTCTGCGTGTTTGAATACATCTACTTTGCCCGTCCGGACTCCGTGCTGGAGGGCCTGCCGGTCTATAACGTGCGCAAGGAAATCGGGCGTGAGCTGGCGCAGGAAAGCGGGGTTGAGGCCGATGTGGTCGTGCCTGTACCCGACTCCGGCGTGCCTTCGGCCATTGGCTATGCGGAGGCCAGCGGCATTCCGTTCGAACTGGGCATTATCCGCAACCACTACGTGGGCCGCACCTTTATTGAACCCACCGACCAGATCCGGCATCTGGGCGTTAAAATGAAGCACTCGCCCAACCGCCCGATTCTGGACGGCAAGCGCGTTGTTCTGGTGGACGATTCCATTGTGCGTGGCACCACATCCCGCAAGATCGTGGACATGGTGCGTGCGGCCGGGGCCAGCGAAGTGCATATGCGCATTTCCTCCCCCCCCACCAAGCACTCCTGCTTCTACGGGATTGATACGCCAGAGCGGAGCAAGCTGCTGGCTGCCCAGAACGACCTGAAGAAAATGGCCGAGCTGATTGGCGTGGACAGTCTGGCGTTCATCTCGCTCGATGGGCTGTATCGCGCCATGGGGCATGAAAGCCGGAGCGCCAGCCGCTCCCGCTACTGCGATGCGTGCTTTACCGGCGAATACCCCATTGCGCTGGTTGACCACGATGCAGAATACGGCCCCGGCACGGCCTGACCACCGGCACCCAATACAGCATAAAAAAACCCGCCAGAGGCACACTCTGGCGGGTTTTTTGTAGGGTCTGCACCAGCCCCTAGCGGTACACCATCCCCCCATCAATCAAGATCGACTGGCCGGTAACATAGTCGGAATCCGGGCCTGCAAACCATGAGACAAGACAGGCCACATCATCGGGGGTTTCAGCCCGGCCAAGGGCAATGCCATCCACAAACTTCTTGTACGTCGCGCCCACGGGGGCACCAGTCAGGCTGGCAAATTCCTTGTCAATTTGCACCCACATATCCGTGCCCACAACGCCGGGGCAGTAGGCGTTTACGGTAATGCCGTGGCAGGCGTACTCCTTGGCGGCCGCCTGCGTTAGCCCACGCACGGCAAACTTGGTGGAGGAATACACACCCAGCAGGGCATAGCCCTCGTGCCCGGCAATGGAGCAGGCGTTAATGATTTTGCCTTTACTTTTGCGCGCAATAAACTTGGCGGCCGCAAGCTGGATGCCCCACAGCGTGCCTTCCACGTTAATACGGTAAATGCGCTGCACTTCCTCCGGCGTCACATCCGCCAGCGGCTTAATCTGGGCTATGCCTGCGTTGTTGACCATAATGTCAAACCCGCCCAGCGTGGCTTCCGCATGGTCAATGGCTGCGGCCACCTGCGCGCGGTCACCAATATCGGCCACAAAGCTGGTGGCCTTGCGACCCAGTGCCTCAATTTCCTTAACCACTTCTGCCAGACGGTCCTCTCGGATGTCCACCAAAGCAATATCGGCACCATCCTTGGCCAGCCGCAGCGCAATGCCACGGCCAATACCCTGACCACCGCCAGTAACCAGCGCCACTTTTCCTGTAATATCCGCCATGAGACTTTCTCCCGCGTGATGGGACACTGGGCGGGCGTCATGCACCCCCATTCAAAACCATCACCCAAAAAAACAGCCCCTACACACATGTGCAGGGGCTGGTAGATAACGCCAATCAGAGCTGAAAGTTGGCCTAGCCGTGTTTGGCATGAGGTGTGGACGCATCCGGCGCAGGCGTGGAAGCACTGGGGGCCTCGGGCGGGAGCAGACGGATCTGCTGGGCCGCCACATCCGCCAACTGGCCCAGCAACTGGCTTAGCCCTTGCACCATGGCCATGGTGCTGCCCGCTGCATCACCTTTCAGGCTAACACGCTGGAGCGTACCCGGCCCATAGGGCGCGCCTGCGGCGGCGGGCTGCACAGCCAGCAGGGCATCCAGCTCCACCATGCCAGAAGGCCCGGTGGAAAAACGGCTGATGGACACATCCACATACACCTGCGGGTCTGCCGCAGCGGTATCATTCTCCACAAACACACCTGAGCCGGGCAGGCGCTGGGCCAGATCCCCCGCCAGTGCGTGGCCGATCTGACCCGCGAGGGAATCGCTCCACGCATCCGTTGCAGACAGGCTTAGCTTGTAACCGCTATCCGCCGTTACAATCCGGTCCCGGTCCAGACCGGAGGCAATGCTGGGCAGGCGCACCTCCACAAAACGGGGCCCCCCTGCCTGTGCCTGCCCCGGCACAACCGCCAGCGTGTAAAGCGAAGGCCCACTGCTGGCGCACCCTGCCAACGTAACGGCCAAAAGCCCCAGAGAAGCCCCGCCAGCCAGAACATTACGGCGGGAAAGACCAGCCCCAGCCGGTCCGTAAGGTGTAACGCGAGCCATGATCTTATCGTCCCGATATGAGCGCGGAGGGGTGGTTGGTCAGGAAGTCAGACAAAAAGCGCAGGGAGCGCGCGGTCTGCCCAAGCTGAATGACCATTGCCTGAAGGTTGCGCTTGAAGTCGCTGTTGCCACCATAGCTGGCCAGCAGGCGGTTGGCGTTGTGGAGCATCTGGTCCATCTGCTCTGCCATAGCGGGCAGGCGCTGGCTGAGCGGAGCAATGCCTTTTTGCAGGTCCTGCGTCAGCGCCTGGAAGTGCTGCATGGAAACACGCAGGCTGGCCAGAGACTGTTTAACATCCGGGCTGGTCAGCGTTTCGTCCGCATGGGCCAGCAGGTTGTTGGCGTTGGTGCCAATCTGCTCAAACGGCATGGCCGCCAGACGGTCGGTTACGGTGGAGAGGGACTCCATAATGCCGCTCATCCCACCCGGCTGACCGGGGATGACAAGGGTTGTCCCTTCCATGCTGGTTGTGGCTTTGCCCGCGTTCTTGACGAAGTTGAGCGAGATCAGCTCTTCCCCCGTCAGCAGGCTTGCGCTGTCGGTGGAGGCACGCAGGCCATTGGCCACCAGCGTGCGCAGCATGTCCGTCACTTCCTCATGCGAGAGTTCCTTGGAGGACATCACACGTTCGGGCTGAATTTCCATGCCAATGCGCACGCGCGGGTGGCCGGGGGTGGAGGTCATGTCCAGCTTGACGCTGGTGACGTTGCCAACCTGAATACCAAACATGCTGACCACAGCCCCCGGAGCCAGCCCCTTGACGGAGGAGGTCAGATACGTGGCAAGGGGAACACGCTCATGGTACCCGGCGTTCTGGGCGTCCTCCTCGCTCTCATACAGTTTGAACACTGTATTGGCGGCCGCCATGGGCAGGTCGCGCTGGGGTTTGCCCTCCTCCAGCGGGGACAGGCCAAACGCCACCCCACCGGAGAACAGCGCCTGAAGGGACTGCAACTGAACCTTGAGCCCCCCGGCCCCAAAGCCCACCTTAACACCGGAAACATTCCAGAACCGCGTGCTGCCATTAAGGTAATGGTCGTACGGTTCCTTAACAAAAATCTGGATCAGCACCGGCCCGCGGCCACCGGGGGGCATGGTGTAACCCAGCACTTCCCCCACATCCACATCGCGGAAGAAGACAGGCGCGCCCTGACCGATGGAACCAATATTGTTGGCCACCAGCGTATAAGTCTGGCCCGGCTGGTCGGAGCGCATACCCGGCGGCGCTTCCAACCCTTCAAACCGGTCCACATGCGCGCCTGACGTATGGCCATCCGCATCCAGCCCCGGGTCAAAGGCGATGTATGCGCCCGACATCAGTGTTTCCAGCCCGGTAATGCTGGCACCGTTAATGCGCGGACGCACAACCCAGAAGCGGGCCTTGTCCGTCAGCATGTCATTGGTGCCCTTGTTCATGCGGATCAGCACACGCACATGACGCAGGTCGGGGGTGAGGGAGATGTTTTCCACCGTTCCCAGCACCACGGACTTGTTTTTAACCTGCGTCTGGCCGCTGGTCAGGCCATCTGCCGTGTCAAAGATAACGGTAATTTCCGGCCCGTTATCCAAAAAGCTGCGCCAGACCAGAAAGCCTGCAATGAGCACAGAAATAATGGGAATGACCCAGATAATGGAAAACCGGATCCGCCGCACCAACGCATCCTGATTGTCACTTTCACCATGTCTTGGAGAATTGTGCCTGTCGTTCACGCCCTGTCCGGCTCCATATTGTTCAAATACGCGGCAGTGGTCTGCGGCGCGGGCAAATCCCCACGGGCAGGACCGCAATCCTGTGGCGCGTCATTCTCACCCACTACATCCCACATTACGCGGGGGTCAAACGCGTGCACTGCAAAAATGGTCAGCACGACAACGGCGGCAAAGCAGACCATGCCGCCATTGGCCGTAATGCTGGCCATACTGTTAAACCGGACCATGGCAACCAGAATGGACACCATGAACACGTCAATCATGGACCACCGCCCGATTACGTCGATCACGCGGTAGAGCTTGGTCCGCGCCACCAGCCAGCGGCCGGAGCGCCGCCATGTGCTGAACAGCATGGAGAGCAGGCCCAGAATCTTGAGCACGGGCACCGTCACGCTTGCAAACAGCACCAGCAGGGAGAGCGGAATCATCCCGTCCTCCCAAAGCTCCACCGCCCCTTCTATAATCGTATGCCCAGTACCCCCGCCCAGCCGGATAACGGTCATGACCGGGTAAATATTGGCAGGCAGGTAAAACACCACGGCGGACACGAGCAAGGCCATTGCCCGCATACGGCCATTGGCCTTGCGGCGGCGCACAACATGCCCGCAACGAGGGCAGAACCCCACAGGCTCGGTTGGCGGCAGGGCTTCCTCAAACGCCAGCACCGCCCCGCAGGACAGGCAGGACGCCATGTGCGAAGGGGGCGGCAACGGTGTTGTGCGCTCCACGCTCTCACACGTCAGGCGGACACGCCTGTTGTCCATGCGGCGGAGGCTGCGGTCCGTCTGCCTGCGCTCCCAGATGAGCTCCCGGTCCAACGTGGCGTCGGTTGCGGACATGGTGAGCATAAGCCCGGAGACCAGAAACACCGCCGCCCCGATCTGCACATAAGCCAGATCGGACAGCTTGGTGTACGCCACGAACACACCCAGAATATACACCTCGACCATGGACCAAGGCCGCAGACGTTCGTACCATTTGAGCAGGTGCGGCACCCAGAAGGGCAGCTTGGGCTGCAACGCCCCCACCAGAATGGACAGCATCATGCCAATAACCAGACCGGGCACCACAATGGTGGCAATGGCAACCAGTATGCTGACCTCGCCCCACCCCTCATGCAGCAGCTCCATTGGTCCGGTCAGAATATTCACCGTGCGCTGGCGGCCATACAGGTCCAGCATCATCAACGTGGATGCCAGCATGGCCAGATACAGCGCGGCCGAACTGATGCAAAAGGCAAGAGGGGTCGCAATAGGGGATGTACGGTTCCGCCGGTCCAGCAACTGGTTGCAGCGGCAGCAACGCGCCTGTGTGCCGGGCTTTAACTCTGGCAGAAGCTGGTAATGCCCGCAGCACGGGCATTCCACCACACCGCGCAGAAGCCGGACGTGCCGTTCTTCATCAACAGGAATATCCTGCCCCGGAAACAGGGCCTCCCGCAGCAGAGCCATGAATTGCGTTGCGTTCATTACTTTTGTTCTTAATACCAACCGCCCGCCCTGTAACTGAAAAAACAGTATGCTGCCTCCGCCATACAGACCTGCGTGCAGCGCCCCACCACACGCCCCACCTCCATAGGGCGGAGCGCCCCTGCTCCTCCCGGCTCCGGGCTGCAACCTGCCCAGCCAGATACGGGAGGGACAAAAACCATGCTTCACCACCCTAAACGGGGGTAAAACCCCCTTTTTCCCGCTTATGGGTGTTGCATGGTATGGGTGATCATGATAACCAGCCTTCCGCACACACTCTGTGCCCGCTTAGCTCAGCTGGTAGAGCACATCATTCGTAATGATGGGGCCGATGGTTCGAATCCGTCAGCGGGCACCACTTTTTCCCTAAAATGTCATAAAAATCAGGTGGCTCTGTCTGCCGTGCTTCCATGCCTGTCGCATGGGTGTTCCAGCACGCCTGCCCGCATTGGCGGCATGGGGTATCGTAAACAGGTTGGTTGGGGAGAGCGGCCGTTCAGGGCGTTCCGGCGGGACCCTGCGTGTTGAGCGTGTAAAGGCTGATTGCCATGGCATGGCCGTTGGAATAGTTCAGCCCCGCCACCGTTCCACGGCTGACAGCCTTGGTGCTCTCCGCCCCCAAAGCATCCAGAAAAGCCTTGCGGTCACGCACATCCACCAGCGCTGCCGTGCAGGCCGGGTGCGCACGCATGGCCTGTGCCGCCTGTGGCGCACCAGTCAGCACCACCTTGCCGCCAATGAGAAAAACCAGACTGGGTTCGGAAAAAGAGACGGAATAAACCTGTGTCTGGGCACAGGGCTTATGCGCCTGCACCAGCTCCACCAGACGGGGCGCCAGCCAGATGGTCCGCAACTGCGGCACCACCACAGTAAACAACCCCACGTAAAGCAAAGCCGCAGCCACAGCACTGCTGAGTGCGGCATAACACAGCTCCGCCCGCCAGATCTGCCACATGGCCAACCCGACCAATGGCAGCACACCGCCAGCCAGCACCACAGCGGGGACAGAAAACTGGCGCTCCAGCTTCCATAACAACACAGCGCCCGCAACAGCCAACATGCACCCAACAAGGCACCACAGCACAGCATAGGCCCCAAGAAGCACCCGCCCCCACCGTGCGTGCGGGCCATGCCGCCACAACACACCGCTCTGGGCCAGCAGACCTGCCGTCAATATGGCAATGGCCGGGTAGGTCGGCAGGACGTAATGGGGCAGCTTGGTTGCTATGCTTTCAAACACCACCCAATGCGGCACAATCCAGCACAACAGGTAACGCACCGGCAGGGTGCGCCGCTCCCGCCAGACCTGCGGTAGCACACTGCCGGCAAAGTAAGAGCCGGGCCAAAACGCAATCAGGAACACAAGCAGGTGGTAGCCCGGCGGCAGACCGTGCGCCTCCTGACCAGAGGCCACCTTGCCCAGAAAGTTTACCCCAACAGAACGGCGAAAAAACTCTCCGTGGCTCACAACGCCAATGGCAATGCACCACGGCAGCACCACGGCGGCAGCCACTAACCAGCCCCAAGCCGGGCGCAGCCTGCGCCATAGGTCCAGATTACGTTCCACCCACCCCAAAGCCAGAGGCGTTGCAAGGGAGGGAATAAGAATAACCGGCCCCTTGAGCATAAGCCCACACCCAACAGCCCCCCAGAACAGGAGCACCGTACCAACAGGCGTTTTACGCGCCGCTTCCCTGTCTGCCAGCGCACGCACCAATGCAAACTGGGCCACAAGCACGCTCAGCAGAAGGCACGAATCTATGGTGCCCATACGGCTTTCCGCCGCCACCAGCACAGAGGCCATAAGCAGCACAGCCGCGCCTACCCCGGCCATGGGGCCAAACAGACTGGCCCCCATAACCGCTGTAAGCACCACGGCGCCCGTCATCGCTAACAGCGAAGGAATACGGTACGGCCACACAGTGCGCGCGTATTCCAGCCCCACGGCTTTAACCGCCGTAGCCTCTAACCAGTAAATACCAGCGGGCTGGAGGTAACGCGGCTTATCCTGAAAACGCACATCTATATAATTGTGCGTCTCCAGCATCTGGGCCGATGCTTCCATGTAGCGGGGTTCATCCCGATCAAACGGGGGCGTGGTCATACGTCCGGGTAAAAACAGCACAAAAGCTGCCAGACCAATAAGCGCCAACACACGCCAGGACAGGGAACGGGAGCCGCGTTCCTGCCTTAGCATTCATCAACCGTGTGGGGCAGCCGGGTGCGGTTACGCAGCCACATAACGCCCAGCAGGTCCCGGACCCCAACAATGGCCCGGTTGAGATTGGTGTATTTGGATTGCCCATGCAAACGGGGCCGGTGCGAGACCGGATGGCACACCAGCGGCACCCCGTAAGATGCGAACAGCGCAGGCAAAAACCGGTGCAGGCCCTCAAACTGCGGCAACCGCAGGAAGTCCTCACGCAGGAAAATTTTGATCGGGGCACCCGTATCGGGGCAGTGGTCCTGCAACAGCTTCTGGCGCAGACCATTGGCAAAGCGGGTTGCAAAACGGCGGGACCAGTTATCCCTTCGTTTGGCGCGCACCCCCACCACCAGTGGCGGCCTTCCCGCAGCCGCACGCGCCAGTGCCAGCAGGCGCGGCAGCTCACGCGGGTCGTCCTGCCCATCCCCATCAATCGTGGCGATCCACTGGCCCTTGGCTGCTGTAATGCCAGTCCGTAGACCCGCGGACTTACCGCAGCACCGGTCATGCGAGAGAATGCGCAGGTTAGGCAGGCATTCACGCCTTAACTGGCGTAGCACCGCCACCGTATTGTCTCGGCTGCCGTCATTGACAAAAACAACTTCGGACGGTGGCAGGCTCTGGCAGGCTTCCGCCAGTTCGCGGCAGACCTGTGGCAGGTTATCCTGCTCGTCCAAAACAGCAATAACGATGCTCAGCATGGGCTGAACATCGTTTGCCTGCGACACAGAGGTTTGCACCGTGTGTGTCATACGTATGAACCCTGAAGGGAAATGGGCTTAAGCTGCCTGACGGGAGAACGCGGCGGGCAGGTCTGCCAGTGCCTGATCAACCAGTGCGGAAGCCTTCTGCTCATCAATGGTCTGGGGAATGATGCCCTGTGCAGCGTTGACTGCAACATCAATAGCCAGCAGGCGTACTTCCTTAACGGCGGCACGCTCAACAGCGGCAATCCGGTCACGTGCCATCTGCTCGTGGCGGCGGACGGCGGCCTCGGCTTCTGCACGGGCCTGCTTGGCCATTTCATCGGCCTTAATGCGGGACTGCTCGACCAGAGACTTGGCTTCCGCCAGAGCCTGCTCACGCTCACGCGTGGCGTCTTCCAGCATCTGCTCGGCTTCGCGCCGCAGGCGGGCTGCTTCGTCCAGTTCTTCACGGATCAGGTTGGCACGGTTATCCAGAATGGACGCGATGGGCGTCCACAACTTTTTACCGGCCAGAACAAAGAACAGAACAAACGATACAGCGACCCAGAAACCCGCTACATGAAAAATGTCAGTCATGACCAAAATTCCCCTGAGAACGGATCAGATGCTGCGGTGCGCAGAAGCGCTCTCAACATTCCGGGCGACAAGCTGGGCGTCTGGCGCAACACCCGTCAGCCGCTGGACCAGCGCCTGAGTGGTATCCGCCGCAATTTCTTTAAGCGCGCTCAAGGCCCGCGCTTTTTCTGCCGCAACATTCTTTTCGGCATCCGCAATTTCGGAAGCCAGACGTGCGTTGATTTCCTGCATCTGCTGGTCTGCCGCACGGTGTTCCTCGTCCAGAACCTTCTGAAGATGCGCCTGGGCTTCTGCCATGGCATCTTTGCGGGCCTGCTGGAGTTCGGCTACGGCTTTGTCAGCATCTTGTTTAGCGGACCGGGCGACCTCAAGGTCACCTGTAATACGCTGGCTACGGTCATGCAGAACGCGGGCAACACCCGGCAGCATGGCCTTGCTGAGAACAAGATAGAAGACGAAGAAAATAACTGCCCCCCACATGACCTGACCGGTCACAAGTGGGTTGGCAAAGTCAAGCTGAGGCATTCCCGTGGCGTATGCACCAGGTGCCGAAACGGCCAGCAAAGAAACGCCGCAAACCGTTGCAAGCAGTCCGGCACGAACTGTCTTCGTAATCACACCCACAGGAATGTCTCCTCTTGTTTTCCCGATCTCAGACGAAGAGGATCAGGAATGCGATCAGCAGCGCGAACAGGGCGATAGCTTCTGTCAGCGCGAAGCCGAGCATGCCCAGACCGAACACGTGCGGACGAGCCGCCGGGTTGCGAGCGATGCTGCTGACCAGCGTGGAGAAGATGTTGCCGAGGCCGATACCAACGCCGGCGAGGGCGATAACGGCGATACCTGCACCGATTTCCCGGGCTGCAGCGATGTCCATATCAGTCACTTCCTTGTTTCAAGACAGTTTCAAACGAAACGGGCAAAGCAGCTCAGTGAGCCACGGCCTCCCGCAGGTAGATGCACGTCAGGATTGCAAACACATAGGCCTGCAAAACCCCAACAAGCAACTCAAGAGCCATAAGCGCCACGTTAATGGCGATGGGCCCGATCGCAAACACGTCGCCCACTACGCCAAAACCGGCGAGCATGACAACAAAGCTTGCGAAAATATCGAACATGACGTGTCCGGCCACCATGTTGGCGAACAGTCGAATAGACAGGCTCACGGGGCGGGAGAGGAACGAGAGAATCTCGATCGGGATCAGCAGGGGCGCCAGAAACGGGCTGGCGCCATCCGGCATGAAGTGCGCAAAGAAACGCAGCCCCTGCACCTTGAGCGAAACCACAACCGTCAGCACGAACACCATGAACGCCATGGCGAAGGTAACGGCAATATGGCTGGTGAAGGTGAAGGAGAACGGCAGCAGCCCGATGTAGTTCCCCGCCAGAATGAAGAAGAACAGGGTGAAAATGAACGGGAAGAAGGCAGCACCTTCCGGCCCGATCGTATCCACGGCCATGTTATGAATGAATTCGTAGCAGACTTCGGCAGCGGCCTGCAGGCGACCAGGCACAACAGCAGCCGGGCGCATACCAAAATACAGGAAGGCCAGAACAAGGCAGACAGCCGCGATCATGTACAGTGGAGACTGGCTAAAGCGCAGCGCTTCGCCCAGCCCACCAAGAACGGGGTGAAGCTCAAACTGTTCAAGTACGTTAATGCTGGAACCGCCCGCCACAACCGCTCTCCTAGACCTTGCCCCGAATCGACCATTCGGGCTTCAGCTTCTTACTTTACGTCCATCGTCCTGACCAGACGCCAAACATTCAGCACTCCGGCGCTCCCGCCTAAAAGGGCGAAGATGACGAGAAACAACGCTCTGGTATGGAGCCAGTGATCCAGCCCCCACCCTACGGAAACCCCCACAATCAGCCCGGCGAGCATTTCTGTCCCGGCTCTGAACGCCAATGCTGCGAGTGACCTGTCGGCCTCCGCGCCCGCATCAACGGGTGGCTTCTCCTCCTTTGCCAGACCGTAACGGCGTTCTGCCGACTTCAATCTGGCGTTGAAGGAATCGTCTTTTTCCTCACGCATACCTCGCACCTCCCAAGGGGGTGCAGGCGCTTGCTAACGGGGCTGTCATATCCTGTCAAGAAACCTTAGCAGGCTTAAGGACCAAAATATTGCTCCGCAGCATTTGCGCCACCCCGTTAATCACTCTGTTCCGGGCAGTCCAACCAGCCCGCGCGCGTAGTCCATGGCGGAAAAAGGCCGCAGATCCTCGGCCTGTTCGCCCACGCCCACAGCATGGACCGGCAGACCAAAACCATCGGCCAGCGCCACCACAATGCCGCCACGGGCCGAACCGTCCAGTTTGGTCACAACCAGCCCGCTCACATTCACAAGTTCGCGAAAAACACGCACCTGCTCCACGGCATTCTGCCCGGTTGTGGCATCCAGCACCAGCAGAACCGAGTGGGGGGCCGTTTCATCAAACTTGCGCATGACACGGATAATTTTGGCCAGCTCCTCCATAAGAGCTGACTTGTTGTGCAGGCGGCCTGCCGTATCCACAAACAGAAGGTCCGCCCCTTCCGCCTTGCCACGCTTGAGCGCCTCGTACGCAAGGCCTGCGGCATCCGCCCCCGGCGGACCGGCAATGACCGGGCAACCCGTACGCTCACCCCATATTTGCAGCTGCTCCACGGCAGCGGCGCGGAACGTATCCCCCGCCACCATCATGACCTTGCTGCCCTGCTCGGAATAAAAGCGGGCCATTTTGCCTATGGTTGTGGTTTTACCCACCCCATTCACGCCCACAACCAGCACCACATGCGGTTTGTGCGTGGGGTCCGGCGTAAACGGTACGGCCACCGGCTCCAGGATTCGGGCAATCTCTTCGGCCAAAGCCAGCCGAATTTCCTCATCCGTCACCTCGGTGCCAAACCGGCTGGACCGAAAATTCTCAATCACCTTTTCCGCAACGCCGGGGCCAAGGTCCGCCGTAATCAGCAGGTCCTCCAGCTCCTCCAGCGCCTCATCATCCAGCTTGCGCCGGGTGAACATGCCGGTCAGCCCCCCCCCCAGCTTTTGGGTGGAACGGGAAAGCCCCTGCTTGAGACGGGAGAAAAAACCAAGCGCCATTCTAGATCCTTTCCGCCACCAGCCCGCCCTCTTCCACCGCGACCGGCAGAAGGGAGAGGATTTCGCCCACCGTGGCCTCGGCCCCGGTCAGGCGTACTGGTGCAAACTGCTCGCTATGTCCTGTTGTGGGGGTTTCCATCAGCACACGCTGGGGCTGGCCCAGCAGGCTGGCATAATACCGCGCGGCGGAGGCGGCCCCCACCGCCCGCAGGCTGGCCGCGCGCGCCTTGCGCTGGGGCACTGGCACGGCACGCATCCGCGCCGCTGGTGTGCCCGGCCGCTCGCTATAGGGAAAAACATGCAGGTATGGCAGCGCCATGTCGGCTAAAAAGCTGCGTGTCTGCTCGAACAGCGCATCATCCTCGGTGGGAAAGCCGGCAATAATATCCGCGCCAATGCCAATATCCGGCCGCAGGCTTCTGGCCCGCGCCACAACATGGGCGGCGTCCTCCACCAGATGGCGACGCTTCATTCGCTTGAGAATAAGGTCCGACCCCGCCTGCAACGAGAGGTGAAGGTAAGGCATGAACCGGGGTTCGGTCTCCAGCAGTTGCCAGATGTCCTCATCAATCTCCACCGGATCGACCGAGGACAGGCGCAGCCGTTCCAGCTCCGGCACCAGCCGCAACACGCGGCGGCACAACTGCCCCAGCACCGGCTTGCCCGGCAGGTCTGCCCCCCATGAGGTCATGTCCACCCCGGTCAGCACCACCTCGCGGTAGCCTGACTGCACCAGCGCGCGCACCTGCTCCACCACCGCACCAACTGGCACGGAGCGGGACGGCCCGCGCCCGAACGGAATGATGCAGAAGGTGCAGCGGTGGTCACACCCCTGCTGCACCTGCACAAACGCACGGGTACGGCCTGCAAATTCGGTGACCAGATGGGCAGCGGTTTCCTTGGCGGCCATAATGTCGGACACGGCCACAGGCTCGGCCAGTGCTGCGGGGGACCAGCTTTCGGCCTTCAGCTTTTCCTCATTCCCCAACACGCGGGACACGCCGGGCAAGGTGGCCCAGTTCTCTGGGTGAATCTGGGCGGCGCAGCCCGTCACCACAATGCGGGCATCGGGGTTTTCACGGTGTGCACGGCGGATGGCCTGCCGGGCCTGCCGCTCCGCCTCCCCCGTAACTGCGCAGGTGTTCACAATAATTACATTGCCCAGACCCTGCGCGTGGTCACGCATGACCTCGCTCTCCCACGTGTTCAGGCGGCAGCCGAAGGTCAGAATTTCGGGGCGGGTGGTCATGATGGGTAGGCGGCCAGATCGACCGTTCCTTCAAACGCAGTGGTGGCAGAGCCGGTCATGAGCACATGGTTGGTCTGGGCCGACCATGCAATACGCAGGGTGCCTCCATCCAACTCCACGGTGCAGGTCCGCGCGGCAAGACCACGCCGCACGGCGTTGACCACGGCGGCACAGGCCCCCGAGCCACATGCCTCGGTTACACCCGCGCCACGCTCATGCACCTTCAGGCGCATACGGTCGGGGGCGTCCATGCGCGCAAAGCCGATATTGGCCCGGTCGGGAAAAATGGGGTCATGCTCCAGCGCATCCCCCTGCGCAAGCAGAGCAAAGTCCGGCACAAAAAACGTGGCGTGCGGGTTCCCCATAGAGGCTGCCGCCGGGTCCCCCGGCAAAGGTAGGTGCAGCGTATCCACCGGCTTGGCCAGCGGCACGTCCTGCCAGTCTGTACGGGGTTCACCCATATCCACCGTAACCAGCCCGTCCGGTTCCCTACGGGTTGGCAGCAGGCCCGCGCGGGTTTGCAACACGGGCGTGGCGTTGCCCGTCTGCCGCCACACAAGGTCCGCCACACAGCGCGAGGCATTGCCGCAGGCCCCTGCCTCCGACCCATCGGGGTTGAAAAAGCGCACGAACACATCCGCGCCCTCCGCACAAGCGGGGCGCAGGGTTACAAGCTGGTCGCAGCCAATACCCCGGCGGCGGTGCGCCAGAGCGGCAATGCGGACCGGGGTTAGCGGCAGGTGGCCTGCCCGCTCGTCCAGGATGACAAAGTCATTCCCCAGACCGTGCATTTTGTGGAAAGAGGTCAGCATTGCGCGCCTTATATGCCAATTCAGACCGGGATGCCATGCCCCACCCTTACGGGCGGCCGCGCCAATGGCCCGTATGGCAGTAGCATGACTGGCGCCTTCGTGTCCCGATCTGTCTGTTACAGAAAACGTCCGGGTGCGCCGCGTTGCAGCACTTCAATCTTGTAGCCGTCCGGGTCGGTCAGGAAGAAGAACTGCCCGACCACCGTGTTGCCGTGCTGCATGGTCTTGACCGGCGTAACCGGGTGGCCAGCCGCCTGCATCCGTGCATGTTCGGCCACAACATCCGCTACCGAAACCGCCAGATGGCCGTACCCGTCCCCCAGTGCGTAGGGTTCCGTCCGCCCGTGGTTGATGGTCAGCTCCAGCTCAAAGCTCTGCTCATCATTCGCCAGATACACCAGTGTAAAGCTGTCAAACTCAAAGCGCCCAACCGGGGCAAGGCCCAGTGTACTGGCATAAAATGCGAGGGATTTCTGCTCATCCAGCACGCGCAACATGCTGTGGATCATTCTGGCCATGAAGAGTTCCTTTGCCTGATGCTCTGTTTTTTAGACTCTATTGCGCCTTCTTTAGCGGGAAGCCCCTTTGTTCTGAAATTATTTTTTAAGCCCGGCTCTCTTTACTAAAGGGGGGCTAAAATGGTTCTGATCAAAATAAGTTCCCGCGTTCCACTTCCAGAAAATGAAGAGAGCATGCGCATCTTTAAGTCCCTGCACGCCTCTTGGGCGCACTGCATGAAAGCCAGCCTGTGTATGGGCACTATGCTGGCCTCCGGCCCGCTGCTGTTGTGCCTTGGCACGCCAGCCATGGCCGCAGGAGACGATGCTGCACTTGATGCGCTGGAACAGCAGATCTCACGCATTCAATCCGAACAGCGCGCGTTGCAAAAAGCGCTTGTAAGCGTGCAAAAGCAGATTGCGGCCCACCGCACTGTTGCCCATGTGGGGAGCTCGGCAGCACATCATGGTCTGGCCGCCCATCAGGTTGCCAATCTGGACGCAGCCGACCATGAAGCGGGCATTGCCGTAGCCTCCGCCGACCGGGGAGATGAGGCCGCAGCAGCCCACCGCCCGGCCACCAGCGGGCACCTCCATGCCATTGGGCCAGATGCGCAGCCGGTTTTTAGTGGCGCGGAAGACACGCCCACCGTGGAATCCGTTGTTGGCCACCGCGCGGAAGACGTGATCTCCCGCCTGGCGGAAAACGGCGTTGGCCCCCACTCGCGTGAGACGGCGGGCGCGCAGGCCGCCGGTGCGCTGGGTGACCACGGTGTGTTCCACATGGGGCCTGTCACCCTTATTCTGGGTGGGTTTATTGATGCCTCGGCCGTGGAGTCCAACCGCCACACCGCCAGCGGTACCTTCAACTTCTGGCAGGCAACGCCCTTCAAAAACGAACCCCGCTACCATACCGACAATTTTGAAGGCAGCGCACGCTACAGCCGCCTTTCGCTTATGGCGCGTGGGAACATAGACCACTACTCCACCATTTCCGGCGTGTTCGAAATGGACTTTGGCGCCGGGGCTGGCACCACCGATGCGTATGAGAGCAACAGCTACGCCTTCCGCCTGCGGCAGGCCTACCTTGCGTATGACAACAGCAAAGAGAACTTCCACTTTCTGGCCGGGCAGGCGTGGAGTATGCTCACTCCCGGCCGTGTAGGGATTATCCCCCGACAGGAAAGCCTGCCTGAAACCATTGAATCCTCCATGCTGGCCGGGCAGACATGGGCGCGGCAACTCCAGTTCCGCTTTGTCAAAGACTTCCTGAACCACCGCCTGTGGACCGGCTTATCTATTGAGAACTCGGCAACGCTGTACAGCACCAACGGGTTTAGCGCCGGGTCTTCGGACGGGCAGGTTATTATGCCCGGCGGGCAAACGGTTACCGTGGGGTCCGATGGCACAGGGCTGACTAACAACGCCCTGTTCCCCAACGAGATCGCACCCGATGTGATTGGCAAAATTGCGTGGGACCCGCACTGGGGCCATTACGAAGTGGAGGGGATTCTCCACTTCCCGCATGACCGTGTTTCCACCCTTGGGACGGGCAAAAACCATACCGCCGTGGGTGGTGGTGGCGGCGGCTCCATGATTCTGCCGGTTATTCCGCACAAGGTGGAAGTGCGTCTGGCCGGGCTGGCGGGCTACGGTATTGGCCGCTACGGGTCTGTTATGCTGCCTGACGCCACGCTCAAGTCCAACGGCGCGCCCTCACCTCTCTTTTCCGTACAGGGAACAGCCGGAATTATCGCTCACCCCAACCCGCTCATTGACGTGTATGGGTATTTTGGCTACCAACAGGCTGGTCGCAGCTACTTCTCGGAAGGTGGCAATGCCTATGGTTACGGCAACCCCGCTTACAACAACGCGGGATGCTATACCGAGCTGAGTAGTAATTGTGCCGCTGGCAGTAACATCCATAGTGTTATGGAAGCCACAGTCGGAGCGTGGTATCGCTTCCTTAAAGGCCGTTATGGCACGGTGGAAGCTGGCGTGCAGCTTGCCTATTCCCGCATTCATGCGTGGGACGGCAACGGTGGCGCGCCAGACACCAGCCTGAGCGAACTCTTTATGGATTTCCGTTACCTACCCTTCCAGTAAGGATGTCTTTTACACGTTGCCGGGGTGTTGCGGGTCGCAGCACTTAGCCCCGGCACAAAAGAGAGAGGTCTTTCCGGACAGGACGCTTTATTCCCCCTCTTTCATGCCTGTTTGTCTGGACCTCTTTATATGCCTTTTCAAAATGCTCCTGCACCGCTCGCCCAAGCTCTGGCCGCGCGCGGGTTTGAAGCTCCAACTTCCGTTCAGGCCGCGATTCTGGCCGATGACGCCAAAGGCCGCGACCTGCTTGTTTCCGCCCGCACAGGGTCGGGCAAGACGGTTGCCTTCGGCCTTTCCCTTGCTGATACACTGCTGAACGATTCCGGCCGTTGCCCGCCTGCTGGCGCCCCGCTGGCGCTGGTCATTGCCCCCACCCGTGAGCTGGCCCTACAGGTCCGCAGCGAACTGGAATGGCTGTACGCCCAGACCGGCGCACGCATTGTATCCTGCGTTGGTGGTATGGAACCCCGCAAGGAAGCACGCGCCCTGTCCGCTGGCTGCCACATTGTTGTGGGCACACCGGGCCGCCTGTGCGACCACCTCAAGCGTGGCAACCTCGACCTGTCGCACCTGAAAGCCGCCGTGCTGGATGAAGCGGACGAAATGCTGGACCTCGGCTTCCGCGATGAGCTGGAAACCCTGCTGGACGCCACCCCCAAGGACCGCCGTACCCTGCTGTTCTCCGCCACCATTGCGCGTGAGATTGCAGGTCTTGCCAAACGCTACCAGCACGATGCCCTGCGTGTGGACACGGTGGGCACCAACACCCCCCATGCCGACATTACCTACCGTGGCATTCTGGTTGATCAGGGTGATATGGCCCGCGCCGTGGTCAACGTGCTGCGCCTTATTGAATCCCCCTCCGCCATTGTGTTCTGCCACACGCGTGAAGCGGTGCGTCAGCTCCAGAGCATCCTGACCGAACGCGGTTTTGCCTCTGTCGCCATTTCGGGCGATCTGGGCCAGAACGAGCGCACCCGCGCCATTGAAAGCCTGCGCCATGGGCAGGCCCGCGTTTGCGTGGCAACCGACGTGGCGGCACGCGGCATTGATATTCCAGACCTCGGGCTGGTTATCCACGCCAGCCTGCCGTCCAACCCGGCCACCCTGCTGCACCGCTCGGGCCGTACGGGCCGTGCGGGCAAAAAGGGCACCTGCGTTCTGCTGGTTCCGCCCTCACGCCGCCGTCTGGCCGAACGCCTGTTGCAGGCTGCCAAGGTTACGGCCGAATGGAGTGGCGCCCCCACCCCGCAGGCTATTGCCGAGGCCGATGCAGAACGCCTGCTGGGCGCGCACTTCCTCTCGCTCCCCCCTTCGGAAAACGAGAATATTCAGGCTCTGACCGCCCGTCTGGTGGCCGAACATACGCCTGAACAGCTTGCCACCGCCCTTGTTGGCCTGTGGCGCAAAAGCCTGCCCGAACCGGCCCACCTGCGCGTTATTACGCCCGATGCCACCCGCACCCGTGGCCCGCGGGACGAAAACGCCCCCCCGCGTGAACCGCGTGAACGCGCACCCGACATGAACGGCAGCTGGTTCCGCCTTTCCGTCGGTCGGGCAGACCGGGCTGACCCCAAATGGCTGGTACCGGTACTGTGCCGTCTGGGTGGCATTAAAAAGCAGGATATTGGCGCAATCCGCATTTCCAACGACCATACGCTGGTTGAAATTGCACAGGATAAGGCCGAACGCTTTGCCGCCTGCGCCGCTGCAGCTGATGCGGATGAAATGACCGTTGAACCCACAACCGCTCCGCGCAAAGGTCCGCCGGGTGCTGGTGGTGGTGGCCGCCCGTTTGGCGAACGCCGTGGTCCCCCCAAAGGGCGTGGCAATTTTGACCGCAAAGGCCCGCCCTCCAAAACCGGGGCGTCCTCCCGCAAGCGGAAATAAAAAACCGCCTACCGCCCTCTGATCAGGGCGGCAGATACAAAAAAAAGGCTGCTCCTTTTGCCGGGAGCAGCCTTTTTTTGTTCCCACGGGCCTGAGAAAGCCCGTGGGAACACCACCTTTTACAAAGACGGCAGAGAAGGCAGGGAGGTCGCGTTGTTCACGTCAGACTTCAGGCTGTCGCGCTTGCTTTTCCATGCGTTCTTGGTGCTTTCAGACGCGTTGTTCCAACGGTCCTTCACGTTCTTTTCCGCATTGCTGACACCATTGGTCGCATTGGTCAGCTTGTCACGCTGGGCAAGAATTTTCTGGCGTTCGGACGCGCTGGCGTTGTTCCAACGGTCTTTTACGCTCTGTTCCGCGTTGTTCAGTTTTTCCGTAGCATTGGCGCCGGTGCTGGTCAGGGCGCCACCTTTGGCCAACAGTTTTTCACGTTCGGCTTCAGTCGCATTATTCCAACGCTGCTTTGCCTGATCCCGAATACCGGAGGTAAACTGGCTACCCGTGTTCTTGACCGAGTCTTTGGCCGAATCCAGCTGGCTTTTGGCATCCTGCTGGATGCAGCCAGTCAGGGACAGGCACGGGTCGGCATGGGCCACAGAGGCCGCGCCCGCAAGCGCAACAAGCGGCAGACCGAGGAACGCAATTTTCCGAAGAGACAGCATAAATATTCCTTTCCTATGTCCGACGCCCTCAATGCGCGAACATTAGCACTGTGTAAGACATGCGATTGAGGCAGAAAATAGTCCACCCCACCCTTGCAGGAACACGTTTGCACACGCAGCATGTCTCTAGCCAAAAAGATGCGGCAAAGGAAAACCAGACCTTGATGACACGCCCAGACCAGCCCCACCATAAACCCGCACGCACCGCCCTGTGGGCCGGTCTGCCCCTTGGCTTGGCGCTGTGCCTGTCCACCTCCGCACTGGCAGCCACACCCCCTGCCCCTACGAACACCGAAACCAGTGCAGCCCAGAAGGCCCCCGATGGGACCGATACGTTCCATGATACGGCCGCCCTGCTCCCCAAGGATTCCGTAACCCACCACAACGGCACCTTTGGTGGGCAAAAAATGACCTACACCGCAACCGCAGGCACGCTCACCCTGCGGGACGATGCAGGCAAACCCACGGCCCGCATGTTCTATACCGCCTATACGCGTGATGGAGCGGACCCCACGCACCGCCCGGTTGTCTATTTTTTTAATGGTGGTCCGGGGGCTGGCACCGCTTACCTACACCTTGGCGCGGCTGGCCCGGTCATGCTGGATTTTCCCACAGGCAACCCGGCGGATGGCGCTAACGCCCAGATCAAACCCAACCCCGAAAGCTGGCTGGCAGCGGCCGATCTGGTCTTTTTGGATGCCCCCGGAACAGGCTGGTCAGTCCCCACGGACCCCAAGCAGGCGGACAAGCAGTTTTATGGCGTACGGCAGGATGCCAAAACCTTTGCCAAGGCCATTCAGCTCTGGGCCAACACCAACAAACGCCTGACCTCCCCACGCTACCTTGCGGGCGAGAGCTATGGCGGCCTGCGCGCCATAGAAGTGGCCAACTCACTCGCCGAGGACCAGCATATTCTGCTCAACGGCATTGTCATGATCTCTCCAGCACTGGATATGACCCTGCTGGATACGGAAAATGACATTCTGGCAGAAGCCTTTGTGCTGCCCACGCTTGAAGCCGCCAATCTGGCGCTCCAGCACAAGCTGACGCCCGAAAACACGACCCAACATCTGGACAAAGCCTACCAGTATGCCGTTGGGCCATATTTAAGCACACTGGCAAGCACGCCCCCCACAGGGGATGCTGCAGATGATTTTTATGAGGCCATCGCCAACCATACCGGCATTGAGCAGGATATTATTGCCAAGCAGCGCGGTATGCCCCGGCCAGAAGCGCACGACATCCGCAGCCGCGATGGCCGCCTGTATTCGCTGTATGACGCCACGCTCTCCATTGCCGACCCCTTCCCCGAAGGTGTGGACAATTCGGAAAGCCCCGAACCCACGCTGGACGGGTTTGGCCACGCCTATGGCAGCGCCTTTGAACATTACGCAGCAACGGAGCTACGCTACCAGACGGACCTGAGCTACAACCTGCTCAACTACGCCATTAGTCAGGCATGGGACTACCGCGATACCAACGCCCCCATAGTGCGCCCCATTCCCACCCTACGCCGCCTGCTGGCCCTTAACCCCACATTGCGGGTGTTCATTGCCAACGGTGCTTACGATCTGGTGTGCCCTTACGCATCCTCCCGCTGGGTGGCGGAGCATATTCCGGTCGGGCGCAGCCGTATTGGCCTGCATGTCTATCCCGGTGGGCACATGCTTTATACGCGGGCAGACAGCCGCGCCGCCCTTGCGCGTGATGTCCGCACCTTTCTGGCCCCCTGAGCGGGCCAGAAGACCCGGCGGGGCTACCAGCCCCGCCCATAACCAGCCCCAAACGCAAAACGGGCGGGAGGACCTGAGTCCCCCCGCCCGTTTGCCGAACGGAAAACCGTTGTTCCGGCCAGATCAGCGCTTGCTGAACTGGAAGGAACGACGGGCCTTGGCGCGGCCGTATTTCTTACGTTCAACCTGACGCGAATCGCGGGTCAGGAAGCCAGCAGCCTTAAGGATGCTGCGCAGTTCCGGTTCGTAGTGGGTCAGCGCACGGCTGATACCGTGACGAACCGCACCAGCCTGACCAGACAGACCACCACCAGTTACGGTGCAGACCACATCAAACTGGTTGTAGCGGTCGGACACGAGGAAGGGCTGGGTGAGCAGCATACGCAGCACGGGGCGTGCGAAGTACTGAACAACCGGACGGCCGTTAACGGTGACTTCACCTTTACCCGGCTTGATCCATACGCGAGCCACGGCGTCCTTACGGCGGCCGGTGGCGTAGGAGCGACCCTGTGCGTCACGCTTGGCTTCGTAAACCGGAGCAGAATCGGCCAGAACCGGTGCTACGGACTTCAGATCGGCCAGCGTGCCTGTACGTTCCTGAGTTTCAGACATTGTCCTCAGCCCTTCTGAGCGTTAACGACGTTCTTGCGGTTCATTGCCGCAACATCAAGCACCTCGGGGGTCTGACCACCGTGGGGGTGTTCAGAGCCAGCATACACATGCAGGTTGCGCATCTGCTCACGCTGGAGCGGACCACGCGTAATCATGCGTTCCACGGCTTTTTCCACCAGATGACCGGGGTGCTTGCCGGTCAGGCGCTGCGTGACCGTGCGGGTCTTGATCCCGCCTGCATAACCGGTGTGGTAATGAAAAAGCTTCTGGTCCGCCTTGTTGCCGGTCAGCGCCACTTTTTCGGCGTTGATGACAACAACGTGGTCACCGCAGTCAACATGCGGGGTGTACTGAGGCTTATGCTTGCCGCGCAGGCGCGTAGCGATGATGGTGGCGAGACGACCCAGAGCGAGACCTTCGGCATCGATCAGGATCCAGTTCTTCGTCACCTCCGCGGGCTTCAGCGAGAGGGTGGTCTTCATGACACTGATTCCATATGAGAACAGTTACGTATTGATGGCGCGTTATGATGGGTGCGGCACAAGGCGTCAAGTAGTATTGCAGTTAATGACCGTATTTTCAGGCAGTTTTCTCTAGGTAACATGTTACCGTCCTGCCGCTTGCCCCCCTCCTCCTCATGCACTAAAGCTAAAGTTAGTGGTGCAAACAGCAGGATTTCCAACGGGTGAAGAAGAACGTTCTTGTCACGGTCTCTGGCATTGCCATTCTTGGCGGTATCGCCTGGTTTGGTGCCCGCCACGCGGAACATGTCATGCTTGATAAAGGGATTGAGCGGTTCCAGCAGGCGCTGGGGCCGGATGTCTCCTTTACCTATACGCGTGCAAAGCCCGGCCTGCTGGGCCGCAGCGTGCGGTTTGACGGGCTGGTTTTCCGCCAAGGGCCGGAAACCATTACGGCGGATGAGGCGGAGCTGACCAAGCCCGACACGCAGGACTCCGACGTAACCCGGATTCACCACCTGACGTTCCACAACTTCCAGCTCGCCGACCCCGCAGGCAGCCTGCACCTTAAAAGCGTGGAAATGGACGGGCTGGCCCTGCCCACCAAGGCGGAAGACCCGAACACCCCCGGCGTACAGACCCTGAGCATAGACCACGCACAGGCAACCGGCCTGCACGGGTTTGTCAGCAGCCTGCAATCCGACCTGTCAGCCGATACGGCGAGCATGGACAATTTTGGCGCGAACGAAACATCGCACCTTCAGGCGCGGAATGTGCAGCTCTCAACCGATGTTTCTCCACCCCGGCACATCAAGGCCGAATCCGTTGTTGTCGATGGCGTGGCGCTGGCCGATTTGTATAAAACCCTGTCCACCGGGGCGCCCTATACAACCCGCACCACCACGCGGGACATTAGCATAGACAAGCTGAGCATAGACGGCACCTCCCCGCTCATGCGGGCCAAGCGTGTTCTCTCCCACGCCAACCGTACGGACACCAACGAGCAGGAAGTCTCCAGCATACAGGGACTGGAACTGTACCCCGATGTCCCCAACATGGGCTGGATGCCCTCCCTCGGGTATGACCGTTTTCAGGGCAATGTGGTGCTGAACAACACATTCACCCTTAAAACCGGCGCGCTGCATGTGGAGACCTTTAGCATCGACTCCGCAAACATGGGGCGTCTGCACATAAATGGTGAGTTCGGGCAGGCATCCTCCGCCTCCATGCTGACCGATGGCAATACGGACATGCAGGTCATCTCCATGACCATGAACTATATTGACCACGGGCTGGTGCCCAAGGCGCTCAACGCCATTGCCACCGCACGTGGCCTGCCGCCGCAGGCCTTTCTGGGCTATGTGCAGGCACAGTCCGCCACGGCACAGAACCCGGCTTACGCCAGCTTCTTCCACTGGCTGGGCAACCCCGGCAAACAGTCCCTGAGCATTGGCATCAAACCCACCCAACCCATGCCGTTAATGATGGTGGTAGCCACGCTGGGCAACCTTGCCGCCATGCCTGAACTGGCACAAAAGCTCGGCCTGTCCGTCCAGACCCATTAACCCCACCCAACGCGGCTTGCAGCCCACAGCCCCATGCCCCGACTTTTGGCCGCTCCATTGACCGTACATGTTCTTGGCGCATCGGGCCGGTCCGGGCGGGCTGTATGCCATGCACTGGCGGCACAGGGCACACGGGTTGTGCCCATTATACGCAACCCGGCCAAAGCCACCGGCATGGACAGCCCGCGTATTGCGGACCTAAGCGGCCCGACTGCCCCCCTACGCACCGCGCTGGCCGATGCAACGCACATTGTCTGCACAGCCCACGCACGCAACATTCCCGCCCTGCTGGCAGCAGCGCCCCCTACCGCGCAACTGGTGTGCCTTGGCAGCACCCGCAGGTTTACCCGCTGGCCAGATGCCCACGGCAATGGCGTGCTTCTGGGGGAACGGGCTTTGCTGGCTTCTGGCCGTAAGGGCGTTATTCTGCACCCCACCATGATTTACGGCGCACAGGGGGAGAACAACGTGCAGCGGCTGGCCGCGCTGCTGCGCTACCTGCCACTCGCCCCACTCCCCGATGGCGGGCGCGCGCTGGTGCAGCCCATATGGCAGGGGGATGTAACGGCCTCCATTCTGGCCGCGCTAAACATACCGTGGGATGGCCCGCACAGCCTGATTATTGCGGGGCGGGATGCCGTGCCCTACTGGCAGTTTACCCGCATGGTGGCCCAAGCCGCAGGGCTGCGCCCCGGCCCACCGTCCGCCTGCCCGCGTGGCTGCTCATGCCGTTTGCACAGGTTTTTGCCCACGTGCCGGGGCTCCCCCGCATTGGCAAAGACGAAATCCGCCGCCTGTTGGAAAACAAGAATTTTGATATTGGCCCCATGCAGGCCACTCTGGGCATAACCCCCATAGGGCTGCCCGAAGGCCTACGCCGCACGTTTACGCCGCAGGCCTGACCCCCTCAAAGGGGGCAATACCGGGCTGACGCACCAGCCAGACCGGCGCGCCAGCACAGACTTACGCTGGTATTTTTTACTCTGGCTGTTCAACGTTGGTCCGCGCGGCCCCACCACGAGGGCGCACGGATGGCAGCATTTCACCCGTAACAGCGTAATACACGCGCTCGGCAATATTGGTGGCGTGGTCGCCAATCCGTTCAAGGTTTTTGGCCACGAACAGCAGATGGATGCACGGCCCGATCTTGCGGGGGTCTTCCATCATATACGTCACCAATTCGCGGAACATGGTGGTGTACAGTTCGTCCACTGCCGTATCGGCCTTCCAGACTTCCTGCGCGCGTTCAGCATCGCTCTCCACCATGGATTCCACGGCCATATGCAGGTTTTCCTGCACCAGCCGGGCCATTGCGCGCAGGGCGCTAAAGGAGATGGCTCCGTCCAGAACCTCCACCTTGGCCGCCCGGCGCGCGATGGAGGATGCGTAATCCCCAATCCGCTCAAGGTCGCCGCTCATCTTCAGCACGGCCACAATAACGCGCAGGTCCACCGCCATGGGGGCACGCAGAGCCAGAATGCGGATGGCCAGCATTTCGGCCTCGCGCTCCAGCGCGTCCACTTCGGGGTCCAGCTCCGGGGGTTCCAGAGCGGCTTCTTCATTCTGGTTCACCACGGCGGCAATAGCCTGAGCCGTCTGCCGCTCCACCAGACCGCCCATGCGCGCCACAATGCCACGCAGGCGGTCAAGCTCCTGATCGTACCGGGTAATGGTATGTGCTGGTTCGTTGCCCATAACGCTTTCCTCCGTGCCCTGTGCTCAGGCTTTAGCCGAAGCGGCCTGTAATGTAGTCCTGCGTCTGCTGTTCACGCGGGGTGGTGAACATACGGGCGGTGCTGTCCACTTCGATCAGGCGGCCCATATAGAAAAACGCCACCTGATCAGCACAACGCGCAGCCTGCTGCATGTTGTGCGTCACAATGGCAATGGTGAACTCGGTTTTAAGCTCATCGAGCAGTTCCTCGATCCGGGCGGTGGAGACCGGGTCGAGCGCACTTGTGGGTTCGTCGAGCAGAATAACTTCGGGGCGCACGGCAATGGTGCGGGCAATGCACAGGCGCTGCTGCTGACCGCCGGACAGGGCGGTAGCGGACGCGCTGAGCCGGTCCTGCACCTCGGACCACAGGGCCACACGGCGCAGGGCGTCTTCTACCCGTCCGTCCATTTCGGAGCGGGAGACACGCTCGTGCAGGCGGATGCCAAAGGCGATGTTGTCGTAGATGGACATGGGGAATGGCGTGGGTTTTTGAAACACCATGCCAATGCGCGAGCGCAGGACGTTAAGGTCCACCCCGGAGCGCAGAATATTCTGCCCGTCAAAAAGAACCTCACCCGTGGCGCGCTGGCCGGGGTACAGGTCATACATCCGGTTGAGCACACGCAGCAGCGTAGACTTGCCACAGCCAGACGGGCCGATCATGCCCGTAACGCTCCGCTCGGGGAAGTCGAGCGAAATATCGTGCAGGGCGTGGGACGTGCCGTAATAGAAGTTCAGATCCCGGACCTGCATGGCCACGGGGTGTGCCTCCCGGCTGGTGGGCGCGCTGTCTGACGGCTGGGTCATGTCTGTCGTTTTCACGGGAACCTCTACGCTCATGACCGTCCTCCGCGGGTACCAACCCGCACTACAATATTAATAATAAGCACACCCAGCGTAACCAGCAGCGCACCCGTCCAGGCCTGCTGCATCCAGTCCTGATAGGCGGAACCGGCATACTGGTAGATAGCCACGGGCAGGCTGGCCATGGGACGCCCGAGGTCCAAAGACCATTCGGAATTGCCCAGCGAGGTAAACAGAAGGGGGGCGGTCTCCCCCGCAACGCGGGCAATAGCCAGCAGCACGCCGGTCATAATACCCGCCCGCACGGCCCGCAGGCAGATAAACAGGATAACCCGCCATTTGGGCGCGCCCAGCGCTATGCCTGCCTCACGCATGGCAACAGGCACAAGGCGCAGCATGTCCTCGGTCGTGCGGACCACAATGGGCATGGCCAGAATAGCCAGTGCCACAGCGCCCGACAGACCGGAGAAGTGCCCAAACGGCACCACCAGCATCATGTAAATAAACAGGCCGATCAGGATGGATGGCGCGGACAGGAGCATATCGGACACAAAGCGCACGGTACGCGCCATACGGCTGCCCGCCCCGTATTCCGCCAGATAGATGCCCGTCATCAGCCCGGCCGGTGCGCCGATAAGAATGGCAAGCCCGGTCTGGATAATGCTGCCCATAATGGCGTTGGCCAGACCACCGGGCTGCCCCGGCGCGGCCATGGACATGGTGAACAGGTGCAGGCTCATGCCCGCCAGACCATTTTTGAACAGGGTCCACAGGATGGAGCCGAGCATACACACCACAATGAGCATACCCAGCCAGCTCATGACCGTGGCAAACCTGTCGCACATATGGCGGCGCCACAGCAGCGAGGCGGAGCGGTCCGCCCGCATGAGGGTATTGTTTGCCTTCATCCTCAACGTCCTGCTGCCTGTTCGCCACGGGCCAGCAGCCAACGGGAGAACCAGAGTGTTACAAAGGAGATGGCCATAAGAATGGCGCCCAGAGCCATGAGGGACGCCAGCTTGAGGCTCCCTGCCGGGCTTTCGGGGAATTCGAGGGCGATCAGCGAGGCAATGGTGTTGGCCGGCGCAAACAGCGACCAGCCAATGTGGTTGCTATCCCCGATAACAAAGGTCACGGCCATGGTCTCACCCATGGCGCGGCCCATGCCCAGCACAATACCACCCACAACGCCCTGACGGGACCACGGCAACACCACGTAGCGCATGACCTCCCACCGTGTTGCCCCTAGCCCGTAACCGCTCTCCCGCAGGACGGCGGGCATGGACAGGAACACATCGCGCATGACGGCGGTAATGGAGGGGGTGATCATGACCGCCAGAATAAGGGCGGCCGTAAACAGCCCCGTGCCAAACGGCGCCCCCGCCACAAGGGCGGACAGGCCGGGCACATGCCCCAAAAACTGGCGGGCGGCGGGCTGCACGTAATGCGCCACCACCGGCACCACCACAAAAAAGCCCCACATGCCAAAGATAATGGACGGCACAGCAGCCAGAAGCTGCACGGCCATGCCAATAACCGAGGCAGCGGCGGGCGGGGCAAGGGCCGTCAGCCAGAAGGCTGTGCCAAATGCCAGCGGCACGGCCACCAGCAGGGCGAGCGCACTGCTTATGACGGTGCCAAAAACAGGTGCCGCCGCGCCAAAGTGTTGCGTGACCGGGTTCCACACTGCGGAAACCAGAAAGCCGGGGCCAAAGGTTGCAAACGCCTTCCAGCCACCACTCACCATAACGGCAATGATGGCGCCCAGAACAACCAGCACGCCAACACCTGTTGCCGTAACCAGAAGCCTGAAGGCGGGGTCGCCCTTTTGCCCTCCCTGATGGGAAGGGGCTTTTTTCATCGCGGGCAGGGACTGCCGTGCGGGAATTTCCATCTGCTCTCCGTTCCGAACTATCAGCCGGATGGGGCGAGAAATACTGAACGCGGTGCTCTCCTGCAACACAGAGACCCCATGAAAGTCCCATTAAACAGAGTTTTGTCACAAAACTGTAGTGTTATCAGGGACCTCGGCGGGTAACGCACCAGCACCCCATACCTGCCTCCCCGGCAACAGGGAGCCTGCCAAACGATTTCTGCATAATCCAGCCCTGACAGCCAGCACAATGTGGCGTAATGTGCGCCCCCATGCCGGTTGAACCACCGCGCATACCCCACCACCTGTTGATTGACCCAGCATTGAAGCAGAGAGACCCCATAATGGCCGGCTACCGATCACGCACCACCACCCACGGGCGCAACATGGCAGGCGCCCGCAGCCTGTGGCGTGCAACCGGTGTAAAAGACTCCGACTTTGGCAAGCCCATTATTGCCGTCGCCAATTCCTTTACCCAGTTCGTGCCCGGCCATGTGCACCTCAAGGATATGGGCCAGCTTGTTTGCGATGCCATTGCCGAAGCAGGCGGCATTGGCCGTGAGTTCAACACCATTGCGGTAGATGATGGCATTGCCATGGGCCACGGCGGCATGCTGTACAGCCTGCCCTCGCGCGAGCTGATTGCCGATGCCGTGGAATACATGGTGAACGCCCACTGTGCGGACGCCATTGTGTGCATCAGCAACTGCGACAAGATCACGCCGGGTATGCTCATGGCCTCCATGCGGCTGAACATTCCGGTCATTTTTGTGTCCGGCGGCCCCATGGAAGCCGGGCGCGTCACACTGGATGACATTGAACAGCGCGCCGACCTTGTGACCTCCATGGTCGCCGCCGCAAGCCCGGGTGTGAGCGAGGCCGACTCCCTTGCCATCGAACGCTCCGCCTGCCCTACCTGCGGCTCGTGCTCGGGCATGTTCACCGCCAATTCCATGAACTGCCTGACCGAAGCACTGGGCCTGTCCCTGCCCGGCAACGGCAGCCTTGTGGCCACCCACGCCGCACGCCGCAACCTGTTTGTGGAAGCAGGCCACCGTATTGTGGACCTTGCCCGGCGCTACTACGAGCAGGGTGATACCTCGGTCCTGCCGCGCAGCATTGCCACCATGCCCGCGTTTGAAAACGCGATGTCGGTTGATATTGCCATGGGCGGGTCCACCAACACGGTGCTGCATCTGCTGGCCGCAGCGCATGAAGGCGAAGTGCCCTTTACCATGAAGGACATCGACCGCCTCTCCCGCAAGGTGCCGCATCTGTGCAAGGTCTCCCCCTCCCGCCCGGACGTGCATATGGAAGACGTGCATCGTGCTGGCGGTATTCCCGCCATTATGGGTGAACTGGACCGGCTGGGCCTGCTGCACCGTGACGTGAACATGGTCCACGCTGCCAACCTGACCGAAGCGCTGGATAAATGGGACATCCGCGCCCCCGGAGCCGAAAGCCGGACAGCAGCGCGGGACTTCTTTAGCGCCTCCCCCGGCGGGGTGCGCACCACGGTCGCGTTCTCGCAGTCCAGCACGTACAAAACGCTGGATACGGACCAGACCAACGGGGCCATCCGCGATGGCGCACATGCCTATAATCAGGATGGCGGGCTGTGCGTGCTGTACGGCAATCTGGCGGAAGACGGCGCAATTGTTAAAACCGCAGGTGTTGCCGCCGGGCTGGAAACATTCTCCGGCCCTGCCCGTATCTTTGAAAGTCAGGATGACGCAGTGGCCGCCATTCTGGGGGACAAGATCAACCCCGGCGATGTGGTGCTGATCCGCTACGAAGGCCCCAAAGGTGGCCCCGGTATGCAGGAAATGCTGTACCCGACCAGTTACCTCAAATCCAAAGGGCTGGCCGAAAAATGCGCGCTTATTACCGATGGCCGCTTCTCTGGCGGTAGCTCGGGCCTGTCCATTGGCCACATCTCCCCCGAAGCGGGCGAAGGTGGCGTGATCGGGCTGGTGGAAGAAGGGGATACGATCGAGATCGACATTCCCAACCGCCGCCTGTCCGTGGCTGTGGCAGACAGCGTTCTGTCCGACCGTCGGGCACGGATGGATGATCTGGGCGATCAGGCATGGCAGCCCAAGCGTGACCGTGTGGTGTCCAACGCGCTCAAGGCCTATGCGGCCCTGACCACCAGTGCGGCCCGCGGCGCTGTGCGTGACGTAAGCCAGCTAACCCGCCGCACGCCCCGTTAACGGGCAGCAGCAACAGGCCGCAAAAAAATCCCCGCCAGGGCGACGCGCCTTGCGGGGAGTTTTTATGCCTGAACCTGTCCGCTCAACCCCACATCCGGTTCCAAACCCGATGCGGGAAAAAGCGGGGGCTTAGGGGAATGGTTACTGCGCGGCTGGAGCTGCGACCGGAGCCATAACCTCGCCAGCCGGAGCGGCAAGCTGGGGGGCTGCTGGCTCAGGCTGCGGCACAACCTTGTTGGTCACAATGTAGGTAATGGATTCCGCACGCGTAATATCCACCACATCGCCAATCTTGAGCGTCTTGAGGAAGTCCTGCATGGCCTTGGTGCGCAGGGCGGCCACGTGTAGCGTGTCATCCCCTTCCGTGGAGAAGGTGATGGTGCTGGACGGCAGGTCAATGGTCTTGATAATGGCGCGCTCGCGGTTAAAGGCCGCAATAATACCGCGCGGGTGACCGTGCACAAAGCCGCGTGCCGTGGTCAGCGTGGATTCCGGCAGCGGGCTGCCCGGCGGTGCAAGCTGCGCGCCCAGCGTTTCCACGAACTGGATTTTCAGCTCGTCCCCTTCATGCAGGTGCGGCACGTCCTTGACGGCAGACCCGTATTCAATGGTCAGCAGGTGGCCATTACCTTCACGCAGCAGCAGTTCACGCGCTTCGCGGTCCACGCTTTCCACCACAGCAGTCGCCTGCTGGCTTTTAAGAAGAACAGAGGCCTGCGCATGTGCCGCGTTGGGCATGGCCAGCGTGGCCAGCCCCGCAAAACCGAGCGCACATGCCGCTACAGAAGCCGCAGCCTTGGAGGAAAAGCGGGAAACAAGAGGATGCAACACTCTCAATCCTTTCCGTCAGAAGCCTGAGGCAGACTGCGCCAGGCCAGATTTATTACCGGCAGTGATACAACGCCCACACCATAACACAAGCCACGGCTTTGCGTAGCTGTGCGGGGCTACGCCTGACACGCAGCCAGAACAACCACAAAAGAAAAAACCCGTCTGGCGGACCAGACGGGTTTTTGTCCTGTGTCGGCCGGTCAGAAACCGACCCGACGCCGGATTAGCCGCAGCACTTCTTCTTGCGGAAGAAATACACAACAGCTGCGATCAGGCCGAGAGCCAGAATACCGCGCGCACAGGGGGATTTGGGGCATTTTACGGGGCAGTTTGCCATGTCTTGCGCATCCTCAATTTGGGGTTCCACCCAACAGGGGTCGGGCGTTTCTGTTCTGTTGTAGCGTAAATGGCGCGCCACGTCATGCTATCTGGCCTCCATAACTGCCGACCACCCTCATGCCTGACGCGCAAAAATACTTAGGGTAACAAAATGGTGCTGCCTATGGTGCCACCGGCCTCCAGCACCTCGTGCGCCCTATGGGCCTCGGCCAGCGCAAAACGCTGCCCAATGGTAGGCCGCAGCGCCCCCTGCTCCAACATGGCAAACAGCTCCTGTGTTGCCGCCTCCAGTGCCGGACGAGCGCCAATATAGCTGGAGAGCGTAGGCCGGGTGAGGTACAGGCTGCCCTTGGCGGCCAGTGTGCCCACATTCACCCCCGTAACGGGGCCGGACGCATTGCCGTAGCTGACCATAAGCCCACGCGGGGCAAGGCAGGACAGACTGGCCTCAAACGTAGCGCGGCCTATGCTGTCATACACCACGGGCACCATGGCACCGTTGGTCAGCTCCCGCACACGCTCTGGCAGGTTGTCCATCCCCACCAGCACATCCGCCGCCCCGCAGGCCCGTGCAATATCCGCCTTATGCTCCGATGAGGTCACGCCAATAACCCGCGCGCCAAGGTAGCTGCCCCACTGGCACAGCAGTTGCCCCACCCCTCCGGCGGGGGCATAGACCAGAATAGTCTCCCCCTGCCGCACACGGTGCACCTGCCACAGCAGCATATGGGCAGACAGGCCACGCAGCATGACGGCGGCCGCCGTCTCGGTGGAAATGCCGTCTGGCAGAACCACCAGCCGGTCTGCCGGAACAAGCCGGTACTGGGCATACCCGCCCAACACCCCGGTATAGGCCACCCGCATACCCGCGCTTAAGCCCACAACGCCCTTGCCCACGGCCTCCACAACACCTGCCCCCTCCATGCCCGGAATAGCTGGCAGGGTGGGAAATTTGTACAACCCACTCCGAAAATACGTGTCTATGAAGTTGGCCCCAATGGCCTCCTGCCGCACCAGCACCTCCCCCGTGTGGGGCAGAGGGACCGATACAAATTCGGGCACCAGAACATCTGGGCCACCAGTCTGATACACCCGGACAACCTGATTATGCTGCGCCGTCATACTGTTCGCCCCTTTTTGTCTGCGCAGTCTTTACTGGCATGGCGCTGGTCCACACGACGGCGGGCAGCAAAGGCTGCGACGTTTATTGCTTATGGGGCTGCACGGTCCGAATCATCTTCACCCAGCAACTGGATGAGCTGCCTCAGGTCCGTAAGCAGAATACCCACCACAAAACGTATGATGGGGTCTGCCGTTTCATTTTCCGTTGGCAGGGAGGACATCACCTCCGCCGCCACGCGGTATTCATCCCCCGTGCGGGCAATGGCCTCGCTCTCGCACCGTTGGATAATCCACTGGAACCCACGCAGCATACCGGCGCGCACACTGGCGGCCTGTTCCAGCTCCTCGGGCGTGGCCGTTTGGGGCAGAACCAGTATGGCGCGGGCCACCACCAGCGCATCCATTTGCAACTGCCGAATACCCGCAGGCAGACGGGCCAGCATGGGGTCCCGCTCATCCAACGGGCGCCAGTGCTCGCGCCGGGCTTCCTCCAGTGCGGCCTGCACCTTGCGCAGGGAAGCGGCACACTCGTCATTCATGTCCTGAATAACGGACCATTCCACATGCCCGCTCCGGGCCTTCTGCAACATGGCCACAATCTGGCGCACTGTTAACGCCGCGTTGCGAAAAGCATCCCGCCGCGCCTGCTCGTGCAGCACCAGATACGTCACCAGTGTGCCCGACCCCACCCCGATGAGAATAGCCAGCACACGCTCGATCGGACGCAGGTAGGGGTCGTTATCGGTTGGGAACAGAATGGCCACCATAAGCGTGACCACGCCCATGCGGGCCTCCGGCTTCCACGAGACCAGAATGGCCAGCGGCACAAAGGCAATGGTGAACCCCACCCACAACGGCCAGTGCAGAAACATAATGAGCGTAATGGGCGCAATGCTGGCCGTGGCCCCAATGAGCGTGCCCAAAAGCTGGTCCCGCCCTTTGGAGATTGTGTCCGTAATGCTGTTCTGGGTCACAATGACCGAGGTAATAAGCGCCCAGCCCGGTTCCTGCAGGTTGGTCAGCCACGCCACAAACCCTGCCACGCCAACGGCGCTCAGCAAACGAATGGTCTGGCAGACGGTGGCGTTATCCAGCCACCGTGCAAGCCACGGGCAGTAGCGGCTTATGTCCAGCGCAGGTGCGCGTCTGCCTGTAAGCAGGGCAATCAGGGCGCGTCCTCCGCGCTCAGGGGGAAGGGAATCCAGCGCAGGCCATCGGCATCATGCACCAAAAGCAGAACCGAGCGTTTTTTGGCTTTACGCGCGGCTTCGATCCGCTGCTTGAGCGCTGCTGGCGTGCCGACCTCGGCCTGCTGGACCTCGGTAATCACATCCCCTTCCTTCAGGCCACGGTCCGCAGCGGTACCATCGGGTTTGACCGTTGTGACCAACACGCCTTTCAGGCTGGTGGGCAGGTTGTATTTCTGCCGCCCGGCCGCATCCAGCGGGCCAACGGTAAAGCCAAAGTCCGCAAAGCTGACGGAAGCGGATGATTTGGGAGCCGGGGCCGCTTTGGCGGGGGCCTCATCCGGCGCTTCGGGCAGAGCGCCAATAGTAACGGGCACCTCCATAACCTTGCCATGCCGCCACAGGCCCAGCTTGGCCTGCGTACCAACTGGCAACTGGGCGGACAGGCGCGGCAGAGCTTTGCCCTCGATCACCTGACCGTTCAGGCTCTGGATCACATCCCCCGTTTTCAGCCCGGCCTTATCCGCGGGGCCGTTCTTTTCCACCCCGGCGACCAGTGCGCCACTGGCAGGCGTCAGGCCCAGCCCGTCGGCAATATCCTGCGTTACGTTCTGAATACGCACACCCAGCCACCCGCGGGAGACCTTGCCCGTCTTGCGTAGCTGCTCCACCACGCTCCGCGCCTCGTTGGAGGGAATGGAAAAGCCAATCCCCACCGACCCGCCGGAGGGGGAATAAATGGCCGTGTTTACGCCAATGACATTGCCATCCATATCAAACAGCGGACCGCCGGAATTGCCCTTGTTGATGGGCGCATCGGTCTGGATGAAGTCATCATACGGGCCTTGGTCAATATTGCGCCCGCGGGAGGAAATAATGCCCGCCGTAACAGTGCCGGACAGGCCGAACGGGTTGCCAATGGCCAGCACCCAGTCCCCCACCCGGCGGTGTTCGCTATCCCCAAAGCTCACAAAGGGGAGCGGCTTTTTGCTGTCCACCTTGAGCAGTGCCAGATCGGTGCGGTCATCATGCCCTACGGCGTGGGCGGTCAGCACCGTGTTGTCCTGCAAGGTGACCGTAATGCGGTCGGCTTTGCGGATCACGTGGTTGTTGGTCACGATGTAGCCCGTGGGGTCGATAATAAAGCCCGAACCCAGCGCCTGCATCCGCCGAGGTGGGGCGTTGGGGTCTGTCTGGCGGTTCATGAAGTCATGAAAAAACTTCTCGAACGGGGAGCCCTGCGGGAAGTTGGGCATCTGCGGGAGCTGATCGTCCTCGTCATCATCCTCCGCCTCGGCCTCACGCACGGTCTGGGTGGTGGAGACGTTGACCACGGCAGGCAGCAGTTTGGCGGCAAGGTCTGCAAAGCTATCCGGCGCGCGCCCACCAGCGGCCGCCACGGCGGGTGGTGGCGCTTCCGCCGCGTGCAGCGGGGCAGATAGCCCCAAACCCGCTACCAGCAGGCTGGAAAGAGAAACAGAGCAGAACAGACGGACGGACACGCGCATGGACAACACAACTTTCTGCCAGAGCCGGACAAGACATAAATAACGAGGGTTAAGGTTATTCACGGTCTGCCAAAACGGCAAGTTCCGCGGTACTCACCCCTCCGCGCTGCGGGATGCCGCCGGAGCCACAGCCACCGGGGCCACCTTGCCCGCACGCGCCCGCACGCGCCGGCGGTCCAGCCATGAGGCAAGGGCGATCAGAATGGTCAGCCCCACAACGTTTACCGCAACCTGCAAGGCCCAACCCTCGCCAAAAGTGCTGAAGATGAGGCGTGCATACAGGTCCAGTATGGTGCCCACCACAAACACCTCCAGCGAATGGCGGCCCACACGGGCCAGCTCCTGCCCCACCCACGATTCGGCCGCCCACTGGCGCACACCATCGGACGACTGGACGAGGTAGAAAATGGCCATCACATCAAACAGCCGCAAAGGCGAGAGCCAACTTTTGGCAGGGGCCAGCGCAGCCCCAAACGGGCGCATGTCGGGCAGGCCCCACAAGGTCCATGGAAAAGCCTGAATGGCGGAAAACAGCAGGTAAACACTGCACAGCGCCACAAGAGCAGGCACGCGGGGGAAGTCCCGCCCACGCTGCTGGGTTTCCGCCGAGGCGGTCAGCCCAAGTGCGAACAGGAACTGCCATGCCAGCGGGTTGAAGTACCAGCCATCAGGGTCCAGCCAGTTGGGGAAATTCAGCCCCGGGTCCATGTTCACCAGCATCCACAATGCGCCGGACAGCAGCAGGGCAAGCGAGCGGTGGACCCGCATAAGCAGGTAAAAAATGGGGAACCCGGTCAGCAGAACAAGATAAAGCGGCATGATGTTGAGGTTGGAGGGCAAGGCATCAAACATCATCACCCGCCAGATCCAGCCCAGACCGTGGGCCAGCTCCGGCTCCAGATAGTCGACCGAAACAGGGGTAAAGTGTCGCCAGCCCCGTACCGTAAACACGTATGCCATGACCATAATGGTCTGGCCGATGTAGAGCTGCACGCAGCGTTTGAACAGGCGTTGCAGGGTGGGCAGTACGCCGTATTTGGTAAAGCCGCGCCCATAGGCCAGCCATGAGGCATAGCCCGCCAGCAGCACAAACACCTCCGCCGCATCGGCAAAGCCAACGTTGCGCATGGTAAAGCGGTTGAGCAGGTTCTGCGGAATATGGTCAATAAACATCATCAGCAGGGCGGCGCCACGCAGGGCGTCAATCCTGTGGTCACGGCGGCTGCGTGCGGGGGCCGCTTGCGCGACCTGCCCGGCGCCCTGAGTGGCCTCTGCCTTGTCCATATGTGCCTGCTGCATCCTACCCTTTCGACGCTGCTCTGCCTCGCCCACCGGTTATTCCCCGGCTGTTCCTCTACCCATAGCTCCCCGTATGTGCCAGAAAAAATGCGGCGTCTTTCCGGCGACGGGGCAGGAAAAAAGGCGTTATACCCGTGAACGCCCTTGACGGAACGCCCTCCCTGCTGTTGCCACCATACAGCATTGTAACTCCCTACAGTACAGGACAAGACCTTTGGCGCAGAATGCCCCTTTTTCTCCTGACACCCTGATGGACCTGCTCGACACTGTCAGAGCGCCACAGAGCGGGGTTTCCCTTGCCAGCGCCGGACGGCTGGAAAGCTGCACCGTGGATGATGCAGGCCGCCTGACCCTTACGCTCACCGTCCCGCGGGAGCAGGCCCCGGCCCTGTCCACCCTGTGTGACGCCGCGTCCGAAAAGCTGAAAACCCTGCCCAACGTCACCAGCGCCACCATTATTCTGACCGCGCACCGCCCCGCAGGCGCACCGGCGGCAGGGGCACCCGCTGCCAAGGCCAACGCTGCGGCCCGCGCACCCGCCGGGAGTGGCCACCGCCCGCTAGGTGGGCAGGCCCCGGCAGCAGACGCCCCCATTCTGCCCGGTGTTAAAACCATTATTGCCGTGGCCTCCGGCAAAGGTGGGGTGGGCAAGTCCACCACGGCGGTCAACCTTGCCGTAGGGCTGGGCATGGAAGGGCTGAAGACCGGCCTGCTGGATGCCGATATTCATGGCCCGTCCCTCCACCGTATGCTGGGCACCTCCGGCAAGCCCGAAGTGGTGGAAGGCCGCCTGCAACCCGTGCAGGCATGGGGGATTCGCGCCGTATCACTCGGTATGCTGGTGGATGAAAAAGCCGCCATGATCTGGCGTGGCCCCATGGTTATGGGGGCCATCAACCAGCTACTGACCGATGTGGACTGGGGCGATCTGGACGTTATGGTGGTGGACCTGCCGCCGGGCACGGGGGGATGCGCACCTGTCCCTCACCCAGAAGGTGCCGCTCAGCGGGGCTGTTATTGTCTCCACCCCGCAGGACATTGCCCTGATTGACGCCCGCCGCGGTGTGACCATGTTTGAAAAAGTCAAGGTGCCGGTGCTGGGGCTGGTGGAGAACATGTCCTACTTCTGCTGCCCCAATTGTGGGCACAACACGGAACTGTTCGGCCACGGCGGCGCCCGTAAGGAGGCCGAGGCCATGGGTGTGCCGTTCCTTGGCGAGGTTCCGCTTCTGGCGGATATCCGCTCCAGCGGGGACAGCGGCGTACCGCTGGTTATTGGCGCGCCCAACAGCGAGGGCGGCAAGGCATGGCGCACCATTGCCCATACCGTGGCCACCGCTGTGCGGGCCATGCAGTCTTAAAATCCGGTTTTTGACCAGATAAACCACGCGGGCTGGGGAGGGACGTTCCGCCCCTAGCCCGCGCGGGATGTGTCAGGCGGTATGCCTCAGGCCGCTGGGGGCTTGAGGGTCGCCATCATTTCATCCCATTCCCGGCGGCTCAGGCCCGAACCGGCCTGCTCCACCACTTCCCCCGCCAGCATGCGGCGCACAACCGCCATCATGGAAGCCGAGAACGTGACCGCACCACGCCGGTATTCCTCAAACGCGGCGGCGGTGGTGGGCACCCATGCGTGCAGGATCTTCAGCATGGCCTCCGCATACACACGAATTTCGTACTGTGCGTGCGGGTCAATGCGCAGGGCGAGGAAGTGCATGAGATTATGCAGGTCAATCTTCCAGTACCACTGCGTATAGGTGTTGAGCGTGAGGTTGATGCGCCCCAGCTCACGCGCAAGGCCGTAACCGTTTTCTCCGTCCAGCATGCGCTCGTAATCACGGTAGGTGCGCATGGCGTCTTCACGCAGGATGTCCAGCACCTCTGCCGCAGCCTCGGGGGCCAGAATTTCGCCCCGGCCCTGACGGTTGACCTCGCTCTGGGCGGCCATGTGTGCGGGGTCGGGCAAATAGAACTCGCTATCCAGAATGGAATAGCGGGCCGAATATTCGTTCACGCTCGCCATACGGTGGCGAATCCACTGCCGCGCCACAAAAATGGGCAGTTTGACGTGGAACTTGATCTCGCACATTTCAAACGGGGAGGAATGGCGGTGCCGCATCAGGTAGCGGATCAGCCCCGCATCTTCCGACACCTTGCGCGTGCCACGGCCGTAGGAAACACGGGCAGCCTGCACAATGGCCGCATCATCGCCCATATAGTCGATCACACGCAAAAAGCCGTGGTCCAGAACCTCCTGCGGTTCGTACAGCATGGCCTCGAGCGCTGCCACGGTGGGGCGGCGGGTGGAGAATGTTTCCTGCCCGTGGGCCGCAATTTCGGCGCGTTGAGCTTCGGTCAGTGACATGCGCAGGATCTCCACCATGCTAGAAAAAACAGACAGCGCACACGGTGTTGCCCGCGTGTATGCGCGCGGTTGTAGCAGGCATACCCCCAGGCGGGAAAGCTGAAACACCAGCAGACGCTTGCATTTTGGAAGCCAAGTTCCTATGTGTGGGGTGCCGGAAGATTTCTTGCGGCTATGGCAATAAACGGGATGTGGCATAGGCGTAGTGGACCCGGGGGCGGTACCCGGCGTCTCCACCATATATCCGGATCGCAAGACCCGGACAGATGGGGACGAAACAGGCTCGACACGCGCAGTAAAGACATCTTTTTTGCCCGGTATTGTACCACCGTTATCGGGCTAATTTTACAAGTGCCAATGATAACACTGAGGTGCTCGCTGTTGCTGCATAAGCAATAAGCGCGGTTCGGGAGGGCACCGGGCAACAGAAGCCCTCCCACTTCATGCCCCTTTCTCCATACTGTATGCTCCACCACCAGAGACCTCTGGCGGTGCGTTCGGCTGTGCGCCCTGTACGGGCATGGCCGCAGGCACCCCTTGGCGCTTGCGCTGGCCACACCTTTCGCGCATGGCTGACGCTAGAGTGATAAGATTGGCCAGCCGCACCCCCGCCGGCCAAAGCAAGGAGACCAAGCATGGCTGATGACCACGACGATACCACGGGAAATGACGCGTTCCCCCCTGCCAGCCTGCTGCCTTATGACCAGTGGCTGGAGGAGGCCTCCAGAGATGTTATGCTCAAAGCGCTCGAACATGTGAGCCGCGAAGGGCTTGCGGGCGAGCACCATTTCTATCTGACTTTCCGCACGGACCTGTCTGGCGTGCAAATTCCCGACCGGCTCCGTGCCCAGTACCCGCATGAGATGACCATCGTCTTGCAACACCAGTTCTGGGACCTGAACGTGGACCGCAATGCCGGTATTGTGTCCGTCGGTCTGTCCTTTGGGGGTGTTGGCTCCATACTGGTCATTCCCGTTCGGGCCATTACCGGGTTTGCGGACCCCTCCATCCACTTCACCCTGCATTTTGAGCCGGTGGAGGATGAGGAAGACGCACAGGCAGACCACGCTCCGGCCGATGCCGGGGACACTGCGGAAGCACAGGGCGACTCCTCCTCTCAGGTTGTCAGCCTTGACGCCTTCCGCCGCAAAGGACCATCACCAGCCTGACCCCCGGTGCGCGGGGGTCAGGCCGACGGAGAGAATAGAGACACGACCATGACCAGCCAGCCCCCCCGCCCCCAGTACCAGCATTTGCATATTCCCCCCTGTTCCCTCTGGGGGAGGACACAACACCTTACCGCAAGGTGGATATTGCAGGTGGCGTCAGCACATCGCAGTGCGGTGGCAAAACCGTTCTGCACGTCACGCCCGAAGCGTTGACGGAACTGACGGCCCGCGCCTTCCACGAGGTGGCCCACTTCCTGCGGCCTACGCACCTGCAAAAGCTGGCCAACATCCTTAAAGACCCCGAAGCCTCGGATAATGACCGCTTTGTAGCGCTTGACCTGCTCAAGAACGCCTGCATTGCCGCGGGCGGTATTCTGCCCATGTGCCAAGACACCGGGACCGCCATCGTATTTGGCAAAAAAGGCCAGCGCGTATGGGTGGAAGGGAACGAGGAAATCGCCTTTTCCAAAGGTGTGTACGAAACCTACACCCGCACCAATCTGCGCTATTCGCAGATGGCCCCGCTGACCATGTTTGACGAAAAGAACACAGGCACCAACCTGCCCGTGCAGTGCGACATCTTTGCCAGCCCCGCAGGCGTGCATGATGAGCAGATGGACCTGATGTTTGTGGCCAAGGGCGGTGGCTCGGCCAACAAGACCTTCCTGTTCCAGGAAACGCGCGCCCTGCTGGGGTCCGAGCAGCACCTGCTGGAATGGCTGGATGCCAAGGTGCGCACGCTGGGCACGTCCGCCTGCCCGCCCTACCACCTTGCCATTGTTATTGGTGGCATGTCCGCCGAGCAGACGCTCAAAACCGTCAAGCTGGCCTCCACCCACTGGTATGACGCCCTGCCCACAAAGGGCGACATGACGGGCCACGCCTTCCGTGATCTGGAGATGGAGCAGAAGGTGCTGGAGCTGACCCGCAAGCTGGGCATTGGCGCACAGTTTGGCGGCAAGTATTTCTGCCACGATGTGCGCGTGGTGCGCCTGCCCCGGCATGGGGCATCGCTCCCCGTGGGTATTGGCGTTTCCTGCTCCGCGGACCGCCAGATCAAGGCACGGGTCACGGCGGAAGGGTTCTTTCTGGAGCAGCTTGAGCACGACCCCGCGCGCTTCCTGCCCGAAACCACGGACGAACACCTTGAGGGCGAAGCCGTGCGCATTGACCTCAACCGCCCGATGGATGAAATCCGCAAGACCCTCTCGCAATACCCGGTCAAGACCCGTCTGGCCCTGACCGGCACCGTAGTTGTGGCGCGTGATATTGCCCACGCCAAGTTCCGCGAGCGGCTCCAGCGTGGTGAGGGCCTGCCCCAGTATCTTAAAGACCACCCTGTTTACTACGCAGGCCCTGCCAAAACGCCCGAAGGCATGCCCACCGGCTCCTTTGGCCCCACCACGGCGGGGCGCATGGATTCGTACGTGGCCGAGCTACAGGCCAATGGCGGCTCCTACGTTATGCTGGCCAAGGGCAACCGCTCCAAGGCCGTGCGGGATGCGTGCCAGAAATACGGCGGCTTCTACCTTGGCTCCGTTGGTGGCCCTGCCGCACGGCTGGCCAAGGACTGCATCCGCAAGGTGGAAGTGCTGGAATACCCCGAACTGGGCATGGAAGCGGTGTGGAAGATCGAAGTTGAGGATTTTCCAGCCTTTATTGTTATTGATGATAAGGGCAACGACTTCTACGCTGAGCTGTAACCCCCCAACGGGGCTGCCCCGCCACCACACCGTGGCGGGGCGGACAGAAGAGGAGCTGTGTCGTTTTCATGCGCTTTACAGTCGATCGTCTGGACCATGTTGTCCTGACTGTGCGGGACGTTGAAATTTCTGCCTCGTGGTACCAGCGTGTGCTGGGCATGGAGCGGGAAGAATACGGGCGCAACAACCGCACAGCCCTGCGTTTTGGCGGGCAGAAGCTCAACCTCCGCCCGCATGATGCCGCAGGATGGGACACCGCAACCCACGCCCTGCCCGGCGGCAACGACCTGTGCTTTATTACCGCCATTACCAGCGAGGACGTGGTGGAACACCTTAAGGGCTGCGGCATTACCATTGTGGATGGCCCAGTCGCCCGCCTTGGCGCCATTGGCCCCATTACATCCGTTTATTGCCACGACCCGGATGAAAACCTGATCGAGATTGCATCTTACCAAGGGTAGCAACAAAAAACGGGTGTCCGTATGACCGGACACCCGTTGCTGCCGACTGACAAAGGCCGGGCCTTAATTTAACCCGTGTGAGCCTGTGTTTGCGCCTGTTGCTGCTGCTTGAGCCGCACCGCATCATCATGGTCCACAATGGTGTGGTGGGTTACCAGCCAGCCACCGCGGAAGCCTGCGCGCATTAACCCACGGCAGATAATCGGGTTTTCCTTCATGGTGTTCCACACCATGCCGTCCCGCCAGTTTTCCACCATCAGCAGAATCGGCCCCTGATCGATGCCAATATAGGTGTCATCCGCCCAGTAGGCCTGTTTGCCATCGTGATAGCTGGGGTTGAAGGCATCCACAAAGCCATAGGTGCTGTAAATGCGGTCCCCGTACTTGTCCTTCATGGTGCGCAGGGCGGGAATGGCCAGTTCGGGCGCGAAGGCAACAGACCCACCCGCCGCCGTGGGGGCCAGTGTGCCATCATCCAGCGTGTAGTCCCGCCCTACGCCACGCGCGGTATAGGCCATGAACTTGCGCTGCTGGCCGTTTTCCACCTTGGTGGTCTCGGCCGGGCCATCACTCGCAGTCAGGCCCCAGACGTTTGGCCCGTAATCCTGCCATTTGCCGGGGTTCTGTGTGGCGTAGGTCTTCTGGGCATAAACCGCACGGCGGCTGTTTTCGAAGTAATCAATCCCCGTGGAGCGGTTCCACTCATCCCGAATACCGCGAAAATCAATCCACGCATGGGTGTACTGGTGGCCAAACAGAGGGGCAAAGTTGAGGAAGGTCTGGCCATAGGACTCGCCCCAACGGTTTTTGTTGGTGGAAAGCCACGCCTGCCACGATGAAGGGTCCAGCGGATGCGTGGTGGAGCCAAGGCCCATCACATACAGCATCATCCCCTCGTTATATCCCTCCCAATAATTGGAGAGAAAGCCGTGTTCGGGCGACCAGCCCATGCTCAACCGGTTATCCGGGCGCAGCATCCACCGCCAGTCCACCCGGTCAAACAGCTTGCCTGCAAGGTCCCGGATCTCGGCCTCGGGTGCGGAATCATGCGTGTAATAGCTGCTGGCAAACAGCACACCCTGCATAAGCAGAGCCGTATCTATGCTGGACAGTTCAATATCCGAGCCAAGGCGCAGCCCGTTCTCCCGCTTGAGAAAATGGTAGAAGAAGCCATGAAAACCCGCAGCCTTGTCTGGCGTATCGTTCTGCGGCAACTGCCACAGGTAGCGCAGGGTTGTCAGGGTCCGGTCCACGGCCTGCTGGCGGTTAATGTAACCCCGGTCCGCACCAATGCCGTACGCCGTAAGTGCAAAACCGATAGAAGCCACGCTGGACTGGGTCTGGTCGGACGGGTAGCGGTCTGGCACCAGCCCGGTTTTTGGGTCCCCCGACTCCCAGAACCACAGAAAAGTCCGGTGTTCCAGATCCGCCAGAAAAGCCCTGTCCGTCTGGTCCGGGTGGAAGGGTGTGCTGGCCTGCTGCCGTGCCACAACGGAGGACGTAGCCGCCGCCTGCGCGCCCTCTGCCCCAAGGCCGGTCACCGCGCCAGACAGCATGAGAAGGGAAAGAAAAATCCGACCGGGTTTCTGTTTCTGCCAGCGTGCGGGCTGGCTGGTTTCTGTCCTGCTCCGTGCAAAAAAGCGCCTCAGTACCATCAGCCTTGTCTTCCTCAATCTGTTCATAACCGGCCCACTGCCACAGCAGGCATACCAATCCGTACCGGAGGTACGCTGCACACCCCGGCATTGCGCCCGCCAATATAGGGGGCAAGGCTGAACACCCGCCAGAGCAGGACGGGGCCAGCCATATGGACCTTACCGAATGTCAGAAAATATTCATCTTTCTGTTTGTGCCTCAAGGGCTACATGGCAAGCCACAGCCCAAACAGCATGTCTGCCCAGCCTCCTGCACACCAAGCCATACAGACGAACGCATTGTAAAACCGGACACAACCAGACAAAACCGCCACACCCGTTAGGGAACGCCTAACCATTGCAGCCCTGAACACAACCGACCCATGACATACCAATATAATCTTTTTCGGTTTTTTTATGAGCTTCTGGATGTTTTGGTCTCCCGGCTGGAATACAGCCTGCGGGGCCTTGCCACCAGCCATGTGCTCATCCCGCCGCCTGCGCAGAGCCACTCGTTCCTGATTATGCGGGCGGAAGAAAAAGAGGGAAAAACCTTTTACAAACCGGCTTATTACCTGTTTGCCAAAACCCGCGAGCGGTTGCGCGGTTATTTTGCAAAAGGCGAAGGCAGGCTTTTTCTGGACAACACACGGCACTGCCTGCTGATTGCCTTTGCAGATTCCACACTGGTTGTGGGGCGGGACGCCACCATAACCGATTACCACCCCCACTCCTTTGAGACGCTGCTGGCCCTGAAGGCCCATCTGCGCGACATCAAACTGGGCAAATATGCTGAAGAGTATGTGATTTTGCCCAAAAAGACCGCCATCCCGGTCCGTCCGGCCTCCCTCAAGCAGCGCGTGCAGGCGCGCTAGGTCTGCCGGACCACGGTCTTCCGCCCCCAAGGCCACGCCCCAAAACAGCGTGACGGATTTTTTCCGCTCATGTATTGCAACGGCATACTGAACCGGGGCCACACGGCCCGGTTGCGCAGGCTGGGGAGAGGTTATGAAAATTGCAGTTGTCGGTCTGGGGTATGTCGGCCTGTCCAACGCCATTCTGCTGGCCCAGCATCATGATGTGATGGCCGTTGATGTGGATGCCAGCCGGGTCAACAAGGTGAATAACCGGGAATCCCCCATTATTGACACCGAGATTGAAGATTACCTGCGCCACAAACCCCTCTCGCTCACCGCGACAACAGACCTTGCAGCCGCAGCCCACGGCGCCAGCTTTGTCATTATTGCCACCCCCACCAATTATGACGCGCAGGAAAACTATTTCGACACATCCTCCGTTACGGATGTGATTGCTGGCGTAAGCGCCATAAACCCCGACGCCACCATTGTTATCAAATCCACCATTCCGGTTGGCTTTGTGGAGCAGGTCCGGGCGGATATGCAGACCGATCAGGTCATCTTTTCCCCCGAATTCCTGCGCGAAGGCCGTGCGTTATATGACAACCTGCACCCTTCCCGCATTATTGTGGGCGAGCGCAGTGAACGGGCGGAACGCTTTGCCGCGCTGATGGTGGAAGGGGCCATTAAAAAAGACGTCCCCATCCTGTTTACCGAGGCAACGGAAGCCGAGGCCATCAAGCTGTTCGCCAACACCTACCTTGCCATGCGGGTTGCGTTCTTTAACGAACTGGACAGCTACGCACTGGCCCGTGGCATGGATACGCGCCAGATTATAGAAGGCGTATGCCTGGACCCCCGCATAGGCCAGCACTACAACAACCCATCCTTTGGGTATGGCGGCTACTGCCTGCCAAAAGACACAAAACAGCTTTTAGCCAACTACATGCAGGTGCCCCAGAACCTGATCCGCGCCATTGTGGATGCCAACCGGACCCGCAAGGACTTTCTGGCCGACCAGATTCTGGCCCTGAACCCCAAGGTGGTTGGCATTTACCGGCTGGCCATGAAGACCGCGTCCGACAATTTCCGGCAAAGCTCCATTCAGGGCATTATGAAGCGGCTCAAGGCCAAGGGCATAGAAATTATTGTGTATGAGCCCGCCATGAAGGAAGACCTGTTTTTTGGCTCCCGCGTAGTGCGCAATCTGGAGGAGTTCAAGGCGCTCTCCTCCATTATTGTCAGCAACCGGCACCACCCCGAACTGGCGGATGTAAAAGACCGCGTCTTTACCCGCGACCTGTTTGGGAGCGACTGACGCGCCCCCAAAACACGGGCTGGCCGTTAGTCCCCGTACCCGTTGGGGTGTTTTTCGCGCCAGCGGAAGGCTGTTTCCACTATTCTATCCAGCTCGCCCCATTGGGGCTGCCAGCCTGTATCCTTACGCAAGGTAGTGGAATCCGCCACCAGCACGGCAGGGTCCCCCAACCGGCGCGCTGCCGGTTCCCACGGCACAGTCAGACCGCTAACGCGCGCCACGCTCTGAATGACCTCGAGGTTGGAATAACCGTGGCCATTGCCAAGGTTGTACACAACGCTCCGCTCCTCGATCTGGTCCAGCACCCGAATGTGCGCATCAGCCAGATCCGCCACGTGAATATAATCCCGAATGCAGGACCCATCCCGCGTTGGGTAGTCCGTACCAAACAGCTTGAGCGCAGGCCTGCGACCCAACGCAGCATCAATGGTTAGGGGAATAAGGTGGGTTTCCGGTCCGTGGTCTTCCCCCGCGCGGCCCTGCGGGTCTGCCCCGGCGGCATTGAAGTAGCGCAGGCAGGCGCTCTTTAACCCATACAGGCTGTCCGCCCAATGCAGGGCGCGCTCAATCATGAACTTGCTCTCCCCATACGGGGAGCCGGGCTGGATCAACGCTGTTTCAGGAATAGGGTCTGCACGTTCGGGGCCGCCAAACAGAGCCGCGGTGGACGAAAAAACAAACTTTTTAACGCCATGCAGCGCGCAAGCCTGCACAAGGTTCAGGCTCGTCAGATAATTCTGGCGCAGATAATAAAAAGGATCGGCCATGCTCGCCCCAACAAGCGAGAGTGCGGCAAAGTGCAGCACGCCATCCCATTTTTGCCCGGCCACAACATCCACCGTGTCCTGATAATCTATCAGGTCGACCGTATGGACCTTTGCGGCCGCGGGCACGGCACCACGGTGCCCGGTGCTAAAGTTGTCCAGTACATCCACCTCGTGCCCTGCATCCAACAAAGCCAGCACAACATGGCTGCCAACAAAACCGGCCCCCCGGTTACCAAATACCGCACGCGATCCCCCTGATGATAAGATACTTTACAGTGGCGTCACCCAAGTAGCACCCAAACGTAAAATAAAAATGTCTCGGCAAAAGTCTGCCTTTTCATTTTCATGCGTAAAACACTCAGAAAACGAATCCGCTGGTTGCGCGGAGCCAGACATGCAAGCTGCCGTCTGGATGTGTCTGCCAGCAGGTTTTCCCTTTGTCGTAAGGCTGTGATGTGTGACCGAAACAGGTTCATAAAGTGTTTTGGCCCACGCAGCAATGCGGCAACCAGACGCTTGTAAAAGCTTTTTTTATGACCAATGGCATTATGACCATGCTGCCTGTACAATATGGTCGCTTCATCATCATACAGACAACGCCCCCCGGCTGCGGCGACAACAATATAAGACCACCAGTCATGATAAATGTTGGCTGGCACGGTAAATTGGTTAATCACCCTTACAGCCTCGGCATTAAGGGCCATTGTGCACCCGGTTGCAACATTCTGCGCCAGACAGTCTGGGAACAAGGGGACAAACTGCAAACGGTCGGAGGTCCCCAGCGGGCGCAGCTGTGCATCTACAACCCTCTGACGGGAAAAGTAGAGCGCAGGTAATTGAGAATCATATGCAGAAAGAACAGCGTAGGCTCTCGCAATTTTTTCTGGCAGCCACACATCGTCCTGATCTGCAAACATAACGCAGTCATCCGCCTGCATCATGGTGCCTGCGAATTTGAGTAACGTTAAAAAGCTGGCATAGGGACCAAGGTTATGATTAATTTCTGAAAAATTTGTGCATTTTCCGGTTTCTTTTATAAAATCATTCATAATGGACACAGTATTGTCCACAGACCCGTCATCCCTCCACAGAATATGCCAGTTCTGGACGGTCTGATTTTGCAAGCTTTCCAACTGTTCCTTAAGGAATTTTCCTCCATTATACGTGGAAAGCAGAATATAGATCATAATTCAAAAAACCTTGATGCCGTATCAAGACAAAGTCCAACAGACTGTCAGTATTGAAACCAGTTATCCTGAGGATTAAACAAGGGGGCTTCCCTGTCCTTGTCTGACAGAACAGCCTCTTCTGCCCCAACAGGCCACGGCAGAGCCAGTGCCGGGTCATTCCACCGCACAGACCGTTCGCAGTCTTTGGCATAAGAAGCCGTGACTTTATACAGCACCTCGGTATTGGGAACCAATGCGCAAAAACCGTGTAAAAAACCGCATGGTATCCAGATTTGTGTCCAGTTTTCTACAGACAGTTCTGCCGCCACCCACTGGCCATATGTGGGTGAACCCTGCCGGATATCGACCGCTACATCCCATATTGCCCCCCGCAGTACCCGCACCAGTTTACCTTGGGCATACGGTTCTGTCTGGCAGTGCAGCCCTCGCACTGTTCCTTTCTGCGCTGAAAAACTCTGGTTATCCTGCACGAATGTAGACGGAACCTCGTGCGCCTTCAGTTTATCCGCATTCCATGTTTCAGAAAAAAACCGCGTTCATCAGCAAATTTTTGTGGTGTTATCAGAAGAACATCAGGGATGGATAGTTTTTGTACGTTCATCAAATGTCACGCCCATCACTCACATGCCGCAAAATACGGCCTAGTTCTGTTTTTCCCATCCGCTCCGCCAAGGTTTGAACCTGCTCTGCGGTAATATACCCTTTGCGGTAGGCAACCTCCTCCGGGCTACCAACCAGATTGCCTTGCCGGTCCTGAATGGTCTGCACAAAATTAGCAGCCTGCAAAAGGGATTCTGGCGTTCCGGCATCCAGCCATGCTGTGCCGCGCCCCAACCGTTCCACGTTCAGCGTCCCTTCGCGCAGATAAATCGTATTGAGGTCCGTAATTTCCAGCTCCCCCCGTGCGGAAGGCTTGAGCGTTCTGGCAAATTGGGTCACCCGGTGGTCGTAAAAATATAAACCGGTCACAGCCCAGCTTGACGTTGGGTTTTGCGGCTTTTCAATAATATCAACGGGCTTTCCACCCTCATCAAAAAACACGACCCCATATCGCTCCGGGTCTCTGACCTGATAGGCAAAAACTGTTGTCCCTGTCTGGCGGGATGCAGCCGCCCCCAACAGCATAGAGAGGTGGTCCCCATGCAGCAGGTTGTCCCCCAGCACCAGCGCACAGGCATCGCCGGCAATCCAGTCTTCTCCAATCAGAAAAGCTTGTGCAAGTCCATCTGGGCTAGGCTGTTCCGCGTAAGCAATGCGAAGACCCAAGTGCCCACCATCCCCAAACAGCCGCCGGAATTGAGGCAGGTCCGCAGGGGTGGAAATAATCAGCACATCCCGAATACCCGCCAGCATAAGCGTGCAAAGTGGGTAGTAAATCATGGGTTTATCAAAAACAGGCAATAACTGCTTGGAGGTTGCCAAGGTCATGGGGTGCAGCCGTGTTCCGGCACCTCCAGCCAGAATAATGCCTTTTTGAATCATGATTTGGCTCCAAGGCGCTGGCCTGCATAGGACTGGTTGCGAATACCCTGCCACCATGAGCGGTTTGCCACATACCATGCAATGGTTCTGGCCAACCCCTGTTCAAAATCATGCGCGGCAGACCAACCCAAGGCGGTTTCCACCCCCGTTGGGTCAATTTCGTACCGTTGGTCATGCCCCGGCCGGTCCGCCACATATGTTATCAGCCTGTCCCGCGCCCCCTTGGGGCTGGGCATGATCTGGTCCACCATAGCGCATATGGTTTTGACCACCTCGCTGTTACTGCGGGGTTGGCGGGCGCCAATACAGTAGGTCTGCCCCGGCACGCCACGTGTCAGCACCATCAGCAGAGCCTGAGCGTGGTCCTCTACGTACAACCAGTCGCGGATATTGCTCCCGTTGCCGTAAACCGGCAAAGGCTGCTCCTCAATGGCGTTAATAATCATCAAGGGAATCAGCTTTTCGGGAAACTGCCAGGGCCCATAATTGTTTGTTGTATTGGAAACAATAAGCGGTAGACCGTAAGTATGCATCCACGCCCGTGCCAGATGGTCTGACGCCGCCTTGGTTGCCGAATACGGGCTCCGTGGATCATACGCCGTGTGTTCGTTAAAACATGTTCCATCATCAGGCAAAGATCCGAACACCTCATCCGTTGAGATGTGATGGAAACGGAACCGGGATTTTTTATCACCCGCAAGCGTGGCAAAATAGGACCGGGCGGCCTCAAGCATAACAAATGTTCCCATAACATTTGTCTGCATAAAGGCGGCTGGGCCATCTATGGAGCGATCCACATGGCTTTCTGCTGCAAGGTGCATAACCGCATCCGGTTTATACTCGGCAAAGACCTTTTGGATACCTTCAGAATCACAAATATCCATTTTCACAGCGGTATAGTTGGGATGCCCGCATACATCCGCCAGCGCGTGGGAGGTGGCCGCATAGGTCATCTTGTCGATATTGACCACCTGATGACCGGCCTGCTGAATGGCGTGCCGGACGACAGCCGAACCAATAAAACCGTAACCGCCTGTTATCAGGATTTTCATGATGCCGTTACCCTACCACATGCCCTGCGGCCAGCGCTTCAAAATCCTCTTTGGGCAGGTAGGATGCAAAAACATCCATGGGAGGGCCATCGGCTCTAATTTCCCCATTATCCAGCCAGATCAGCCTGTTAGTCCATTCCAGCATGATGGAGGGCGAATGACTGGCCAACACCAGAATATCAGCCCCGGCTACCATACCTTCGACCCGTTTTCTGGCTTTGCCCATAAAATTGGCGTCCCCGGCCAGTATCCACTCATCCATAAGAACAATATCTGGTGGAAGAGACGTGGCCATACCGAATGCTAGCCGAATGACCATGCCGCTTGAATAGCTCCGCACGGGCATGTCCATAAAATGCCCTATATCCGTAAACTCTTCGATATCCTGCTCTAATCTAACAATCTGCGCTTTGCTGAGCCCCAGATAGTACCCTCGTAGCCAGATATTCTCCCGCCCTGTCAGGTCTGTATTCATACCCTGTTCAGGGTCTAGGAGAGAAATAACCTTTCCCTCTATGGATAAAGACCCTTTTGTTGGTTGGTAAATACCGGAAAGCGTGCGCAATAATGTTGTTTTTCCAGACCCATTGGCCCCAACCAGACCTAGCCTGTCCCCCGCTTTGAGCGAGAAGGAAATGTTTTTAAGCGCCTGCACGCTCAACCTGTTTTTCTCATCCGTGGCAAAACGTGATGAGACTTTGCCTAACAACGCTTTTTTGAGCGACCTTGTCTGCGCATGATACAAGGAAAACCCTATGGAAATATCGGAAGCAATTAAATAGGTCATGCCCCTACACCCAGAATGCTATGCGGCCACGGCAGCGGGCAAAACCAAAAAATGAGACAACAACAACCATTATGGAAATGCACAGCGCAGCCAGCACCTGCACAAGGTCAAACCCTTTACCCAGTAACGGGTCACGCACAATATCCAGAAGATAAACAAACGGGTTGAATTTTACTAATTCCATCGCCACAGAATGACTTTTGAGAATATCCACCTGCCATAAAATAGGGGTCAAAAAAAATGCAATTTGCATAACAGCCGATATAATAGGCGGAATATCCCGAAACCGCGCACAAACCGCTCCCAAAAAGAGGGACAGGGCCACGGCATCCACCATCCATAACAGCAGACCAAAAACGCTCTGCACCAGACTAAACGAGAGATGCGCGCGGGTTAACACAAGCACAATAAGCAGTATGACCGCGTTATGCGCCATAACAATAGTATTCCGCACCACGCACCTTGCCGCATGAACCAGAAACGGAATTCTGTTCCCCTTGATTAGCGTTTCTGATGCTATGAAGCAGCCGCTCCCTTCCAGCACCAGGGCGGTCAGATAGTTCCACAAAATCATGGATGCCGTAAGATATGGCAGGTAGGAGCGGAGCTGAAGGTGAAAAAGATCGGCGTAAAGAAAAGCCATGGCCCCGATCTGAACCCCCATGGAGATTGTGAGCCAGAAGGGGCCAAGGGTGGAACCACGGTAACGCTGTTTAATGTCCGACAAGGCCAGCGCCCAGATGAGCCGAAAAAAACGTGCGCCCTCACCCAGATCCGCCAATGCGAGCTGAATCCGCTGCCGCCACCCGCTATCTGCCGCAAGCGTAAAATAAACCGTTTTCTGGTCTGTTTGCGGTGGCGCAGGCTCAGGCATTATACTCTAACCTCTGAGTGGAGCAGGTGTGCAAGCCATACATACCCTACAAAAAACAGAATATGCCAACACGTTGTTTTATCGACCGCTTATGGTGCACAACATTATACAGGCTTTTGCCGTTTTTCAACAGACCCGCCCCACCCGCGCCCCTTTAAAAAGACTGCCTTATGTAGGCCTCAAGGTCCTCTTCCCACTGGCCGGGCCGGGGGCCATCCAGCAGCGGCAGGTAAAGCGAGGTCATAACTTCCGCCTCGGCACGCGGGGCGGCTAGTGGAAATTCGGCTGAGCGGACAGCGGTAATACGCACATCCCGGCCCAATATGGCGGCAACCTGACGGGCGATCATAAACCGTGTTACCCCGCCCCGGCTGGCATAATGCACGGTGCCAAAGCACCTTTGCCGAATACTCCACGCAATAAACTGGCTGAGCTGAAAAGCTGATGTCATAGAACCAAACTTGTCATTCACGGCTCTAATTTCCGTAGCGCCGCCTTCAAGCTGGTCAATTATTTTTCCAACAAACTTGTGGTCGCGCCCCCGCCCGCCACCAATCATCCACCCTGCCCGTATAATAAAATGATGCGTCGGGCAGATGAGCCGCACAGCCTGCTCGCCCAGCAGCTTGGAGCGGCCATAATAATTTGGCGGAGCGGGGCTATCCAGTTCGTTGAATTCCAACCCACCCTGCCCGCCAAACACGTAGGATGTGGACACGTATAGCAGCCAGGCCCCCAGCTTTGCCGCGGCCCTTGCAACCATGTCCGTTGCAAGGTGGTTGCACACACCGGCCCGCTGCGGGTCACGCTCACACAAATCAACATTGGTTTCGGCCGCCAGATGCAAAATAACATCGGGCTTTTCCGCCATAATATACTCATAAACCTGCTGGGGGGCGGTCAGGTCAAACCGGGCACGGTCCACCTTGTGCAGGTCAACGGGCGCATCTGCCAAGGCGGTGCAAACATAGCCACCGAGCATACCAGTGGCCCCCGTTACCAGAACTTTTTGCACACCAGCGCTCCCCATTTGCACAACAGCGACTACCCCTGTGGTTGGACGGTTTCCACTTTACTGTCAACAACACGCTCGCAGCACAATACAGCTTAAATATACCCGTCCACGCTCCATAATAATGGCCACAAACAGCCCCGCATTTAGGGCAATATCCATACATGGTTGAACAAGTCTGCCCTCACACCACCAGTCTGCGGTGTAAGGTGCGGCGTTCCATCCCCCAACCGGGGCACCTGCGCCCTTTTTCTCCGTTTGCCTGTTTTCCACAGTGCATTTAGTATCGGCTGGCAGATGGGGGCCTCCACGCTGCCCGCTTTATGTCAGAACCACCGCGCGTGGATACACAACAACAGGTTTGCCGCGTATGCTCGCTATGTTCTCCCCTCTCCCCAATCTGGCGTTCTAAAGGTCATGGCACAGCGTCTTATTGTTACAGGTGGTGCCGGGTTTATTGGCAGCAACATCATACACGGGCTTAACCAGCGTGGCCTGAGCAATATTATTGCCGTGGACAACCTGACCAATGGCGACAAGGCCCTTAATCTGGCTGACCTTGCGATTAGTGACTACGTGGACAAGGACAGTTTTTACGATGCCCTGCTTGCCGGGCATTTTGGGCAGATCGACGCCATTTTTCATGAAGGGGCGTGCTCTTCCACCACAGAGCAGAATGGCCGCTACATGATGGCCAATAATTATGAAACCAGTAAAAAACTGCTCACCTACTGCCAGCGCACCGGCACACGCCTGCTTTATGCCTCCAGCGCGGCAACCTACGGCGCATCCACCACATTTACAGAAGACCCGGCTTACGAAAAACCCTTGAATGTTTATGGTTATTCCAAACTTCTGTTTGACCAAATTGTAAGGCGCGCCCTGCCCGAACTAGCAACACAGGTGGTGGGGTTCCGCTACTTTAATGTGTATGGCCCGCGTGAGCAGCACAAAGGGGGCATGGCCTCCGTGGCTTTTCACAACTTCAACCAGTTTATGGCGGATGGCTGCGTCCGGCTGTTTGGGGAATACGGGCAGTGCCAGCCGGGGGAGCAGAGGCGCGACTTTCTTGCTGTTGGCGATCTGGTTGCCGCCAAGCTTTGGTTTTTTGACCACCCCGACCAGAGTGGCGTGTTCAACTTAGGCACCGGCAGGGCGCAACCGTTCAATGATGTTGCAACCACTGTGGTCAACACCGTGCGTGCTCAAAAAAACCTGCCCCCACTGACCAAAGCAGACATGGTCAGCTCCGGTGTGCTGCGTTACGTCCCCTTCCCTGACAAACTGCGTGGCCGTTACCAGTGTTTTACGCAGGCAGACATGCGTGCCCTACGCGCTACAGGCTGCAATGTGCCCTTTAGGGATGTTGCACAGGGGGTGTCGGACTATGTCCGGCAGCTCATCACCTCCCGGTCGGGTCTTATGGCATGACCCTGCTTCCACCTTGCGGGCCTGCGCCCGCGCCAGTCGGTATGATCGTCCATGATTGAAAATTTTGAATTCGGGCGCCTCGTCGTTATCGGCGATCTGCTTCTGGACCAGTATGTATTCGGCTCGGTGGAGCGCATTTCTCCCGAGGCTCCCGTGCCCGTGCTGCGCAAGGCCCGCCAGAGCGCCGTGCCCGGCGGTGCAGCCAATGTGGCGGTCAACGCGGCGGCCCTCGGCTGCTCCGTCAGCCTCATCGGCGTTGTGGGGCCGGATGATAACGCACAGACTCTGCGCCACGCACTGGGCAAGTGGCCCGGCATTACCATACAAGGGCTGGTAACGGAGCCGGACTGGGCGACCATCTCCAAACTGCGTGTGGTCAGTGGTCACCAGCAGATTGTCCGTATTGATGATGAAACCATCATCAATTTTTCCACCGCTACCCAAGACAGCCTGATCGCGCAGACCGTTGCCGCACTAGACAACGCGGATGTGCTGATCTGCTCGGATTACGCAAAGGGCGTTCTGTCCGACCATGTGCTTCAGGCGGTTATCCAGCACGCACGGGCCAAAAACATACCCGTTATCGTGGACCCCAAGCGCAAGAATTTTTCGGCCTATCGCGGCGCTACCCTCATTACCCCCAACCGGGCGGAAATGGCGGTGGCAACCGGCCTGCCCCTGCGCAGCAATGCCGATATTGAAAAAGCCGCCCGCGTGGTTTCCGACCAGTTTGGCGGGGATGTACTGGTCACCCGGTCCGAAGAGGGCATGACCCTGTGGCAGCGTAACGGCCATGTCCGGCATCAGGTCGCACGCAAATCCGAGGTGTACGATGTCTCCGGTGCGGGGGATGCGGTGGTGGCTACCATTGGGAGCGTGCTCTCCGCCGGGCAGGATCTGGATACGGCCATTGTCATTGCCACGGTTGCGGCCTCCATTGCCGTTAGCAAGCTGGGCACTGCGGCCGTCACCCGGGCGGAACTCAGTGCTGAACTCAAGGAAGACAGCCCCGATACGGGCCTCATCGCCTCGTGGTCACAGGCCTGTGCCATCATGCGCAAATGGCACCAGCATGGGGCGAGTGTTGTGTTCACCAATGGCTGTTTTGACCTGCTGCACCCCGGCCACGTCTCCCTTCTTCATGCCGCGGCACAAAAGGGGGATAAACTGGTTGTGGCCATTAACAGCGATGCCTCGGTCAGGCGGCTTAAAGGCCCAACCCGCCCCGTGCAGGACGAAACCGCACGAGCCACCGTTATCCGCGCATTGCGGGATGTGGATATGGTGGTGATTTTTGATGAAGACACACCACTGGAACTCATTACCGCCCTCAAACCCGACGTGCTGGTTAAAGGTGCGGACTATACGGAGGATACCGTAGTCGGGGCGGACGTGGTTAAGGCCGCTGGGGGACGAGTGGAACTGGTCACACTGGTGGAGGGCTGCTCCACCAGCAATCTGGTCCGCAAAATGAATACCCCCCGCTCAGATACTACCAATGCCTGACCCCGCGCCCCAAGGCCCGGCCACATGCTGGGCAGGCTGGATGGTGGGCGAGGCTCTGCCGCTCTGGAGCAGTGCTGGCTACAACCAGCCCCGCCGCCTGTACCATGAGCGACTGACGTTTGACGCCACCCCCATACCCCTGCCGCACCTACGCCTGATGGTGCAGGCACGCCAGATTGCCACGTTCTGCCAAGCCGAATTGGATGGTGTTTTTAACGCAGGCAGCACCGCTCTGGACTGCCTGCACGAAGTTCAGGCGCGGTACTGGCGGGCGGATGGGCAACCCGGTTGGGTTTTTGCGCTGGGGCCAGATGGCCAACCATCCAGTAGCGTGCGGGACCTGTATGCCCATGCGTTTATTCTGTTCGCCCACGCGTGGGCCTACCGCCTGAGCGCAGACCCCGCACTACTCAAGATCGTACACAAAACTATCGCAGACGTGGACGCTATTTTTCACGCCCCCTGCGGCGGTTTTTGGGATGCCATGCCCCGGCCAGACGGTCTGCGCCGGCAAAACCCGCATATGCATCTGCTGGAAGCGTATCTGGCCCTTTTTGAAGCCACGACCGACCAGTTCTATCTGGACCGCGCCCAAGGTCTTGTTGCTCTGGCACTCAACCGGTTTATCAGCCCGCGCAGTGGTCTGTTGCTGGAATTTTTTGGCCCCGACTGGGCCCCCTGCAAGGATTTTGGGCAAAACCCGGTGGAGCCGGGCCATCTGTTTGAATGGTCATGGCTGCTCACCAGCTACACCACCCTCAACCCCACGGACCCGCTGGCCACACACATCCAGACAGTGGCCGAGCGGCTTTTTCAGGCCGGATGGCAGCACGGTGTCACGCAGAATACTGTGCGTGATGGCATAATGGATGATGGCACCCTCAGCCACACCAGCATCCGCATATGGCCCCAGACCGAACTGGCCCGCCTGCTGGCCTGCCGCCAGACAAACGGGGCAGGCAACGCAGCCGAGACAGACCTTCTGGCACACCTGACGCGGACCTTTTTTACCACATTTGCGCCCAAGCACCTACGTGGCGGCTGGATTGACCGCTTTGACGCCCTTGGCAAACCGGCCGTGGACCATATGCCCGCCAGTTCGCTGTACCACATTTATGGTGCGACCCGCGCACAGCCTGCCGCCACCCCGTAGGGCCTCCCGCCTTACGGCCGCGCCATCAGGGCCGGTAACGGGACAGGCTCAGGTCCTCATACGCAATGTCCGGCTTGCGGTTGGACATAATATCCGCCAGCACACGGGCCGAACCACAGGCCATGGTCCAACCGAGGGTGCCGTGCCCCGTATTGGTGTACAGGTTATCCAGCCCAGTGCGACCAATAATGGGTGTGCCGTCCGGTGTCATGGGGCGCAAACCGGTCCAGAACTGGGCCGCAGGCACATTGCAGCAGTCGGGGAACAGGTCTGTTACCGAGTGTTCCAGCGTCTCCCGCCGAGGCGCGCGCAGGCGTGTGCTAAACCCGGCCAGTTCCGCCGTACCCCCCACACGAACACGGTCCCCCAGCCGGGTAATACCAATTTTAAAGGTCTCGTCCATAATGGTGGAAACCGGCGCGCGGGAGGCATCGGTTATGTCCGCCGTAAGGGAATACCCTTTGACCGGGTAAATAGGGAGATCCAGCCCCAAAGGCCTGACCAGAGCGGGAGAAAAACTCCCCAGCGAGAGCACATAGCTCTCCGCCGTCAGTACCCCGCGTGATGTTTCCACCCCTGTTACACGCCCGCTTTCCGTCAGAATTTTGCGAATGCTGGTGTTATACAAAAAGGTAACACCCGCCGCCTGCGCCATATCCGCCAGAGTTTGGGAGAACTTGAAGGCATCTCCCGTCTCATCCCCCGGCAGGCGCAGACCACCCACAATTTTGTGAGAAGACGCGGCCAGACCGGGTTCGGCCTGCACGCACTGCGCGGCACTGAGTTCCTCATACGGCACATTGTACTGCCTGAGCACGGCAATATCCTGCGCAACCGCATCCATCTGCTTTTGGGTCCGGAACACCTGCAAGGTGCCCTGCTGCCGGTCATCATAGGTAATGCCGGTCTGGCGGCGCAGGTCGCACATAACGTCCCGGCTATATTCCGCCAGCCGCACCATACGGCCTTTGTTGCGGTCGTAGGCCGGGGTGTTGCAGTTCTCCAGCATCTGCACCAGCCACTTCCACAGATGCGGGTCGGGCATGGGCCAGAACACAAAGGGCCTATACTTCATCAACAGCCACTTCATGGCTTTAAACGGCACCCCCGCCCCGCCCATGGCGCCGAATATCCGGGCGAAACCTGTCCCGCATTGGCAAAGCTGGTCTCCAACCCTGCGCCGGGCTGGCGGTCCACCACCGTAACCTCGTGCCCCGCCTGCGCCAGATACCAGGCGGTTGTTACACCCACAACACCACTGCCCAGAACAAGAACTTTCATGATCTTACTCTTCCCTGCTGTCCTGCCCTCAGGCAGCGCGTGTATAATTGCGATGATAACGATGCCCGAGCGATGTCAGGACCTCGTAGCCAATCGTGCCTTCGGCGGCGGCCACATGGTCAACGCCGTATGTCTCGTTCAGAAGTTCCACCATGCCATCGGCCTCAAGCTGCCCTTCGGGAATGGTGGAAATATCCACGGTCATGGAATCCATGGAAATCCGGCCCAGTATGGGCAGCCGGTGCCCACGGAACCACGCACATCCCTTGGCGCGGGCACGAACAAATCCATCCGCATAACCCACGGCAATGGTTGCCACGCGGCATGGACCATCGGCCCGCCATGTCAGCCCGTAGCCTACCCGGTCCCCCCGGCTTAATGTGCGGGTCTGCAACACATGGGCTTTTAGCCCCACAACAGCCCGCAAGGGGTTGGGTTCGTGCGGATGCGGGGCCACGCCATACAGCGCAGCACCCGGACGCACGAGGTTAAAGTGATAATCAGGCCCCAAAAACACACCGGAGGAGGCCGCAAGGCTAAGCGGCGCGCGCACGGGTAACAGGGCTGCATACTCTTTAAGGCGTGCAGCCTGTTCCGCATTAGCGGGGTTTGTGCGTTCATCCGCGCAGGCCAAATGACTCATGACCAGTTCTACCGTCAGGCCATCCAGCAGGTCCGGTTGCTCTGCCAGATGCTGCACATCCTGCGCGGAAAGCCCAAAGCGGGACATGCCCGTATCCAGTTGCAGCACAACACCCGGCGCACGCTGCTGTTTGCGCGCCACGGCACGGACCCACGCAATCTGCTCCAGACTGTTCAGCACCGGCCGCAACCCGTGTGCCAGACAAGCTTCCACCGCATCGGGCCGGGGGCCGTGCAGGACGGTAATGCCCGCCTGCGCGCCAACGTGCTGGCGTAGGGCCAGCCCCTCATCCACATGTGCCACAAAAAACTGTGTTGCCCCGGCCTGTTCCAGCACAGGGGCCAGCTGCGCCACCCCTAGCCCATAGGCATCCGCCTTGACCACAGCCGCACACACCGCATGAGGCACCCGCTCCCTGAGCAGACGATAATTCTGGGCGATCGCTTCCAGATTAACGGTTAGCACCGCCCCGGCACGTTGTGCGGGCCAGCCTGCATGAACGGGAGAGGAAGCTTGGGTCACGGGCATATCCGTTCTGTTACGATATCAGAATTTTACCGCACTCTTTATGGCATATCCTGCCATTGTGGTGCATGATTAGTGCGTGTTCGCTTTATTTCTGCACAATATTGCAGCAAAAACCAGCAAAAGACAGATTATGCAAGATCGCCTGAACGAGGCCATTCTCCGCCACCTGCGCCACGATGGCCGCCTAAGCAACGCTGAACTGGCCGAGCGCATAGGGCTGTCCCCTTCCGCGTGCCTACGGCGCGTTAAAATGCTGGAAAAAGAAGGCATTATACGCGGTTATCAGGCCATTATAGCCCGCCGCAACGCGCCCCCCGTTGCCACGATTATTGTGCAGATCACGCTGGAACGGCAGACAGAAGAATGCCTGCGCCGCTTTGAAAGCCGCATCCGCGAATGCCCGGATGTGAAGGAATGTTACCTGATGACCGGCGATGCCGATTACCTGCTACGGGTAGAGGCGCGGGATATGCAGGATTACGAACGCATCCATAAGGAAGAACTGTCCCGTATGCCCGGCGTTGTGCGGATTCAGAGCAACTTTGCCATCCGCCCCGTGGTCCAGCAGGAAAAAGGGCAAACCAGCGCATAAAAAACCCCGCCCAAGCGTGAGCCTGAGCGGGGTGAAAACTGTTTTTATAGGAGTTCAGTCTTCGTCAGACTGATGGTCGCCCTCATTGCCAAGATCACGCTGGACCTCTGGCAACCGCAGAAGCGAATCCACATGCATGGCCGTATCCAGCGCCGTATCGGGCTGAAAATGCAGCTCTGGCACGGTGCGAATTGTCAGCTTATGGGCAAGCTGCGTCCGCAACCACGGAGCAACCCGTTTGAGTGCAGGCAGAAGAGAAGCTACATCGCTCCGCCCCAGCCGTGTAACAAACACGGTTGCATGTTTGAAGTCCGGCGCAAGCCGCACTTCCGTAACGGTAATGGAAACATCCGACAGTTCCGGGTCACGGAATGTAGTCCGGGCGAACAGTTCGGCCAGAACGCGCCGCACTTCCTCCCCTACCCGCAACTGACGCTGCGAAGGGCCAGATGAGGAAAGACCGGCGAGATAGTCCGCCGGTCCCCCTGTTTTACTGCCTGATCCGTGGCGACGACTCATGCTGGAATTAACTCGCTTTCAAAGCATTCCACCACATCGCCTTCGCGCAGATCGTTGTAGCCTGCAAAGGAAAGACCACATTCGTAACCCTTGGTCACTTCCTTCTGGTCGTCCTTGAAGCGCTTGAGCTGGCTCAGATCACCTTCATGGATCACCACGCCATCACGCAGCAGACGCACGCCACAGCCACGTTTGACAACGCCTTCGGTCACGAAGCAACCGGCAACCTTGCCCACCTTGCTGATTTCGAAAACCTTGCGGATTTCGGCATAGCCAAGGAACTTTTCGCGATGCTTGGGCGCCATCTTGCCACGTACGAGCTGCTCCACGTCGTCCGCCACCTGATAGATGATGGAGTAGTAGTGGATGTCCACGCCCTCACGCTGGGCCAGAAGCCGCGCCTGAGAGGTTGCACGCACATTAAAGGCAACGATAACCGCGTCGGACGCCTTGGCAAGCTGCACATCACTTTCCGTGATCTGACCAACCGAGGCATTCAGCACACGGACGCCAACTTCTTCATTCGCCAGCTTAAGCACAGTGGTCTGGAGCGCTTCCGCCGAACCCTGCACGTCCGCCTTGATAAGGACAGACACTTCCTTCTGCACACCGGCCTGAATACGGGCCAGCATCTGATCCAGCGTGCCACGGGCAGCAGCCTGACCAGCAGCCTGATGCTCCTTCAGCTTACGCTGGCGGAACTCGGAAATTTCACGCGCACGGTTTTCGTTTTCCACGACCACAAACGGTGCACCAGCGGCAGGAACCCCGGACAGACCCAGAATTTCCACCGGCATGGACGGACCAGCCGCCTCAACCTGACGACCACGGTCATCCACCAGAGCACGCACACGGCCCCATTCGGCACCGGCTACGACGATGTCACCCTTGCGGAGTGTACCCTTCTGCACCAGCACGGCCGCCACGGAACCGCGACCACGGTCCAGACGGCTTTCAATAACGGCACCTTCGGCAGCACGATCCGGATTAGCCTGAAGTTCCAGAATTTCTGCCTGAAGCAGAATGCCTTCTTCCAGCTTATCCAGCCCGATGCGCTGGCGTGCGGACACTTCAATGTCCATCACGTCACCACCCATGGATTCCACAACAATCTCGTGCTGCAGCAGATCCTGCCGCACGCGGTCCGGCTTAGCACCCGGCTTATCGATCTTGTTGATGGCAATGATCATGGGCACGTTGGCCGCCTTGGCATGTTTAATGGCCTCAACGGTCTGCGGCATGACGCCGTCATCCGCTGCAACCACCAGCACGACCACATCCGTAATGGATGCACCACGGGCACGCATGGCCGTAAAGGCCTCATGTCCAGGCGTATCCAGGAAGGTGATCTTGGCACCCGATTCCAGCGTAACCTGATAAGCGCCAATATGCTGGGTAATGCCACCGGCTTCACCCGCAGCCACGTCCGTGGTGCGCAGTGCATCCAGCAGGGAGGTTTTGCCGTGATCGACATGCCCCATAATCGTCACCACAGGCGGACGTGGCTGCATATCTTCGGTCGTGTCTTCCACGCCTTCGATCCCCAGCTCCACATCTGCTTCGGAAACGCGGCGCACACGATGGCCGAATTCTTCCACCACCAGTTCCGCCGTATCGGCATCAATGCTCTGGGTCACGGTTGCCATGACACCCATTTTCATGAGCGCCTTGATCACCTCACCCTGACGGGCTGCCATACGGTTGGCCAGTTCCTGCACCGTAATCGTTTCGGGCAGGATCACGTCACGCACGACCTTGACCTGATCGGAACGCAGGCGTTCCAGTTCGGCCTGACGGCGTTCACGCTCACGCTGGCGACGCACGGAAGCGAGCGAACGGGTTTTGTCGTCATCCCCTTCAATCGCGGCCTGAACGTCAATGCGGCCTGCACGGCGACCACCACCGACATCCCCTTTGCGACCACCACTGTTCTTGCGCGGCGGTGCTGCCTTGTTGCGGGACGGACCACGGCGCTGTTCTTCCTCGCCTTCCGTACCACGGCCACCACGCAGACGCAGGGTCTGGGCAGCGCTCGCATCCTTTTCCGCTGCAGGAGCGGACTGGGTGCGTGGCGGAGCCACAGGCTTGAGCGGCTTGGCTGGCATAATGGCGCGTTCGGCCAACGGGCGCAGACGACCGGCAGGTGGCGCCAGTGTGACTTCACCGGGAATTGGCACAGCGGACACAACAGGTGTCTTGAGTTCGATCGGCTTGATCGAGTCAATGCGGGCCTTGCGGTCGGCATCAGCAGCGGCGGCCTCTTCGGCCTCGCGCTCTTCAGCCTGACGCTTGTCTTCCTCTTCCTTCCGGCGCGCTTCCTCAGCGGCGGAAAGAATACGAATCTTCTCGGCCTCGCGCCGTTCAGCTTCACGCCGTTCGGCTTCCAGCGCTTCTTTCTTCTGTTCCTGAAGCACGCGCTGGCGCATGGCCAGTTCGGCTGCGGTCAGGGTACGGCCGCCGCCTGCGCGGGAACCACCGGAGCGCCCACCAGCGCCACCCGGAGAGGGACCACGTTTTTTACGCACTTCTACCTGCACGACCTTGGAACGGCCATGACTGAAACTTTGCCGCACGGACCCGGCATCAACCGTCCGTCCGACCTCCGGACGCCCTGCCGGCCGAAGGGACAAACGCCCCTTACCCTGATCCTGATCCTTGCCTTCGCTCATTGACCCGCCTGTTCACACCCATCCGCCGGAAAGGTCCGGCAGACCCGGGGATCGCCAACGGCCACCCCCGCAAAACGTCTGTTTTCACAACAAAGACGCGTAGCCAGCCCGCCGGCCGCCAGCGCCACATTCACAACACGTTCGCGCCCAAAAACCTTAGCCAGTTCTTCAGACGACAACGCATCAACGACAGGAATATCCCGCCCGCCTGACATGAGGCGGCCCAGTTCTTCCCTGCTTCCGTCCGATGCGTGAACGATAACAGCAGCACGACGCTGCATAACCCATTCCCGCACCTTAACGAAGCCACTAATGGCCTGACCGGCGCGTCGTGCCAGCCCAACCAATTCTATCATCCGCCGGTGCAGACCCACTTCTACCTGAGAGAGGAGGTCTTCCGGCACCTTGACCTGCATCCGGGCGGCGCGTGCAAACACGCCGCGGCTACGAGCCTGTTCTATCACATCCCGGCGGGCACTCAACCATATTCCCCGTCCCGGCAGACGCGCGTCCAGATCAGGGACAATTATGGAAGAGGGTGAGACCACAAACCGCACCATCTGAGCTGGAGTACCTTCCTCCCGCGTGACTGCGCACCTGCGGAGGCTGCCCTTCTCTTCTGCTGCTGGCAAGAAATCACCACCCACCCTGTATCAAGGCCTCAGACGCCTGCCCCGCCTTCTGGCGTGGAGGAAGGGGCTTCGCCCGCTTCATCATCAAACCAGTGCGCACGCGCTGCCATGATAATCTCATTGGCGGCGTCTTCTTCTATGGCATCCGCCCCCAGAATTTCGACCAGCTCATCGCCAGCCAGATCACCGAGGTCGTCTAGGGTTTTTACACCCTTTTCACCCAGTGTCACAAGCATCTGGTTCGTGAACACACCCATATTTGCAATATCGTCAGTAACACCAAGCTCTTTACGGCGTTCGTCCAGCTTTTCTTCCTGACGGACCAAGTGGCCTTCAGCACGCTGGACCAGTTCCTGCACGACCGATTCGTCAAACCCCTCAATGCCGATCAACTCATCGGGATCAGCAAAAGCCAGTTCCTCAATGCTATGGTAGCCTTCGGTCACCAGCAGGCCTGCAATCACGTCATCCACGTCCAGCGCTTCAACAAACTGGCCGCTGCGGCGACGGAACTCTTCCTGACGGCGTTCGGATTCTTCCGCTTCGGTCAGAATATCAATGTCCCAACGTGTCAGCTGGCTTGCAAGGCGGACGTTCTGCCCGCGCCGACCAATGGCCAGAGAGAGCTGGTCATCTGGCACCACAACTTCAACACGCCCGGCTTCCTCGTCCATCACCACCTTGCTGACTTCAGCCGGAGCCAGCGCGTTCACCACAAAAGTGGCGGCCTGCGGGCTCCATGGGATGATGTCGATTTTTTCGCCCTGCAATTCGGCCACAACAGCCTGCACGCGGGAGCCACGCATACCAACGCAAGCCCCAACCGGGTCGATGGACGCATCGCGCGAGATCACGGCCATTTTGGCGCGGGAACCGGGGTCACGCGCAACGGCCTTAATTTCGATAATGCCGTCGTAGATTTCCGGCACTTCCTGCGCAAACAGCTTGGCCAGAAAGGCCGGATGCGTGCGGGAAAGGAAAATCTGCGGGCCGCGGGGTTCGTCACGCACATCATAGATGTAGGCGCGCACGCGGTCAGAGTTACGGAACGTCTCACGCGGGATCAGCTCATCGCGGCGCAGGAGCGCCTCGGCAGAGCCAATTTCAACCAGCAGGTTGCCGTATTCGGTCCGCTTGACGGTGCCGTTAACGATCTCGCCCACACGGTCCTTGAATTCGTTGTACTGGCGCTTGCGCTCATATTCACGCACACGCTGCACAATAACCTGCTTGGCGGTCTGGGCCGCAATACGCCCGAAGTCGATCGGGGGCAGCGGGTCGATCAGAAATTCGCCCACCTGAATTTCAGGGCGGAACTTGCGGGCAATGGAGAGGGCAATCTGCGCATCTTCATTTTCCACCACGTCCACAACTTCCGTCCAGCGGGAGAGGCGTACCTCGCCCGAGCGGCGGTCGATTGTGGCGCGAATGTCCTTTTCGTGCCCGTATTTGGCGCGGCCAGCCTTCTGGATGGCCTGCTCCATGGCCTCCAGAACCTCTTCACGGTCAATGCCCTTTTCGCGCGAAACAGCGTCTGCCACCAGCAGCAGTTCAGGACGGGAAACGGAGGTATCCATGCTCTCAGCTCTCCAAAACAGGCAGCTTTATCAATGCACCTTGGAAGCAGGCGGCTCTTTTTTGCCATCCTGCTCCACGCCTGCATCCGATGCAGGCTGTACCATACGGGCGCTGTATTCAATCAGCGCATCGGTCAGCACCAGTCGCGCCTTGCGGATTTCGGCCAGTGGCAGAGCCACTTCTGTGCCGTCATCCAGACGCATACGGGCAACTGTTCCATCGGACCCCAAAGAAACGCCAGCAAAACGCCGCCGCCCATCAATGGGGACCAAAACTTCCGCCTTGGCCTGATGCCCCGCAAAGCGGGTCCAGTCCTTGGCACGTGTGAGCGGGCGGTCAATCCCGGCGGAGGACACTTCCAGCGTCCACGCCCCGGGAATGGGGTCCTCCACATCCAGCACGGCGCCTACAGCGTGGCTGATTCGCTCACAATCCTCAACATTGATCAACGCTCCGTCCTGCCGGTCGGCCATGATCTGCACTGTCGGGCGTTCACGCCCCAGAACCGCCACGCGCACGATCTCGTACCCCATCTCCTCCACGGCAGGAGCGATCAGGGCAACAAGACGGCCCTCAAGGCCGGAATGGGCAGAAAGATCAGTGTCCAAAGCAAAAAAGGCGGCCCTTCTAAGGCCACCCCCCGAAACGTCATTCAAATTGAGAAGGATGATGCTTTATCTAGTGCACAAAGGCACAGACTGCAAGGGAAGAAACCACTCTCGCCCCGTTTGCGCGCGGCAGACCATAAAAAATAAATTACTGCTGGACTAGTTTTGCGCATTGCGCCAACCCTCAGACATGCTTTTATTGCTTTGGCTGCGACATATCTGCAACGCTCCGTTATGCAGGCAAGGAGGCTGACCGTCATCATGCAGAACAAGCCGGACCCGGCATGGCAGCCTCAGCCCCAGGCGGCTGAAAAGTCCCCCAATATGCGGCTGGGCCTTATTGGCATGGCCGCATGCGTGCTGATGGCAGGCGCTGGCCTGCATTTTTACGGGTCAAACAAAAACCCGGCCAACCCGGCCATTGCCAGCGAGTCCGCGGTAGGAGACGAGTCCCAGCGCATGGGCATACCTCTGAACCTGATTGCTCCCCAGAATGCCGAGCAGGCTCTGGCTGGGTCCAGTTTTTCCGCCCAGCAGCAGGCGGACATTCTGGCCGCTGTCAAACGGCGGGACGTGCGCCTTGTGGCCATGCCGGTGTATGATGCAACGGGTGCTGGGGGCACCATCACCCTTGTCTGCGGCCCGTGGCAGCAGAGTGTGGGGCTGACGGCAAAGCCCACAACCGTCATCCTGCCTATAAGCATGAGCGGCAATGTGGACATTATTCCCTCGGCCCCACCCGGCCCGGCAGGCATAGGCAGCGGCGCCATAACCGTTTTTGGCCCACAGCCCCTGCCCGTTCTTTATAAACAAGGGGATACCCTTGCACTTACGGTGATCGCTCAATGAAGGGTCTGCTCCCCACACTGAACCGGCTGATGCCGCTGATGATGGTGGTCTTTCTGGTGCTGGCCAGCATCCAGATTGTCCTTAGCCTCCATCTGTCCCTGCATTCCATTGCACATGTGCTGCAATGGTGCGCATCTGCATGGCCTGTTCTGGCTGTAACCGGCCTTGTGCTGAGTGTTGCAGGACTGCTGTTTGAAACTCGGGCCGAACATCTGGCCCGCAAAGGGCTATTACGCCGACGGGGGTTCATCATGGACGTTCTTGCCAGACTGACCAATCGCGCCGAACTGGAAGAAATGCTTGCGCGTGAACAGCGCGAAACCACCATAGACGCCGAAGAACTGGCCGCAAACCTGCGTGCCCGCGTGATCGGGCAGGATCAGGTGTGCGAGGATATTGCCGTCCAGCTCCGCCGCCGCCTGGCGCTACAGGTGCGCGGCAAGCCGGTTGGCATCTTTTTGCTCGCTGGGCCACCGGGCACAGGTAAAACCTACCTTGCCAAGCAGATGGCCCGCCAGCTCGAACGCCCCCTGCTGCATTTTGACATGACGCAGATGAGCAGCCCCCACGCCGCCACCCAGCTTTTTGGCTCGCCCAAAGGCTATGTTGGCTCGGACACCTACGGCAAGCTGACCGGCGGGCTGAAGGAAAAGCCCGATGCCGTGGTGCTACTGGACGAAATTGAAAAAGCCCACCCCGATGTGTTCAAGAAATTCCTGACCGCATGGAACGACGGGCACATTACCGAGGCCTCCACCGGGCAGCAGATTTCCACCGTGCGGGCCATTTTTGTGCTGACCTCCAACATTGCCACCGATGCCCTGACCGAAATTGCCGACCGCCTGCACGATGACCCCGACCGCATGCGCGCCGAATCGGTCGAGGCACTGCGTCAGGCGGGCTTTGCGCCTGAAGTGCTGAACCGTCTGGACCGTATTTTTGTCTTCCGCACCCTGCGTGGGCTGGATATTGCCCGCGTTGGCGCGCTGGAAATTGAAGCCATGATCGAAGGCTACGGCCTGAAGGTGGAAACCAGCGGCATTGATGCCTCCCTGCTGCTTGACGTCATGCGTCGCCAGAGCCGCATGGGGGATGCTGCCTCCGCGCGTGACCTTGTCCGCTCGATTGAGGATATGATCAGCGAGTCCCTCATTATTGCCCGCCAGCAGGGGGCTACCATGGTCCGTCTGGTCAAGGAGGATGATGGCACCGTGGTCGCCAAAGTGGCTGATAACCGTGATGACGGGCTACATGCCCGCCTGACCCCTTGATCCACCGCGCTTTTACGACCGTTTGACAGCCAAGGTTACCGCATGACTGCTTTTACCCGCCTGTGGCATCGTGCCCCATTATGGCGCACCGCACTGATAACCGCAGGCGTGTGCGGCACACTGTCCGTTCTGTTCCCGGCCCCGTGGCTCGCGTCCAGCGTGCCGGGCTATGGCGCGCTCAGCAGCAAAATCCGGCACATGCTCCCCTCCTCCCTCGGCGGCACCGAGGCGAGCGATGCCCTGCACCCGAATGAGGACCAGCGTACGGTTTCCGTCCCTCCGATGGATGCGCAGTTTGAAGGCTCCGTCGCCTTTGCCGGGCGGCAGCTTCCCCTCCCTGCGGGCAAATGGCACCCGGTTGTGAATTTTCAGGACGATGTCGCCCATGGGGAAGTGCTGACAACGCTGTATGTCCGCTCCGCGCAGGGCATTGTTACCGGGCTGATTATTGCGCAGGCGACCACCCAGTCCCTCCCCATTGCCGCCATGAACATGATTCAGGCGCAATGCCACAGCTCCTTCAACTTCATGAACGAAGCGGCTCCGCAGGATGGCAACCGTAACGAATGCTGGATGACCACCCCCATCCGGGTGGTGAACAACCTGTTCCTGACCTCCAACGAGGCCTTGCAGGTGCTCCTGAGCGACCAGATGTACATTCCCCCCGCCGTGCAACGCCTGACCATGATGGGCTTTGACCTGCCCCCCATACTGGTCGATGCCGGGTGGAATCTGGTGGAAAAAAGCAAGTCCGGCGCAGGGGTGGACTTTATGAGCGTGCATACGCTGCTCAGCCCGGCGGAAGCTGGCGAGCGCAGAGTCCCCGGTGAGCCGGAGAACTGGTCCCGCGCGGGTATGGCCGATTCGGCTGCCGTTACGGATTTTGTGCAGCGCACCAATGGCTGGCTACGTGGCTGGGTACCCACCCTGCAACGCGGGTTTGACAGCAAGCTTACACCCTCCGCCACCCCTCCGGCGGAAGCCATGGACCCGGCCTTCCGCGGGTAAGGCGGACCAGAGCGCGCAAAATAAAAGGGGGGAACATTCCCCCCTTGCCACAATACCCGCACTTGCTCCCGCTTCTTACACAACGGGGGACAGAAGCCCTCCGTCACGCAGCAGATCGGCGGAAACATCAACCAGAAAATCCATGACCGTACGGGTCCGCAACGGCAGAGTACGGGGGCCGGTATGCACGGCGTAAAATGGCAGGCCGGGAATATTCCAGTCCGCAAACAAGCGCACAAGGCGGCCACTGGCTACGGCGTCCCGCACCTGAAAAGCCGGAAGCAGCCCAACACCAATACCGGCTTCCACGGCGTACATCACTGCTTCGCTGCTATTGGCCCGGAACACGGCGGCGGGGGCAATAACGCTTTCTTCCCCATCCCGCTCAAAATTCCAGTCCAGCCGGCTGGACCCGTAATTGTACACAACACCCGGATATTCGGTGAGCTCCCGCGGGTGTTGGGGCGTGTTGTGGCGTTGCAGGCAGGCGGGGGACGCCACCAGCCACTTATGGACCACCCCCAGCTTACGGGCGATCAACGTACCTTCCGCAATGTCTCCCACGCGGACGGCCAGATCCAGCCCTTCTTCCACCATATCTCCAAACGAATCGCGCATGACCACCTCAACCGAAAGGTCGGGGTGGCGGTCCAGCAGTTCACCCATTCTGCGGGTCAGGCACAGGCCAAAGGCCGTGGTTACACCCAACCGCACAAGGCCGGAGACCGAGGCCCGCCGGCGGCCCAGTACTGTTTCTGCTGTTTCCAGAATTTCCAGCACTTCGTACGCATGGGGCAGCAGGCTGCGCCCATCTTCCGTCATGGTCAGGCTACGCGTCGTCCGGGCGAACAGCGTGGTGCCATAATGCGCCTCCAGCAAGGCGATATGTCGGGAAATTGTAGGCTGGCTCACCCCTGTCTCGCGCGAGACAGCGGAGAATGAACCTGTGGCGGCAACACGCACAAAACTATGCAGTGCAGAAAGAAGATCCATGGAGTTCGGCACCGTTTCCTGTGTAGGCGGTCAGCCTTATCCAGTGCTGCCAACAACCACAGGAGAGACAGGCCAGAGTGTGCCGGAAAGGAGCTCCAACCATCCCGCCCTGTACCAGCATGCTGTGTCAGGCTACGAGCTTGTTGCCTTCCCTATTGCAGCAAGGTTAGGACGGATACAACATATTCAGAACAACCACCGGCCATGCCTATAGCGCATTAACGTTACGGGCATGGCCGCTTGGCGGCAGCCTTACCGGCGGCGGGTATGGGGCATGGCAAGGCGTTTTTCCGCCAGCCGCGCCAGCCGTACAAACGGCAGACCCAGCAGCAGGTAAGCCGCGCCCACCATCAGCCCCGTGCCAAAGTAGTCAAAATAAGCCGAGGACAGGCGGATGTAGGTCTGCGTCAGTTCGGTCAGGGTAATGACACTGACGAGAGACGAGTCCTTGAGCAAGGAAATAAAGTCGTTGGTCATAACGGGCATAACCAGCCGGAACGCCTGCGGCACCAGTACGTAGCGCAGCGCCTGCCGGTGGGTCATGTTGAGCGCAAGAGCCGCTTCCATCTGCCCATGAGCGACCGATTGCAGACCGGCCCGGTAATTTTCCGCCTCATACGCAGCGTAGTTCATGCCAAGGCTGACCACACCAGCCACAAAAGGCGTCATGCTGATGCCAAATTCCGGCAGCCCATAAAAAATGAACAGGACCTGAATAAGCAGCGGCGTCCCGCGCACAAGCTCCACATACGTCGCCGCAAGCCATGCCAGCGGGCGGGGGCCGTACAGGCGCAGCAATGCCAGACCAAGCCCAACACCAACGGCCAGCACCATAGCGCAAAGGGAGACAAGCAGCGTCAGCCATGCCGCTTTGGCAAGCTGGGGCACAAAGCCCGCGTACCGCTCCAGCCGCACGCGCAAACCGCCCTTGCCTTCCAGCTCGGCCACGTAGTTGTTCCATGCAACCGGGGTGACGTTGGGCTGGGTATGGTCGTTGGTCAGCTGCGCCATTTCTGGCGTCCACAGGTCCCAGCGCACCAGAATATGGTGCAGGCTGCCATCCTGCTGCATGGACACGAGGGCGGCGTTCACCCGCTCACGCAGTTCGGTGTTCTGCCCTTTGGCAAAGGCTATGCCGTACTGCACGCGGCCAATGGGGTCGCCCACAATATGCAGGGCCGGGTTGGTATCGCCATAATATTTGGCAATCGGGCCATCAATCAGAATGGCGTCCGTGCGACCATTGGCCAGATCCATAAAGGCATCTGTTTCTTCGTCATAGGTACGCAGCTGGATCTTGGTGTTGTTGGTCAGCATACGCTCGGCCTGCGTATCCTTGATCGTGCCGACCGTATGGCCTTCCAGCGCGGCCAGAGTTGTCAGCTGTTCACCCTTGCGCCGCACCACCAACCGCTCGGATGTGACGTAATAGGGAATACTGAAGTCAATGCCTTCAGCATGTTCGTCCGTCATCTCGATCCCGCAGATGACCATCTCGTACAGGCCACGTTGCAGGCCGGGAATCAGCCCGTCCCAGTCATTATTGATGAACTCCAGCGGCGCCCCCATGTGGCGGCTGAGTTCCTGCATCAGATCATATTCAAAGCCGGTTAGCTTGTTCTGATCTTTAAGATCATGAAACGTGTAGGGCACATCGGCCGAGGAGTCGGCCGCCCAGTGGATGGGCTTGCTCTGCGCATGGGCGGTTGCGGCAACCCCAAGGCTCCCCAACGCCAGCAGCGCACAGAACAGGCGGAACAGAGCGCCCCACAGGCGCCGAGGGCTGGGCTGTGTGCTGTTCTTCACAGGACTGTCCTCATAAAACGGCGGGTCTGTTCATGGGCGGGGTTCACACACAGCACTTCTGGTGGCCCAGCCTCAATGACGTGGCCCCCATCCATGTACACCACCGTGTCGGATGCGACCTCGGCAAAGCGCATGTCATGGGTGACAATAATCTGGGTCATACCCTCGTCATCCAGCGTACGCATGACGTTGAGCACCTCCTCGGCCACAATGGGGTCCAACGCGGAGGTCGGCTCATCATACAGCATGATCTCGGGCCGCATGGCCAAGGCGCGGGCAATGGCCGCACGCTGCTGCTGACCGCCAGAGAGCGAAACAGGGTAACGCTGCGCCACCTTGGCCAGCCCCACTTTTTCCAGCAGGGCCATGGCCTCTTCCCGGTCGGCTTCGGCGTTGCCGCCTTTGACCACACGGGGGGCCAGCATCACGTTATCCAGCACACTCAGGTGCGGAAACAGGTTAAAACTCTGGAAGACCATACCCACGTGTGTCCGCAGGCGATGAGCCATATGCTCATCCGCCCTACGCCACGGGCCACCATTGCGCTCAATGGTGACCCCCATGGCCGTAACGGTGCCACGGTCGGGTATTTCCAGAAAATTAAGACACCGCAGGAAGGTGGATTTACCGCAACCGGAAGGGCCGATGATAGACACCAGCTCCCCTTTGCGGACCTGCATGGACACACCACACAGGATCTCCCCCTCACCAAAGTCCTTGTGCAACCGTTCCGCACTCAGAACTACGGGGTCATTCATAGAAAAAGCCGACCCGGTCTGCACCGGGTCGGCAATAAGACGTTCACCTTGAACGGATGGGTTCTCAGGCAGCTTTCGTCATCCCTCGCAAGACGTACTGAAGGATGCCACCATGCCTGTAATACTCTACCTCGTCCAGAGTATCGACCCGGCAAAGCAGCGGTACTTCCTGCTTGGAACCGTCATTTCTTGTAATTGTCATAATCACGTCCATACGGGGCGTGAGTTTGTCAATTCCGGAAATGCTGATGACCTCATCCCCCGTCAGACCAAGGGTCTTGCGGGTTGTGCCTTCCTTGAACAGCAGCGGCAGAACGCCCATGCCCACAAGGTTGGAACGGTGGATACGCTCAAAGCTTTCCGCAATTACGGCCTTAACGCCCAGCAGCAGGGTGCCTTTGGCAGCCCAGTCGCGCGAGGAGCCCATGCCGTATTCCTTGCCACCAAATACAACCAGCGGCACGCCCGCCTTCTTGTATTCCATGGCCACGTCATAGATCGAGCCTTCCTTGCCATCGGGGAAGTGCTTGGAATACCCGCCTTCCGTGCCCGGCAGCATTTCGTTCTTGATGCGGATGTTGGCAAACGTGCCACGCACCATGACCCGGTCATTCCCGCGGCGCGAACCGTAGGAGTTGAAGTCCTTGGGTTCCACACCGTGTTCCATCAGGTAGCGGCCAGCGGGGCTGTCCTTTTTGATGGAACCTGCGGGGGAGATATGGTCGGTGGTGATGTTGTCACCCAGCAGGGCCAGAATACGCGCACCGCTGATGTTGCCCGGAGCCGTGGGCTCAACCGCCATGTTCTTGAAGTACGGAGGATCCTGCACGTAGGTGGACTTGGGGTCCCACTTGTAGGTTTCGGACCCGGTAGCAACCTTGAGGCCCTGCCATTCCTTCGTACCCTTGCCCACGTTTGCGTAACGCTTGATGAACTCTTCACGCGTGATGGACGAGGCGATCAGGTCGGCAATTTCCTTGTTGGTCGGCCAGATGTCCTTCAGGTACACCGGCTTGCCATCCTTGGACGTGCCAAGCGGCGCGGTCGTAATGTCCTGACGCATGGTGCCCAGCAGCGAGTAGGCAACCACCAGCGGCGGGCTGGCAAGATAGTTGGCGCGCACGTTGGGGGAAATACGCCCCTCAAAGTTACGGTTGCCGGACAGGACGGAAACAGCAACCAGGTTGTTGTTTTCAATCGCGTCCACAATGTTGCCGGGCAGCGGGCCGGAGTTACCGATGCAGGTGGTGCAGCCATAACCAACCGTGTTGAAGCCCATGGCATCTAGGTCTTCAGTCAGTTTGGAACGATTGAGGTAGTCGGTCACAACCTGCGATCCGGGTGCGAGCGAGGTCTTGACCCACGGCTTGGGGGTCAGGCCCAGAGCGCGCGCCTTGCGGGCCACCAGACCTGCTGCAATCAGCACCGCCGGGTTGGAGGTGTTGGTGCAGGAGGTAATGGCGGCAATCACCACATCACCACTGCCCAGCTCGTAGTTGGTGCCTGCAACCGGAACCTTTTTGTTGGCTTCGGCAGCGGGGACGCCAAGGGAGGAGGTCAGTTCTTTTTCAAACGCCGTGGTGGCGTTCTTCAGTTCCACGCGGTCCTGCGGGCGCTTGGGGCCTGCCAGAGACGGCACAACCGTGCTCAGGTCCAGTTCCAGCACGTCCGTAAACACAGGTTCGGGCGTTTCTGCCGTACGGAACATGTCCTGCGCCTGCAGGTATTCCTTAACCAGCTTGATGCGGTGTTCGTCACGGCCGGTCTGACGCAGGAAGTCCAGTGTCAGGTCATCCACGGGGAAGAAGCCACAGGTTGCGCCGTATTCGGGGGCCATGTTGGCAATGGTCGCGCGGTCGGCCACGGGCAGGTGGTCCAGAGCCGGGCCAAAGAATTCCACAAACTTGCCAACAACGCCCTTTTTACGGAGCATCTGGGTTACGGTCAGCACCAGGTCGGTTGCCGTGGCCCCTTCGGGCAGTTTGCCAACCAGCTTGAAGCCGATCACATCGGGGATAAGCATGGCAATGGGCTGGCCCAGCATGGCGGCTTCGGCCTCGATCCCGCCAACACCCCAGCCCAGAACGCCCAGACCGTTGATCATGGTCGTGTGGCTGTCCGTGCCGTAGAGCGAATCGGGGTACACATAGTCCTTGCCACCCACGTTGGCGGTCCATGCCACCTGCGCGATGTATTCCAGATTCACCTGATGGCAGATGCCCGTATCGGGCGGCACCACGGAGAAGTTCTCGAACGCTTCCTGACCCCAGCGCAGGAAGGCATAGCGTTCCGCGTTGCGTTCAAATTCGAGGGTGATGTTTTCCTGCAGTGCCTCATCGGTCCCTGCAAAGTCCACCATCACGGAGTGGTCGATCACCAGATTGACCGGCACCATCGGGTTGACCTTCTGCGGGTCGCCCTTGAGGTTCACAATCCCATCGCGCATGGCCGCAAGGTCCACAACGCCGGGAACACCCGTAAAGTCCTGCATCAGAATGCGGGAAGGTTTAAAGGGCACTTCCTTTGTGCTGCTGCCCTTGGGCAGCCAGCCGGCAATGGCCTTGGCATCTTCCACATTGTAGGAGCGTGCATCCTCAAACCGCAGGATGTTCTCCAGCAGAACCTTAAGCGAAACCGGCAGGCGGCTTACATCGCCAATAGTTTTTGCCGCTTCAGGAATGGAAAAATAGTGGTAGGTCTTGCCGTCAACCTCAAGGGTACGGCCTGTTTTGAGTGAGTCGTGGCCAACCGATTTCATCGTCGTTTTCTCCCCGATCACAGCCGATGGCTGGTGATGCGTTCAGGACACCGTTCGTGTTCCGTATTGTTCCGCACGGCGCTGCGTGCGTGTCCGCTCTTCGGACAACCGGCTTGATATCCCGTTGGGGCTAGAACATACCGGCACAGATAAAAGGCACAAGCGGGGGAATGACCACGACCGCGCGAGCAATCCCGCTTTTTGTGTTATTACGGTAACAAAAAGGAGAAGTCCCATCTCCGTGAGCCAGTCCTCCACAGGCGCCAACGCCGCGCCTGCCCCTGCTTTGGCCACAGCCCCGCTGCTGGCGGCAGACTCTCTTTGCATTTTTCGTGGGGACCGTCTGGTGCTGGACGGCGTAAGCCTGCGCCTGAACGCGGGGGACGCCATGCTGCTGACCGGCCCCAACGGTGCGGGCAAATCCACCCTGCTGCGGGTGCTGGCCGGGCTGCGCAAGCCGGATTCGGGGCTGCTGACATGGAACGGGCAGTCAATCTTTGATGACCGCGCCGCCCATGCGGAGCGTGTGGCCTATATTGGCCATCAGGATGCCCTTAAACCCGGCCTGACCGTAACCGAAAACCTGCGCCTGTTTACCCGGCCGGGCGCAAACATGGCCGAAGCACTGGAGGCCATGGACCTGCTGCCACTGGCCAACCTGCCTGCCCGCCTTTTGTCCGCCGGGCAAAAGCGCCGCACGGCCCTTGCCCGCGTACTGCTGGCACAAGCCCCGCTATGGCTGCTGGATGAACCGAGTCTGGGGCTGGATTCGGCCGCCATAACTCTGCTGGGCAACGCCATGACCGCACACCGTGCACGCGGTGGTATGCTCATCGCCACAACGCATGTGCCCCTGCCGCTGGACAACAGTTGCGCGCTGGCCCTGCCCGGTGCAACCGACCACCGCCCCTTTGCCGCGTATGAAGAAGGAGACGGCGCATGAACAGACTGTTCTGGGGCATTGTCATGCGCGACCTGCAACTGGCCTTACGCCACGGAGCGGACACGCTGGGCGCCGTGCTGTTTTTTGTCGTAACGGCAACGCTGTTCCCCCTTGCCCTTGGCCCCTCGCCCGAACTGCTGCGCCACATGGCGCCCGGCATTATATGGGTGTGCGCCCTGCTGGCCGCCCTGTTGCCACTGGACCGGCTGTTTGGTGCGGAGCTGGAGGATGGCTCTCTGGACCAGCTGCTCCTGCTGGGCCTGCCGCCCGCACTGGTCGCACTGGCCAAAATAACCGCACACTGGCTGACAACGGGCGTGCCGCTCCTGCTGGCTGCGGTTCCTTTGTCCATTATGCTGGGCCTGCCCTCCTCCGCCCTGCCGGTGCTGCTGGGGGGGCTGTTTTTAGGGTCTGTTGTGCTCTCCCTTATCGGGGGAATGGGCGCATCCATTGTGCTGGGGGCTCGCCGGGGTGGGGTGCTTCTGCCGTTACTAACCCTCCCGCTGGCAACGCCTGCGCTTATTTTTGGCGCTGCCGCCATAGATGCGGCATCCAACGGGTTACCGTGGCAGCCTGACCTTGAACTGCTGGGGGCATTTGTTGCAGGCACGCTGCCGCTGTGCCCACTGGCGGCGGGTGCAGGGCTACGGGCCGCAGCGGAATAAACCGCGCAAGACAACAAAAAGGGGCGGTAGCCATATGTGGCACCGCCCCTTTTTGTTGCCAACCAGCCCGGCACACCGTACCGGGCCAGCCTGCCCTTATTTTGCCGGAGCGGGAGCCGGTGCGGCCTTGGCATTTGCACCAGCATTAGCGGATGCACCCGCACTTCCGTTGGACACGGCCTGAATATCCACCGAGGCATAGCGCACGGCATTCTGCGCATCACGCAGGGCTTCGCTGGCCTTGTAGGGGTCTTTGCCAATCAGCTTGGCGGCGCGGTTGACGTCCTGCGTCACCTGGTCCAGCGGCACGGCAGCAATAACGTAGTCCGCATCCACACTGGTTACACGCAGCACTTCAGCAGCACGCGCCGGGTTGCCGGATTTGAGGTGCCGGTTGGCGGCCGCCACAACGGCGGTTTTTTCCGGTGTTTCATCTGCGTTGGCGTTCAGCACCAGTTCGCCATCAATCGGCAGCCATGCGACCTGCTGCGTTGCGGGCGCGTTGGGGCGTGGGCGGGACTGGCCGGTTTTGCTCGGCATCAGCTCGGCAGCGGCTTTCTGAAACGCGGTGTTATCCGAGCGCGCCGTGGTCAGCGCCTGCTGGGCATTGGCAATAAGGGCCTTGGCGCCAGCCAGATCGCCATCAAAAATAGCGTTGCGGGCGAGAGACAGATATTCGAACGCCATGCTGCCATCATCGGAAAGACGGCTAAAGTCCTGCGTAGCGGCGGACTGTGCAACTGTGTTGGACGTGGCTGCACCAGACTGTGCCTGCTGTGCATACAAAGGTGTTGCAACCATCGTTGCCACCAGAGCCGTACCCAGCAGCATACCCATTCGTGTCATGATAACTCCCTTTACTCAGGCTTCGCTCATGGAGCCCGTGTCTGGGGTAATTGTTAAGCGCATCGGGCGTGCTGCAAAGGGCCGCACGCACAATACAGGCCTGCCTTTACGGCAATGGGAGGCGCAAAAAAGCAAAGCCCCCCTTCCGCCGGGCCAGAGCGGCCGGGCAAAAGGAGGGCAATCCTGTGTACAAACCCGTTGTGGAGGCAGGCTCCACGGCAGGATGTTCAGATATAATGCTCGCTCAAAGGCGCAAATCCATTGAAGCGGGTCGAGCAGTAGGTAGAAACATAGGCCCCGGTGCCCAGTAGGTCGATCTGCTCGCCAGAGCGCAGGTCGAGCGGCAGGTCATAGTGGCTTTTTTCGTACAGAATATCCGCCCCATCGCAGGTTGGCCCCGCCAGAGCCACTGGCCCCGTGGGGGAGCCATCGCGCGCTGTGCGAATAGCGTAACGGATGGATTCGCCCTCCGTTTCCGCCAGACCACCAAAACGGCCAATATCCAGATACACCCAACGCAACCCGTCCTGACGGCCACGTGCGCTGACCAGCACCACCTCGGTGTGCACCACACCGGCCTCGCCCACAATAAAGCGGCCCGGCTCCACCAGCATTTCGGGCAGCGCATTGCCAAAATGCTCGGTCATGGCGCGGCAGATGGCCCCCGCAAAATGGTCGATCTCGGGCACATCCTCACGATACCGGATGGGGAAGCCCCCGCCGAGGTTGATCATGCGCAGGTCCAGCCCTGCATCGCTCAGGTCCGTAAACAGGCTGGCAACGCGGGCAATGGCGGCTTCATACGCCTGCGCGGAGAGCTGCTGGCTCCCAACATGGAAGGACAGACCATACGGGTCCAGCCCCAGCTCACGCGCAGCCAGCATCAGGTCCCGTGCGGATTCGACCGTGGTGCCAAACTTGCGGGAGAGCGGCCATTCCGCATCGTAATTATCCACCAGCAGGCGGCAGTACACACGGCTGCCCGGCGCGTGCTGGGCAATTTTTTCCAGCTCCTCGCGGCAGTCGAACACGAACATGCGCACGCCAGCCTTGTAGGCAGCCTGAATGGCGGACACTTTTTTGACCGTGTTGCCAAAGGAAATGGATTCCGGCTCCGCCCCTGCCTCAAGGCAGAGGGAGACCTCCTCCCACGATGCGGCATCAAAGCAGGAGCCAAGCCCGACCAGACGGGTCAGGATGGGCATGGCCGGGTTGGCCTTGACGGCATAGTAAATGCGCGCGAGCGGCAGGGCTTTGCCCAGTGCGCGGTAACGGGCTTCCACCTGGTCAACATCGACGACAAGGCAGGGCGTTGCCGGTTTTTGCTCGGCAAGAAAACGGGTGATTTTGGGATTCATGTCCCCACTCCCCCAGTTCAGGCTCCCCCACCTGTACAGCGGAGAAGGACGTTGCGAAACGGTCTAACGGACCAGCGAAAGGCAGACCCACAAAGGAGTCCCGATTGGCCAGAACGCTTGACGTCGTTGCGTAACCTCAGAGGGCCAGTGGCACGTGCGTTGCTGCGTAGGGGCGTGGATATGAGGCCAAACCGACACAAGCGCAAGTAAAAAATCCCGATAAAACAAAAAAACTTGGCATATCCCCTCCCCCCCGGTAAGACTGGAGAATATTACGGTTACTTCACGCTTTCCTGCTGTTTTTTCACGGAAGTCTCTGTGCGCCCCATTGTGAAGTAAACCCCACCAGACTCCACTCCGGCCCCGTTATTGGCCAAGCATGGCGCGCACGTGGAGCGCCCGGACTGTTCTCCTCGGGCACAACCACAGATCAAGGAACTTTCTGAATTCATGCAGGCTCTCTGGCAGTCAGACCGCTCCCCCCTCGCCTCGCACACCGAGCCAGAGGCCCCTGTACGCCCGCTCCGGCTCCGTTTTGCCAGCCCGTGGGCCATGAGCCGCAAGGACTGGCGGACCATTGTGTCCAACACCGTTAAAAACCTTGTGTTTGGACCAACCACGCTGGTGGCGGCGGGGTGTGCATTCTACACCACCCTCTCCCTGTTCCCGGCCATTAGCGCCATGATCTCCATTTACGGTCTGGCGTTTGATGTGCAGACCGTGGCCCCGCAGATGGACATTCTGCACAACCTGCTGCCCCCCAGCGCCTTCAACCTGCTTTATAACAGGGTGCAGACACTGGTGGCCGAGCCGCCATCCTCGCTGACCCTGAACCTGATTGTCTCGCTCTCGGTCGCACTCTGGTCCGCCTCGGCAGCCACGCGCTCCATCCTGTCGGCGTTGAATATTGCCTACAACACGCGGGAAAACCGGAATTTTCTGGTCTTTCAGGCCACCGCCTTCGCCATGACCCTGTCTGGCATTCTGGGTGCGGTGCTCACACTGGCCCTGCTGGTTGCCATGCCGCTTTTTCTCACCCTGCCCGCCATACTGCACATTCCCACCCCGCCCGGCTCCATTGAATTTATGGCGCGGTGGAGTGGGCCTGTGGTCATGTTTACATTTGAAATACTGGCCCTGTCCGCCCTGTACCGCTTTGGGCCAGACCGCAAACGGCCCACCCAGTGGCGCTGGGTCATGCCCGGCGCGCTAACCGCCACCATTACATGGATTATGGCCTCGCTCGGGTTCTCGTACTACGTGGCGCATCTGGCCAGCTACAACGCAACCTACGGGCCGCTTGGCGCCTTTATTGCCATTATGATGTGGTTTTTTGTGACCGCGTGGGTCGTGCTGATGGGGGCGGAACTCAACGCCCAGATGGAGGGCTACGCTCTGGGGGTTATTCAGCCGCCCGAAACCGATTCCATGCTGGCCAGCAAACCGGCCACGCCGAAGGACTGCCCACAAGCCCCCCCAACAGACCTGTAACCGGAACCCGTCCGACCAACCTGCTTACGGGTGACCAAAACGCTTGCGCTGGAGGTGCAGGGGGCGGCCACGCTTGCCGGTTGCCGGTTTGGATGGCGCGGTCAGGGATGGCGCTGCATCGCCCTCGGGGGCGGCGGCCACTTCCTCTGGCGTTGCGGTCTGAACACTCACATGGGCCACGCCGGAGTGGAGCATCCCAAGCTGGGCCGCCGCCGCAGCGGAAAGGTCAATAATCCGCCCGTGGCTGTATGGCCCACGGTCATTAACCGTTACCACCACGGAGCGCCCTGTTTCTTCCGATGTCACGCGCAGCTTGCTCCCCAGCGGGGCTGTGGGATGGGCTGCGGTCAGGCGGTTCCTGTCAAACCGTGCGCCGGAGGATGTCCGGTGCAGGTGTTGGTGGGCTGCACCATACCAGCTTGCCATCCCCGTTTGGGAGACGGCACGACCGGAAACAGAACCCGTGTCAGCGTCTGTCTCGTCCTGTGCGTCACGCGCTGCAAGGGCCTTCTGCACGGATTCGGCCCATGCAGTGCCACTTTGTGCGTCCGCCGCAGCCGCATGGGCGGTGGGGAGCGCGAACAGTGCTGTTGTGACAAACACACTTCCAAGAAGTGCCCGGCGCAGGGCTGACATCCGCCTGTTAACTCCGTTTCCGTTATACCTAGTAGCCTTAATGGTCGCTTTGCCGGCCCAAAAGCAACCTTATTCTGACCGGCACCAAGGGTAGCCCACCCCATATTGCCCGCTGTGGTGGCAAAAATATGACGGTACACGCCCCACATAGGCCGCAATAAAGTAGGGTTAAGTGCGATGAACCCACTTTTCGTGCCGCTTTCTCTTGGATACGCGGCTGCATCGTGCTACGGCCCCGTTTGTCATGGAAAGACCTCTCATTGCTGTCCTGAACGGCCCCAACCTGAACATGCTTGGCCAGCGCCAGCCCGAAGTGTATGGGCGGGCAACGCTGGACGACGTGGAACAGCTGTGCCTACAGACCGCCGAAAAGCTGGGACTGGCCATAGACTTCCGCCAGACCAACATTGAAGGCGAGCTGATCTCCTGGGTGCAGGAGTGCCGCAAACGGGCCAAAGGCATCATTATCAATCCCGCAGGCTATACCCATACATCCATCGCCCTGCTGGATGCACTGCTGGCTACGGACCTGCCGGTAATTGAGGTCCATATCTCCAACATTCACCGCCGCGAGCCATTCCGCCACCACTCCTACGTTTCGCGCGCCGCTACCGGCGTTATCTGCGGGCTGGGAGTCGGCGGGTATTCTCTGGCCTTGCAGGCAATGACTGATCTTATTCTGGATGAGGATGACCAATGAGCGGACTGCTCGTGGACGCGGATGCCATTCGGGCTCTGGCCGAAATTCTGACTGAAACCGGACTGACCGAAATTGAGGTGTCTGAAAAAGACCGCCGCATTCGCGTGGCCCGGGCTGCGGCCACTGTGCAGGCTGCGGCTCCTGCCCCCGTAGCAGCCCCGGTTGCCGCGGCAGCCCCCGCTGTGGTGGAAAGTGCAGCCCCGGCTGACCTCTCCCGCCATCCGGGTGCAGTGCCCAGCCCCATGGTAGGTGTGGCCTACCTGACGCCCGACCCGTCCTCCCCGCCGTTTGCCAGCGAAGGACAGATCGTGACCGCAGGCCAGACCCTGATGCTGATTGAAGCGATGAAGACCTTCAACCAGATCAAGGCGCCCAAGGGTGGCACGCTCAAGGCCATTCTGGTTGCCTCGGGCGACCCGGTTGAATTTGGCCAGCCGCTTGCCATCATCGAGTAATGTTTTCCAAAATCCTCATCGCCAACCGTGGCGAGATTGCCCTTCGTATCCTGCGCGCCTGCCGGGAACTTGGGATCAAAACCGTGGCGGTTCATTCCACCGCTGACGCCGATGCCATGCATGTGCGTCTGGCGGACGAGGCTGTGTGCATTGGCCCGGCCTCCTCGCGCGATTCGTACCTGAATGTGGCGGCCATCCTGTCTGCCGCCACCATTACCGGGGCGGAAGCCATCCACCCCGGCTACGGCTTTTTGTCCGAAAACGCGGACTTTGCCGAAACGGTGGAAGCGCACGGCCTGACCTTTATTGGCCCAACGGCGGAACACATCCGCATGATGGGTGACAAGATTACGGCCAAGACCACCATGCTCGCCCTTGGCGTGCCACTGGTGCCCGGCTCGGATGGTGAGCTGGCCAACCTTGAAGAAGCGCACGAAGTCGCCAACCGCGTTGGCTACCCGGTGCTGATCAAGGCCGCAGCCGGTGGCGGCGGACGAGGCATGAAGGTCGCCCACTCCGCAGAGGAACTGTCCGATGCATGGAGCATGGCCCGTACCGAAGCCCGCGCAGCATTCGGCAACGATGCGGTGTACATGGAAAAATACATGGACCGCCCGCGCCATATCGAGCTCCAGATTCTGGGCGACAACTACGGCAACGTGGTCCATTTTGGCGAGCGTGACTGCTCGCTCCAGCGCCGCCACCAGAAGGTGCTGGAAGAGGCAGGCTCCCCCGCCATTTCCGCCGAACAGCGTGATGCCATTGGCCGCACGGCAACCGAGGCGCTCTCGCGCATGGGGTACCGTAACGCAGGCACGTTGGAGTTCCTGTATCAGGACGGGCAGTTCTGCTTTATCGAAATGAACACCCGCCTCCAGGTCGAACACCCCATTACCGAGATGGTGTGCGATGTGGACCTGGTGCGTGAGCAGATCCGTCTGGCCGCAGGTGAAAAGCTTGGATACACGCAGGAAGACGTGGCCTTTTCCGGCCATGCCATTGAATGCCGTATCAACGCGGAAGACCCCGTAACCTTTGCCCCCTGCCCCGGTACCGTTGCGGTGTACCATCCGCCGGGTGGTCTGGGCGTGCGGGTGGATAGCGCGCTTTACACCGGCTACCGCGTTCCCCCGTACTACGACAGCATGATTGCCAAGCTGATCGTCCATGCCCCCACGCGTGCACAGGCTATTGCCCGTATGCAGCGTGCTCTGGACGAATTTGTGGTGGAAGGGATTAAAACCGTTATTCCGCTACACCGCGCAATTCTGGAAGACCCCGGTTTTCAGAAAGGTGACTACACCATTCACTGGCTGGAACAGTTTATGGCGCGGGAGCCGTAAGCGCGGCACCTGCCAGAACACGCCTACCCAAAAGGGCCGGTCCACAGTATGGACCGGCCCTTTTTTTATGGCATATCCCGCGCAACCATTGGACCGCGCGGGTAAGAAAGACGCAGCGCCCTCAGGCTGGGGTGCCAGCCTGCGCGGGTGCTGTGGTTGCGGTGTCTTCCTCCACATCGGTGTATTGTGGAATGGCGTAGTTGTTCTCGGCGCGCGGCACAAACTCGCCATCACGCAGGGCCATCTCGATGTCTTCCAGCGTTGCCCCACTTGTTTCGGGCACACAGAAGTAAACAAAAATAACCGATGCCAGATTAACCCCGGCATAAATCCACATTGTGCCACCAAGGGACACAAGCTGAACCAGAGACAGCGCAGTTGCTGTGACCAGCAGGTCAGCCCCCCACAGCACAGCAGCGTGCAGACTGGTGGCGACCGCACGCATGGGCAGCGGGAACAGTTCCGCCCCAAGCAGCCAGCCAACAACCTGAATGCCTCCAGAGTTGAACACCATAAACAGCAGCAGGAAGCCCACAATCATCCAGCTCCCCACGCTCCCTTTATCCGGGTGGAGGGCAAACATGATGCCAAGCCCAAGCAGGCTAAGGACGGACCCCGGCCCCATGATGAGCACAAGGCGGCGGCGGCCAATGCGATCCACAAACAGGCAACCCAGCAACGTCATGACCAGATAGACCATGGCCACACCAAGACTGGTCAGCAGAGCTGATGAGCTATTAAACCCGGCATCCGAGAGGAAGGTGGGGGTATAGTAGATCATCATCTCCAGACCGCCGGCCTGCGTAAAGAACGCAATACCCAGCGCAGCGACCAGTGCAGGGCGAACCCAAGGGAGCTTAAGGCCCTTCCAGCCCCGCTCATCCTCATCCATGCCCATAACGTTTTTGCGGATTTCCGTAATCTCGCGCTGGATCACCTTGCGCGATGTGCGTACACGGCCAAGCTGTTTGACAGCGGACACCATGCCCTCGTTCTCGGCCACCCAGCGGGGGCTCTTGGGCAGGAAAAACATGCTGATAAACACAATGGCTGCGGGAATGGCGGCAATGGCGACCATAGGCCGCCAGCCCCACGCATCCCGCATGGTAAAGCCCACAAGGTTGGCCAGAAAAATGCCGATACCAATGGCGACATTAAACAGGGTGACCAGATTCCCGCGTTTGGCGGCAGGGGCCAGCTCCGAAATATAGGTTGGCACCACCTGCGTGGACCCACCCACCGCAAAGCCGAGGAACACACGGTCAATCACCAGCATGGTCACGCTGGAGGCAAAGGAGCAGGCTACTGCCCCCAGCACAAATACGGCCGTAACCAGCATGACCGAAATCCGCCGCCCGTACCGTTCTGAAAACCATGAGACACCCATGGCCCCCATAACAGCCCCGACCAGAATGGCCGAAGTTACCATTTCTTCCTGCACGGAGGTTAAATGGAAGTCCTTGGTAATAAGGAGAAGTGCGCCGGAAATAATTCCCGTGTCATATCCGTAAAGACCACCGCAAATCGCAGACACAAATGCGGCTATCCATAAAACGTAATGAGCGTGAGGAGATATTTCCAGATTTTTTACCGCATCAAGCGTTTTATTTCTTTCTGTCTGCATGACACAATCATGACATACTAGAAAAAACTTGCATACCTTACTAATTTTTCTCTATAAGTGTAATTGGGATGTTGCATGTCATCGCACAAACTGATGGCAAAAACCGCGCTATATCGGGCGGAATCCATACGTCCTCCTCCGCCCTAACATGCCCCTGCATCCACCACTGAGTCACATATTGGTGTAAATGCTTGACACAGGCACACCTCAGGCTATCTGCTTACACATAACCAAGGGGGGTTCCGGCAAGGAACTGAGAGGCCACTCCCGCTTTCTGCTTCAGAAGGCACCGTGGCGACCCTGCCGCCAGCAACATACGGTTCTGGCGGGGAACCTGATCCGGCTCATACCGGCGGAGGGACTGGTGCCTGTGCAAGGAACAAACGCCCTGCCTGTAACCGGCATGGTGCCGCCATCAATCTCGTGGCTGTCTCCCTTTTCAGGCCTGTCCTCCTCGCGCCTGAGGAGATTTTGCAATGTCTGCCACCACCACAGCCCCACCATCCACACAGGGTGGAAACCCCAAGCCCGCCAACACGGCTGCCCCCGCACCGGGTCAGGTGACCACTGGCCCCATCCGTGGGTCACGCAAGGTCTATTCCAGCCCCGATGGGCATCCGGATATCCGCGTACCGTTCCGTGAGATCGCACTCGACCCATCGGCCAACGAGCCGCCCCTGCGGGTGTACGATACGTCCGGCCCCTACACGGACCAGACTGCGCACATTGATGTCCGTGCAGGCCTGCCCAAGCTGCGCAGCGCATGGCTTGCCAAACGCGACCTAGCCCCCACAACGCCGCGCTCCATCCGCCCAGAGGACAATGGTGGTGCCGAGGGCAGCTACCTTGTCCAGCCCTGCCCGGCACCGCACAAGGTGCTCAAGGGTGTGCAGGGCAAGCCCGTCACGCAGTATGAATTTGCCAAGGCCGGGATCATTACCGAGGAAATGATCTACGTCGCCCACCGCGAAAACCTGGGCCGCCAGAAGGCGCTGGACGAAGCCGCCGCACAGCTGAAGGACGGCAACTCCTTTAACGCCGCCCTGCCCGAATTTGTGACCCCGGAATTTGTGCGCGAAGAAATCGCCCGTGGCCGCGCCATTATTCCCGCCAACATCAACCACCCTGAGCTTGAGCCGGTCATTATTGGCCGTAACTTTCTGGTCAAGGTGAACGCCAATATCGGCAATTCGGCCATTACCTCCTCTGCCGCCGATGAGGTGGAAAAACTGGTGTGGTCCATCCGCTGGGGTGCGGATACGGTTATGGACCTGTCCACAGGCCGCAACATCCACAACATCCGCGACTGGATCCTGCGTAACGCGCCCACCCCCATTGGCACGGTCCCGCTTTATCAGGCGCTGGAAAAAGTGGGCGGGGATGTAAGCAAGCTGGACTGGGACGTGTTCCGCGATACGCTGATTGAGCAGGCCGAACAGGGCGTGGACTACTTTACCATCCATGCCGGGGTGCGGCTCCAGCATGTGCCGCTGACCGCCAACCGTGTAACGGGCATTGTCTCGCGCGGCGGTTCCATCATGGCAAGCTGGTGCCTGAACGGGCACCGCGAGAGCTTCCTGTACGAACATTTTGAAGACATCTGCGACATCATGCGTGCGTATGACGTCTCCTTCTCGCTCGGGGATGGCCTGCGTCCGGGCAGCATTGCCGATGCCAACGACGCGGCACAGTTTGCCGAGCTGGAAACACTGGGCGAACTGACCAAGATTGCGTGGGCCAAGGGCTGCCAGGTCATGATCGAAGGGCCGGGCCACGTGCCCATGCACAAGATCAAGGAGAACATGGACAAGCAGCTGCGTGAATGTGACGAGGCCCCGTTCTACACGCTTGGCCCATTAACGACCGACATCGCTCCGGGTTACGACCACATTACTTCGGCCATCGGGGCGGCCATGATCGGCTGGTTCGGCACCTCCATGCTCTGCTACGTCACCCCCAAGGAGCACCTTGGCCTGCCCGACCGGAACGACGTTAAAACAGGCGTTATCACCTACCGCATTGCCGCCCACGCGGCCGATCTGGCCAAGGGGCACCCAGGGGCCAAACTGCGGGATGATGCTCTGAGCCGCGCGCGGTTCTCCTTCCGCTGGGAGGACCAGTTCAACCTCTCGCTCGACCCGGATACGGCTTGCGCCTACCATGATGAGACCATGCCGCGTGATGCGCACAAGACCGCGCATTTCTGCTCCATGTGCGGGCCCAAGTTCTGCTCCATGCGAATCAGTCAGGACCTTAAGGAAGATGCAATCCGCCTTGCGGGCATTGAGCAAAAGAATGAGGAATTCCGTCAGGCAGGCGGCAAGGTGTATGTTGCCGCCGAATAAGAGTATTTATTATATAACTGCCTAAATATTTATAAATATGGAGAATAGGTTAACCTGTTCTCCATATTTTTTGACCGCGCGTTAAAAATAATGCCGCAAAAAGACCTTGGGCACGCCCTCGGAATTGAGGCACGAAAACACAATAACCGCGACCCAAACCAGACAAGCCGAAAGACAAAACACCTTGCACCACAAGGATGTTTCCTCATCCCGCCCTCTCATAATCGGCCAGTACAAGGCTTTGTGACCGTACCATTCCAGCACGCCAGACAAAACAAGCGCCAATAGCTTGGGTGTAATATAAGCACGAGCGCCAATATGGACCGGGTCGTAGAAGAAAAGAGCGAACCCCGTGATCATGGCTATGCCATAGCTGATATGCAAAGGACGCAGCATAAAGCGCGATAATCGCACCAGTGCATCCCGCTCCATCTGCTGGACAACCGCAAGTGCAAACAGCATCTCCAAGCCAAAAAACCCAGCCATACTCAGGATATGCAGCGTTCTGACCAGATAATGGATCGGCTGAAACCAGAAGTGGAACGTCCGGCTGTCCAGCGCCATAAGCAGGTCTGTTGGCAGACGCATAAAAGCCAGAGGATGGTTCGACATAAGATTACAATTCACCGATCGGTACAAACATTGACTTTAATAATGATTCTCACTAACCCAAACAGTCAAGACAAGCGGAGAACCACAAAATGAAACGGCTTTTTGCAGCCCTCCCCCTTTTAAGCGGGATGTATCTTTTTCCTCCCGTGCAGGCTCAGGCGCAAACCGTTTTTCACCTTACACTCAAAGATCATCATTTTGAACCTGATCATCTGAGCGTCCCTGCTGGTGAGCGGTTCATGATTGAATTGGAAAATCAGGACACGACAACAGACGAATTTGAGAGTTACGACATGAAGTTTGAAAAAATTATTGTCCCCGGCTCAAAAATTCGTGTGCACGCTGGCCCGCTCCACCCCGGAGAATACACTTTTTTTGATGACTACCACCCCGATCAGGCCAAGGGGACAGTCACCGCAGAAGCAAAGCCCTGAACCATGCTTGGCAGTCTGATCATCGTTTTTCGTGAAGTTATGGAAGCCGGCCTTGTCATTGGCATTGTGCTGGCGGCAACACGTGGAATTGCGGGGCGTGGCTGGTGGGTAGCAGGCGGCATTGCCGCAGGCGTAACCGGAGCCGCCATTGCTGCGGCCTTTGCGGGCGCGCTGTCCACGGCTTTTTCCGGCAACGGGCAGGACATCTTTTCCGCCGCCATTTTGTGCGTGGCCGTGCTCATGCTCTCATGGCACGTCATCTGGATGGCGCGGCATGGGCGTGAGATGGCGCAGGAAATGAAGCAGATGGGCGCTGCGGTCTCCGCTGGCAGCCGCTCGCTTGGCGCCATGGCAACCGTGGTGGCTGTGGCCGTGCTGCGCGAAGGCATGGAAGTTGTGCTGTTCCTGTATGGTATTGCGGTATCCGCCCATGTTGGCGCGGTTTCTCTGCTCAGTGGTGGCCTGCTGGGTGTTCTGGGCGGGGCGGCACTGTCTTACGCCCTGTATCGCGGGCTGATCATTATTCCCCTGCGCCATCTGTTTGCCGTTACCAATATTCTTGTCTCCATTCTGGCGGCAGGCATGGCCTCTCAGGCTGCGGCTCTGCTTGCATCCGATGACCTTATTCCGGCACTGGGTTACGACATCTGGGATACGTCTTGGCTGTTGTCCGATGGCAGCCTTGCTGGCCGCACGGCCAAAGCCCTTGCTGGTTACACCGACAGGCCAACCGGAATTCAGATTCTCGTCTGGGGTCTGACCCTTGTGTGCCTCTTGGTTACGGAACGCTTTGTGCGCACCCGCCCACACCCCTCCTCACCATAAAACCCCACCTTTTCAACCCTGTGCCCACAGGCACACCTGATCATAGAGACCTGAAATGAAGCGTTGCATCAAAGTCTTTTCCGTTCTGACGGCTATTTCCGCCGCGTATGCCGCCCCCGCCATGGCGCGTGAATACCCTGTTGGTGGCCCGGTACAGGCCCATGACATGGAAATTGCCGCCAACTACCTGATTGGCGTGGACATGGCCCCCATGACCAAAGACATGGCTATGGGCACGGACACCATTCACCTTGAAACCGACGTGCACGCTACGGCTGACAACCCTTGGGGTTTTCCCGATGGTGCATGGGTTCCCTACATTGGCGTGGACTACACCCTGACCAAAAAGGGTTCCAGCTGGAAGAATGAAGGCGTCCTTCATGCCATGACCGCAAAAGACGGTGCGCACTACGCCAACAACGTCAAAATGGATGGTCCGGGCACCTACACGGTTGTGTTCCGCTACAGCTCGCCTGAAACCAATGGCTTCCTGCACCACACGGACAAGGAAACCGGCACCCCCGGTTTTTGGGCGCCGTTTACGGAATCCTTTACGTTTAACTACCCTCAGAAATAATTTTTTCTGAATATTAAGTAAACAAAGGCAGGAATATTGCCATATTCCTGCCTTTTTTTGTATCTCTGGGTTGCAATCATAACACATTCACCTTACCCCCCATTATCATAATAATGTTTTTGATAATTATTCGCATTATGGGGCGCATCTCAATGTCACGTTTCTGTCTGGCATCACGCCATACACCGCTCAGCCAACACAAAAAAAATAAAGCTTTTTCCAAGACTATTTTTGTATCTGTTGCGTTATCTCTCCTTTCCTCCACTGCCTTTGCGCAGAATGCGGAGACACAGCTGGAGCAGGACCGGCGACGTATGGGCAATTCCGGCCCGCTGGTTTCGGAAGTAGACCCGGCCACGGTGCGTGACAGTATGCGCGCGGCAGAAGCCGCTGCGGCCAAACCCGATGATGACCACCCCGACATGAGCGACCACCTGCTGGGCAATATGTGGGGCGCGCGCGACTGGATGGCCCGCCACGGCATTACCTTTGACATTCAGGAAGTGGACGAACTGTGGGGCAACACCACAGGCGGCACAGCATCCTCTGCCGATGGGGCAAATGGCTCGGGCACCGGCCCCGCCTATGACGGCATGACCATGCCAACCCTGACCGTGGATCTGGAAAAGCTCATCGGCCTCAAGGGCGGGATCTTCAACATCAGCGCACTCCAGCTGCGTGGGCGCTCGATCTCACAGGATCATCTGGGCGTGTTCAACCCGGCCTCCGGGTTCGAGGCCGACCGCTCCACCCGCCTGTTCGAACTGTGGTACCAGCAGTCCTTCCTGGACGGTAAGCTGGACGTCAAGGTCGGGCAGCAGGATCTGGATACCGAATTCCTGATTAGCGATTACGGCAGCCTTTACCTCAACTCCAATTTTGGCTGGCCCATGGCCCCATCGGTCAACCTGTATGGGGGTGGGCCCTCATGGCCGCTGGCCTCCCCCGCCATCCGCATCCGCTACCGGCCTACGGACCAGTTTACCGTCATGTTCGCCGCGGCCGATGATAACCCGCCGGGCAACCGCTACAACTCCCTGCCCATCCAGCAGGCAACCGGTTCCATCAGCGGGTCCAGCAATGACCCGACCAGCCAGAACGCCAACAACAACGCCTCTGGGCACCCAGTTCAACATGGGCACGGGGTCGTTGCTGATGACCGAGCTGCAATACGCCATCAACCCCCAGCCCGAGGATATGTCCAAGGTCACCAAAGACCCCGGCCTGCCGGGCATTTACAAACTGGGCGGGTATTATGACACGGCCAAGTTTGCAGACTACCGCTACAACAAGAACGGTGGTTCGCTGGGGGCTGCGGTCGCAAATGGCGGGTCCGAACGGGACCTGACCCCGCGCTGGGACCGGGGCAACTGGATGGTGTACGGTATTATTGACCAGATGATCTGGCGGCCCTCGCTCCAGTCTCCGCAGTCAGTGGGTGTGTTTGCACGCGCCACGGGGAATGGTGGGGACCGCAACCTGATCAGCTTTGCCGTGGATGCGGGCATTAACCTCAAGGCCCCTTTCAAGGGCCGTGACAACGATACGGTGGGCGTGGGCTGGGGCATTGGCCGTGCCTCCTACGGGCAGCGCCAGATTTGACCGCGACTCCGGCTCCCACGCACAGGGGAACGAAAACCATCTGGAAGTCACCTATCAGGCGCAGGTCATGCCGTGGTGGGTCATGCAGCCGGACTTCCAGTATGTGTGGAACCCTTCGGGCGGTGTAGCTGACTGGACCGGCACCAAACGCATTGGTAACGAGGCCATCTTCGGCCTCCATTCCAGCATCACTTTCTAACCAATGCCAGCGTGACCTTGCCGTAAGGCGGGTCACACCCGGACGTTCTGCCCAAACAAAAAGGGCCACGCAAACGCGTGGCCCTTTTTTATACCTCAACGCCAGTGGCAGAACGCTTTAGCGCGCCTGCACACGGGACGTTTGCAGAAGTTTTTCGGCCAGTGCGCCAAAGATCAACCCAAGCGCGGACCACATTACAAGCTGCATACCAATAGCGGCTTCGCGGAACCGCCACAGCACAACAGCGGGAAAATTATCGGGCACTTCGTTAATATCCGGCAGGCCGAACTGCGCCAGCACAACCAGCGCAATGCCAAGGGCTATGCCGCACAGCGCCCCATTCCAACGCCCAAGAGAGGCTGACAGGGCACGCCCCACCAGCAGCGAGATCATGGAAATAGCGATGGAAATGCCGACCATGGCAAAATACATGCCCGTGCGCAGCCCAATGGTTTCCTCCAACCCAACAGCAGGTGGGTTGGGCGGATATTTAAGATCTGGAATGAGCACAAAGGTTAAAAAACCAACCCCGGCCAGCAGCAGCGCCAGCGCACGCGGGCTGGAAAGTGTGAGCCGTTTGTAAGCCAGTGCAAACACAATGGCGAACATGCCGCCATAGGCCGCGCCATACATGAGCACCGCAGTCAGCAAACCATAGGAGGCCTGCACCGCACGGCTAACAAGTTCAGGTTCGGGGGCGTTACCTGCTGCGGCATCCTGTGCTGCTTCAAACGCAATGGCCAGAGCAACCTGCGGTTCGCCAAACACCTTGGCAAAAACAAACCCCAGCAATGCAGCCACAATACCCGCGGCCATGCCACGGGCGAGAAGACGACCAACCATGAGACGGATCTTTCCTGACGACTAATTATTTAATGGCAGGGGAAACCAAGAAGATGGCGGCCGTCATGCACGAATTCATGCACGGCATGGCCAGAAATCAGGGACGTAGCGCCCTGCTCCGCACCCACAAAATAGATCAGCAGTGCAGCAACGATCAGGCCGAATACACCCCACGGCAGAATGTCGCGCAGTGGAATACCGGCATCGGCCACCAGAGCGGGGGCGGTCGTATGAACAGATGTGTTCATGGTGTTATCCTTTTATGTCTTGGCATGGTGGCACAACGCGGAGCGTGTGCGGATCGGTCAGAAAATATGGATAGTCTCATGGTTGTCGTGCGGGCATCATAGATTTTCAGCACCACACGGCAAGACTTTTAACTGCCGGGCCGCCATCCTCCTGTGTCATCCCCCTGCCTGCTTCTGTCGTTATTCAGAAAGTGATGCTGGAATGGAGGCCGAAGATGGCCTCGTTACCAATGCGCTTGGTGCCGGTCCAGTCGGCCACACCGCCCGAAGGGTTCCACACATACTGGAAGTCCGGCTGCATGACCCACCACGGCATGACCTGCGCCTGGTAGGTAACTTCCAGATGGTTTTCATTCCCCTGCGCGTGGGAGCCGGAGTCGCGGTCAAACTGGCGCTGGCCGTAGGACGCACGGCCAATGCCCCAGCCCACGCCCACCGTGTCATTATCCCGCCCCTTGAAAGGGGCCTTGAGGTTAATGCCCGCATCCACGGCAAAGCTGATCAGGTTGCGGTCCCCTCCGTTCCCCGTGGCGCGCGCAAACACACCCACTGACTGGGGAGACTGGAGCGAGGGCCGCCAGATCATCTGGTCAATAATACCGTACACCATCCAGTTGCCCCGGTCCCAGCGCGGGGTCAGGTCCCGTTCGGACCCGCCATTTGCGACCGCAGCCCCCAGCGAACCACCGTTCTTGTTGTAGCGGTAGTCTGCAAACTTGGCCGTGTCATAATACCCGCCCAGTTTGTAAATGCCCGGCAGGCCGGGGTCTTTGGTGACCTTGGACATATCCTCGGGCTGGGGGTTGATGGCGTATTGCAGCTCGGTCATCAGCAACGACCCCGTGCCCATGTTGAACTGGGTGCCCAGAGGCGTTGTTGTTGGCGTTCTGGCTGGTCGGGTCATTGCTGGACCCGCTGATGGAACCGGTTGCCTGCTGGATGGGCAGGGAGTTGTAGCGGTTGCCCGGCGGGTTATCATCGGCCGCGGCGAACATGACGGTAAACTGGTCCGTAGGCCGGTAGCGGATGCGGATGGCGGGGGAGGCCAGCGGCCATGAGGGCCCACCCCCATACAGGTTGACCGATGGGGCCATGGGCCAGCCAAAATTGGAGTTGAGGTAAAGGCTGCCGTAATCGCTAATCAGGAATTCGGTATCCAGATCCTGCTGCCCGACCTTGACGTCCAGCTTACCGTCCAGGAAGGACTGCTGGTACCACAGTTCGAACAGGCGGGTGGAGCGGTCGGCCTCGAACCCGGAGGCCGGGTTGAACACGCCCAGATGATCCTGTGAGATCGAGCGCCCACGCAGCTGGAGTGCGCTGATGTTGAAGATCCCGCCCTTGAGGCCGATGAGCTTTTCCAGATCCACGGTCAGGGTTGGCATGGTCATGCCGTCATAGGCGGGGCCGGTGCCCGAGCCATTTGCCCCATCGGCAGAGGATGCTGTGCCGCCTGTGGTGTTGCCCCACAGTTCGTCCACTTCCTGAATGTCAAAGGTAATGCCGTGGCGGGCCATCCAGTCGCGCGCACCCCACATATTGCCCAGCAGGTGGTCGCTCATATCGGGGTGGTCATCATCGGGTTTGGCCGCAGCGGCTTCTGCCGCGCGCATACTGTCACGCACCGTGGCCGGGTCTACTTCCGAAACCAGCGGGCCAGAATTGCCCATGCGTCGCCGGTCCTGCTCCAGCTGTGTCTCCGCATTCTGCGCAAAGGCAGTGGCTGGGAGCATCATGCCCGCAACGGTAACGGACTGGCACAACAGGGCAAGACGCCACCGTAGACCATGTGTTTTACGTAAAAAGATCATTGAATTGTGTGCCTGTTTTTCCAACCCTGAGCGGGTTTGCGTTTGAAGAAATGCGCGTGTGGAAAAAAGGCTGTCAGACACAAAGAAACATAAGCGACCATCCACCTCCGGCACCCCCGTCCGGCGATCAAGATATGAGCGGCAACGGCAGGTCTCCTGACTTGCGGATCAACGCATCTGGTCCAACCTTCCCGGTTGCCGGGCAACCAGTGGCAGCGGCGCTTGGAAGCCGCTCGGACCAGAGACTCTCCGCCTACAGTTGCGGGGGCAGTTGCCGACTGGTCTCCCAAACGGGAGCATACGGCATTCCCTTTTATTCCGCTTGCGCGGGACCGTTGGCTATAATGGGTGCGCAATACCCCATGTTTCTGGTGCTTTGCAACGCAAAAACCTACTCCGCGCGCCGCACCATCCGGCATGGCAGGCAGGTAGAGCGGGGCCAGACCTTGCTTTTTGGGGCGTTTGGCCTCCAATGGCGTGCCAGCAACCCCAACCGTGCAACGTACCCGCCCCGTTATGGACCCACGCTACCGTATTCCTCCCCTGTCCGCGCTGAACGCCTTTGTCGCCTTTGCCCGCACGGGTGGCATCCGACGGGCGGCCACGGAGTTGCGCGTGGACCATGCGGCCATCAGCCGCCACATTCGCGACCTTGAACTCTCGCTCGGCATTACCCTGCGGGACAAGGCCACCGGAAGCCTGACACAGGCGGGCCACACCTATTACGACCGCATAGCCCCCCTGCTGGACGGGCTGGCTACCGCCACGGCAGACATGCGTAACCGCGTGGCCCCACTTACGGTGACCTGCGCGCATGGGTTTGCCTACCACTGGCTGCTGCCCCGGCTCTATGCTTTTCGCAAATCGCACCCCCATATGGAGGTGCTGCTTCGCTCGGTGGATGCCAGCGCGGCTTTCCATGTGAGCGGGGTGGAATCCACCAACCATGCCCAGATCGGCTACGTGCGTGATGGGAGCACAACGCCAGAACCGCGCGCCGTCCGCCACATGGCCATAGCCCGGCCGCCGGTTTTTCCCGTAGCGTCCCCCGCATGTATCCAAACCCTTGGTGGCCAGCCCCGCACCACGGAAGACCTGCTGGACGCCCCTCTGCTGCATGAGGAGGACGATACGGAATGGCGGCGCTGGTTTGCGGCGCAGGGCGTTCATGCCTCCGTCATTCCCACAGCGGGCAGGCTGTGGCAGGCCCACATTACGCTGGCTGCCGCCCGTGCGGGCGAAGGCATAGCCTTGGGCAACCCGTTTTTGCTGGGGGATGACCTGCTGACCGGGCGGCTGGTGCGCGTGCAACCCACCCAGACCCCCCTTAAGGAAGCTCCGCTGGGCGCCTACGTGCTGCGCGCCTCCGAACAAATATGGGAAAAACCCTCCCTGCGCACCTTCCGCAACTGGCTGATGGAACAGGTGGAGCAGGATGAAGACGCCACGCGCCTCCCCCCGCCCTGACCCGGCTTTTACACCCGGTAGTGGGGTGTTGTTTTCTGGTCACCACCTACGCACCAAAAAATCGCCTCCCATCACACAATAAAAACACTTACGGAACGACCATGCCTGTCTGGCCCAGCCAACGGCCTGACCACATGACGCAATACCCGGAGCCAAACCTGAAATGAGCACCACAAACAAAGACCTTCTGGCCCGCCGCCACAACGCCGTGCCGCGCGGTGTTGCCACCTCCACCCCCGTTTTTGCCGACCGGGCCGAAAACGCGGAGCTGTGGGATGTGGAAGGCCGCCGCTACGTTGACTTTGCAGGCGGCATTGCCGTGCTGAACGTGGGCCACCGCCACCCCAAGGTGATGGCCGCAGTGCAGAAGCAGCTTGAACGCTTTACGCACACGGCTTTTCAGGTTTCGGCTTACGAATCCTACATTGAACTGGCCGAAAAGCTGAACGCCCGCGCGCCCTTCTCCGGCCCGGCCAAGACCATTTTCTTCACCACCGGTGGGGAAGCGACCGAAAACGCGGTCAAGATTGCCCGTGCTGCCACCGGCCGCAATGGCGTCATTGCCTTTTGCGGTGGGTTCCACGGCCGCACGCTGCTGGCTTCGGCCATGACCGGCAAGGTCCTGCCTTACAAGGCACCGTTTGGCACGCTGCCGGGCGAAGTGTACCACATCCCCTTCCCCGACCATGACATTACGGTGGAAGACAGCCTGAAGATGCTGCACTTCCTGTTTGCTGCCGATATTGCACCCAGCAACGTGGCTGCCATTATTATTGAACCCGTGCAGGGCGAAGGCGGGTTCCGCGTGGCTCCCACAGCACTGCTCAAGCACCTGCGCGCCCTGTGCGACCAGCACGGCATTAAACTGATCGCCGATGAAGTGCAGAGCGGCTTTGGCCGTACCGGCAAGCTGTTTGGCATTGAACACTCCGGCGTGGAACCGGACCTAATCTCCGTTGCCAAGTCCCTTGCTGGCGGCATGCCGCTCTCTGGCGTTATTGGCCGTGCGGACCTGATGGACAGCGTACCCCCCGGCGGGCTGGGTGGCACCTACGCTGGCGCACCGCTTGCCTGCGCAGCAGCCCTTGCCGTGCTGGATGTGATTGACGAAGAAAAACTGCTCGACCGCGCCAACGCCATGGGCGAACGCCTGAAGGCCCGCATTACCGGCTGGCACAAGCGCACGGACCTGCTGCCCGTAAGCATGCCACGCGGGCTGGGTGCGATGATCGCCTTTGACATTCTGGAACGCCATGCAGGTGTTGAACAGCGCGCAGGCTTTGCCTCCAAACTGTGCGCCAAAGCGTGCGAAAAAGGGCTGATCCTGCTGGCCTGCGGCGTGCAGGGCGCAACCATCCGCATTCTGACCCCGCTGACCGCATCCGACGCGCTGCTGGATGAAGGGCTGGATATTATTGAGCAGATTCTGGTGGAAGAAGCCAAAGCCTGATCTCCCAGCCTCTACGGCATAGGCAACATCAAGGGCGGCTCCCCTGTGGGAGTCGCCTTTTTTAATGAGCGACACGGGGCAAAATTCCTGCAAAATGCCGTGCCGTCATAGTCAGGCCATGATTAGCCCCTAACCTTAAAAAAGATTTTAAGCTCAGAAGAGGGGCGCAGGATGACTGCTTTTGAAGCCTACTGGCGGGCCTTGCTCACCAGACTGACCACGTTACGCACAACACGCCGCGCGTTCTGGTGGCCACGCAACGCGGGTCATTGATACACTCAGGGTGCATGCACCTGCCCCCTGCGGCCAGCACCATGTCCGCCGATGTTCTCCCCAGTGGGGAACCAGAACACATACGCAGAAAAACGAAAAATCTGTTTATATAAATTATACTTTTCGATTTATAAAATATAGAAATCCCATACTCGCCTGCTCCGGCATAGACCTTGGCCATCCGGGCTACCGACCCAACAAAACGGCCTTGCACGCCATATGTCCGAATTTGCAAAATTTCTGTTATATCAGCGGCAATGTCACACCATGGTGCCATTCCGCCACACCCCTAAACCGCGCATCGGGCATGAGTGATAAAGATTGACATTTTCCGCGCACAGGCACGAAAATACCGACGTTTTTTAATTCATTAGATAATGGGACATCACTCAATGTCTTCTTCCATTTCAAGCCTGAGCGGCAGCAGTGCTGTAAGCAGCCTGTTTGGCACGTCTTCTTCGACCAGCTCCTCATCCAGCTCTTCTACTTCCGGTAGCAGCGGCTCCTCCTCCTCTTCTTCCTCCACGACCACCAGCCAGGTGTTCAACAGCGATGGGTCCATCACCACCATCGTGAAGAATGCAAGCGGGGACATCCTGTCCGAAACCACCACGGGCGGTTCTTCCAACTCTTCTGGTTCTGCTTCCGATTCTGCTCAGAACGACACCAGCGGTCTGGACATGCTGGCCTAATCGGCTGCCTGCCCACACAACTGGCTGATTACAGCACAAAAAACCCCGCCTCCGGTCAGGATGGCGGGTTTTTTGTAAGAACCGCGACGACTTATTTGTTGTCGTCAGTCAGGCCGTTGTGGATGTCATGCCCAACGGCGCTGCCCGTATTGCCAATTTTTTTGCCAGTACGTTCACCCCAGTTGCCAACGTCATGCGCTGCGCCGGTGGTGCCGGATTTGGTTTTATCCCATGCTTCGGACGTACCAGACTTGGTCTTGTCCCATACCTTGGCGCTACCGGACTTTGTTTTGTCCCACGCCTTGTCTGTTCCGGTTTTAGTTTTGTCCCAGACTTTTTCCGAGCCTGTTTTGGTTTTATCCCATGCCTCGGACGTGCCGGATTTGGTCTTGTCCCACGCTTTTTCTGTGCCCTGACGGGTGGAATCCCATGCTTTGGTCAACGCACCCTGTTCTTCCGCGTGTGCGGGAGCAGCAGGAAGGCTTACAGCAAATACAGCGGCACCCACCATGGTCATCAGTGCAGTAGCAAACGACTGTTTGGTCATTGGGCCTATCCTTCTCAAATATCTTGTCACGTCTTCTGTTACATGGGTGTGCAATGGCTTTGTGGCAAATATAAGCCGCCAATCTGTAATCAGAGTGGCGCTTCAGCCCCCGGCAGGCTGTCCAGCGCTGCCTGTAGAATGTAGGCGGCGGCCAGCCTGTCCACCATCTCGGCCCGCTTCCCGCGGGACATATCCGCTTCCTGAATAAGCATCCGGTTAACTGCGGAGGAGGAGAGGCGCTCATCCCACAGGCAGGCGGGCAGTCCCGTCTGTTCGGACAAAGCCAGTGTCCAGTCCCGGCTGGCCTGCGCTGCCGGTCCAAACGACCCATCGAGCGAGAGGGGAACCCCCACCACAAGCCCGGCCACCTCATGCTCCTGCGCCACGGCACGAATAAGGGTTACCATCTGCCCCAGCTTGCCGCGCTTTACGGTCTGGAAGGGGGACGCCACCATACGGGACACATCAGACAGGGCCAGCCCCACCTGTTTGCGCCCGGGGTCTATGCCCAGCAGGCGGGCATGTCTGGGCAGGGTGGCAGCTAATTGGGGAAGAGTGAGAAGAGTCATGCCCATGGTATGTTGCCTTCCGCGCGATTATGCTAGGTGCAATTCTCTATTCAGACTGAAGAAAGAGGGGCCCACTCTCATGTCGCTAGACCTTGCGACCACCCGACGCATCGCAAAACTGGCCCGTATAGGGCTTGAGGAAAACGAGCTTGAGGCCACGCGCCAGAAGCTGAACGGTATTCTGGGCTGGATTGACCAGCTTGCCGAGGTAGATGTTACGGGTGTGCCGCCCATGGTGGGAACGGAAACAGAAACCCTGCGCCAGCGTGAAGACAAGGTGACCGACGGCAACTGCCGCGATGCCCTGCTTGCCTGCGCACCAGAAACATCTGGCCCCTTTTATACCGTACCCAAGGTGGTGGAATAATGCTGACCGGTCTAACCCTAACCGAAGCCCGTGCAGGGCTTGCCGCCCGCAAGTTTTCCGCGCGGGAGCTGGCACAGGCTCATCTGGACGCCATTGGCCGCCTGAACACCGCCCTTAACGCCTACATTACCGTCCTGCCCGAAGCCGACGTACTGGCCAGCGCGGACGCAGCCGATGCCCGCTACGCAGCAGGTACGGCTGGCATTATGGATGGCCTGCCCATTGGCGTAAAAGACCTGTTCTGCACCAAGGGCGTACGCACCACGGCCGCAAGCAAGATGCTGGCCGACTTTGTGCCCCCGTATGAGAGCACGGTAACCGCCAACCTGCTGAACGCAGGCGCTGTGTTCCTTGGCAAGACCAATCTGGACGAGTTCGCCATGGGCTCGGCCAACATCAACTCTGCCTTTGGCCCGGCCACAAACCCGTGGAAGCGCAAAGGCGACGAGGCAACCGCCCTTGTGCCCGGTGGCTCCTCCGGCGGGTCCTCCGCTGCTGTTGCCGCTGGTATGGCACTGGCCGCAACGGGGACCGATACGGGTGGCTCCATCCGCCAGCCCGCCGCCTATTGCGGTATTGTCGGCCTTAAGCCCACCTATGGCCGGTGCAGCCGCTGGGGCACCATTGCCTTTGCCAGCTCGCTGGACCAGGCAGGCCCAATGACCCGCAGCGTGGCCGATGCCGGGCTGATGCTGGAAGCCATGGCGGGTTTTGATGCCAAGGACAGCACAAGCTCCAACCGCCCCGTGCCCGAATTCCACAAAGCCGTGGGCAAAAGTGTTAAAGGCCTGCGCGTGGGCATTCCCGCAGAATACCGCGCACCCGGCCTGCCAGCCGAGGTTGTGGCCATGTGGGAACAGGGCATTGCGTGGCTGAAGGCCGCAGGCTGCGAGGTGGTGGATGTCTCCCTCCCCCACACACGCTACGGGCTGACCACCTACTACATTATTGCCCCGGCCGAATGCTCTTCCAACCTTGCACGATACGATGGCATCCGCTTTGGCCTGCGCAAGGATGCGCCAACACTGGATGGTGTGTACGAAGCCACCCGTGCCGCAGGCTTTGGGCAGGAAGTGCGCAACCGTATCCTCATGGGCACGTATGTTCTGTCCGCCGGGTATTACGATGCGTATTACCTGAAGGCCCAGAAGGTCCGCACCCTGATCAAGCGTGACTTTGAAAACGCGTTTGAAAACGTGGACGTGCTGCTGACCCCCACCGCCCCGTCCGCCGCCTTTGCACAGGGCGAAAACATGGACGACCCGGTGCAGATGTACCTCAACGACATCTTTACCGTGCCTGCCAGCATGGCTGGCGTGCCAGCACTTTCTGTCCCTGTCGGGCTGGACGGTGCCGGGCTGCCACTTGGGCTACAGGTTATTGGCAAGCATTTTGATGAAGAAACCGTGCTGTCCATTGGCGGCGCGCTGGAAGCGGCGGCAGGCTTTACGCACACGCCGTCCGTACATGCGGGAGCAGGCGCATGAGCTACACAATTGAAGGCCGCACCGGCACATGGGAAATTGTGGTCGGTCTGGAAGTCCACGCACAGGTTATCAGCAATTCCAAGCTGTTCTCCGGTGCGTCCACCACCTTTGGGGGCGACCCCAATACACAGGTCAGCCTTGTAGATGCGGCGTTCCCCGGCATGCTGCCGGTCATCAACCACGAATGTGTGGCGCAGGCCATTCGCACAGGGGTCGGGCTTAACGCGCAGATCAACCTGCACAGCCGGTTTGACCGCAAGAACTACTTTTACGCCGATCTGCCGCAGGGCTACCAGATCAGCCAGTTCGAGCACCCCATTGTGGGCAAGGGCGTCATCAGCATTGAGCTGCAAAATGGCGATGTGCGCGAGATCGGCATTACCCGCCTGCACCTTGAGCAGGATGCCGGTAAGCTGCTGCATGACCAGGACCCCACAAAGTCCTTTGTGGACCTGAACCGCTCCGGCGTGGCTCTGATGGAAATCGTGAGCGAGCCTGACATCCGTGAGCCCGAAGAAGCCGGGGCCTACCTGCGCAAACTGCGCCAGATCCTGCGTTACCTTGGCACCTGCGATGGTAACATGGAAGAAGGCTCCATGCGCGCAGACGTTAACGTATCGGTCCGCAAGGCGGGGGAACCCTTCCGCACACGGTGCGAGATCAAAAACGTCAACTCCATCCGCTTTGTCATGCAGGCCATTGAGGTGGAAGCCGCCCGCCAGGTAGAAATCTGGGAAAACGGGGGCGAGGTGGACCAGGAAACCCGCCTGTTCGACCCCGGCCGAGGCGAAACCCGGACCATGCGCTCCAAGGAAGATGCGCATGACTACCGCTACTTCCCCGACCCCGACCTGCTGCCGCTGGTGCTGGAACAGGCATGGGTGGACGAACTGGCCGCCAACCTGCCCGAACTGCCAGACGCCAAGCGCGCGCGCTTTCAGGCCGAATACGGCATTTCCTTCTACGATGCCGGGGTGCTGATCGCCGAGCAGGCCGTAGCAGACTACTACGAAACCGTGGCCCGTGGGCGCGATGGCAAGCTGGCTGCCACATGGGTTATGGGCGACCTGTTTGCCGCCCTCAACCGCACCAGCAACACCATCGAGACCAGCCCGGTCAGTGCTGATGCACTGGGCAAGATGCTGGACCTGATTGCGGACAAGACCATTAACGGCAAAATTGCCAAGGAAGTCTTTGAAGACATGGTGGAAACGGGTGAAAGCCCCGATGCCATCGTGGAAAAGAAGGGCCTGCGGCAGGTTACCGATACGGGTGCAATTGATGCGGCCATTACCGCCGTGCTGGAAAAACACCAGGACAAGCTGGCCGAATACCGCTCGGGCAAAGACAAGCTGTTCGGCTTTTTTGTTGGTCAGGTGATGAAAGAAACCAAGGGCAAGGCCAACCCGGCCATGGTGAACGAAGCCCTGAAAGCCCATCTGGACGCGTAAAAACGACCAGATAAAAAATAACACCAAATTACGCCTCTGGGGGTTTGACGGAACGCGCCAAACCCCCTAAAAGCAGCGATGCAAACGTCGTGTCTGCACTCTTCGGCGGAGGGGTGGCCGAGAGGCTGAAGGCGGCGGTTTGCTAAACCGTTATACGATGTCAAGTCGTATCGAGGGTTCGAATCCCTTCCCCTCCGCCAAAGCCTTTCCCAATAAAATTCTAATTGCACACCACGCTTGGCCCATGCCTGCGGATGGTTCTACTTGGTTAGTGCAGAGCCATTCATTGACCGGCACCCTTGCCGCATGAACTGGCACCTAGATTTTTGATGCGTGCCCCCCTCAAAACCATCACGGCTCGTACAGTCTCACACTTCGGACCTAAGAGAGCATTCCTGCTGCATGGAAAGACCAGATGGAAAGCAGGCTCATCTGGCCTGCTCCAATATCCGGTTTTATGACCATTTCAGCCAGACAACAGGAAGCTGGATAAGGGCGGGGCTGACTTGCTACAGGCTTTGCAGGGCATAAAGCCGTTGGTACAACCCGCCCGCCTGCTGGACCAGTTGAGCATGGGGGCCATCCTCCACAATACGTCCACGTTCAAAGACCAGAATACGGTCCAGCCCCACCACGGTCGCCAGCCGGTGCGCCACAATCAGAACCGTGCGGCCTTCCATCAGCCGCTCCATGGCCTCCTGCACCAGTGCCTCGGACTCGGAATCCAGACTGGCCGTGGCTTCATCCAGCACCAGAATACGGGCATCCGCCAAAAAGGCGCGGGCAATGGCCACACGCTGCCGCTCCCCGCCCGAAAGTTTGATGCCCCGCTCCCCTACCAGCGTTGCATACCCTTCGGGCAGACGCTCAATAAAGTCCGCCGCATTGGCCAGACGCGCAGCCTGTGCAATCTGCTCTGGCGTTGCGTCCGGCCTGCCATAAGCAATATTTTCGGCCAAGGACCGGTGAAACAGAATAGGCTCCTGCGGCACAAGCGCAATCTGCCGCCGCAGGTCAGACTGGCGGACGGTAGCGGTATCCACACCATCAATCCGAATGTGCCCACTATTTTGCGCATATAACCGCAAAAGCAGCTTGGTAAAGGTGGTTTTGCCAGACCCCGAAGGCCCAACCAGCCCCACACGGCTCCCCGCCGCAATGGTCACGGACAGGTCTGTGAACAAAGGCGTCTTCTGCCCCGGATACTGGAAAGTAACGTGCGCGAACGTAATCGCGCCGTGCGCAACATGCAGGCTGACCGGCTGTACCGGGTCTGGCACAGCGGGAGGCGTGCGCCAGAGAATGAGCAGTTCCTCCATCTCGTTCACGGAGCGCTGTACGACGGAAACCTGCTGCCCGATCTCGCGCAGATAGCCTTGCACCAAAAAGGTCATGGTCAGCACATAGGCCACATCCCCCGGCCCAGCACGCCCTTTGAACCACAACCAGACCGCCGCCCCGGCCAGCGAGAGGCGCATAACCACCACGGCCGCCGCCTGAATATTGGCGCTGTCTGTCCCTCGTATCCACATATGAGCGGTTGCGTGCCGCCACTGGTCCAGCGTCTGGGCCAGACGTGTCTCCTCCCGCTCCTCCGCACCAAACGCCTTGACCACGGCGTTACAGGTCATGGCGTCGGCAAGGGCGGCCCCCACTTTGCTGTCCCCCGCATTGGCCGCCTGTGCGGAAGGGGCCACGTAACGCAGGGTCAACGTGCAGGACAGGGCGACAAACAGAACCGACAACACCCCAAGCATGGCCCCCATGGCGGGCCAGTGCCAGCCCAGCACAAGGGTTGTCAGCACCAGCAGGCAGAACTCGGGCAGCAGCATAAGCAGCAGCGTGTCATCCAGCATGTCCACCGCCCACATGCCCCGCGTCAGCCGCCGCACAGTCGACCCTGCAAAGGTGTTGGCGTGCCAGTCGGTAGAAAGGCGCTGCACATGTGCGAACGACTCCGTACCAATTTTTTGCATGACGCGTGTTGTCAGGCGCGTAATGCCCAAATAGGCGTAACGCTTGGCCAGCACACTCCCAAACCCGCAGGCGGCAAGGGCGGCAACCATCCACAGCGCATCCTGCAAAAGGGCAGTCTGGCTGGCTGGCACCGCCACGTCGGACACCAAACGCCCGGCTGCCAGCGGCATAAGCACATCCGCCACCGTTGCCAGCAGAACCATAACAACCGTAACCGCCAGCGGAAGCGGGAACGCCAGCCACAGGCGGATCACAAAACCCAGCACATCAACAAACAGGGAAGTTTTCCGTACGCCTGACGCTACGCCGGAAGCAGAAGAAGCCATGAACCAGAAATCCGAAAAAAGCGTCCATCCACACCAACGCGATGGGCACGCTGTCTGTATCGTGAAGGCGTAATATTGCGCAAATCCGCCACCACTGGAAAAATAGCACCCCCGACCCCTTTTGCGGTAAACAGCCCCATGCCCCCCAAAGCAACGTCCAGAAAAGTGGCAAAGACCACCACAAAAACCAGCAAAACAGACACCCCGGCTGCCCAGACCGCCACGCGCGACATGACAAAAAGCGAAGTCCACCAGTTTTTGACCGACCTGTCCCGCGCATGGCCGGATGCCCAGACGGAGCTGCACTACACCACCCCTTTTACCCTTCTGGTGGCTGTTGTGCTGTCGGCTCAGGCAACGGATGCCTCGGTCAACCGCGTAACCCCGGCCCTGTTTGCCGCAGCCCCCACCCCGCAGGCCATGGTGGCATTGGGGGACGAACAGGTGGGCACCCTGATCCGCACCATCGGGCTATGGCGCAACAAGGCCAAAAACGTGGTGGCCCTCTCCCGCCAACTTTTGGCAGAGCATGACGGGCAGATCCCCCACACGCGGGAGGCGTTGGAAAAACTGGCAGGTGTAGGCCGCAAGACGGCCAATGTGGTGCTGAACGTTGCCTTCAACCAGCCCACGGTACCGGTGGATACGCATGTCTTCCGGCTGGCCAACCGGTCTGGCCTTGGCCGTGGCCGCACCGTGGAAGCCGTGGAAAAAAAGCTGGAGGCGCGCATCCCCCTCGATATGGTGCGGGACTCGCACCACTGGCTTATTTTGCAGGGGCGTTACGTGTGCAAGGCCCGCAAGCCTGAATGCTGGCGCTGCGCGGCAAAGGAGAGTTGCCTGTTCCCTGACAAAACACCCCTACCCCGGCCCAAAGCCCCCCGATCCGCCGCGTAACGCGGTGTTAGAGCCAGCCCAGCAGTTCGCGCCGGGCCAGTTTTTCCAGCAGGCTGATGCTGGCCGGGCTGTCGTTCAGGCATGGCACAAGTGTAAAGGACTCGCCCCCGGCCTGCATGAACTCATCGCGCACCTCGTTCCCGATTTCATCCAGCGTTTCTAGGCAGTCGGCCATAAAGCAGGGTGTCACCACCGCAATGCGCGTAATGCCCTTGGCAGGCAGGCCCGCAATAAAGGGAGCGGTGTAAGGTTCCAGCCACTTGGTCGGCCCAAAGCGGGACTGAAAGGTCATGGGGAGGGTGGTCTCATCCATACCCAGTGTGGCGCGCAGGCCCTCCACCGTGCGGGTGCATTCCGCCAGATACGAATCCCCCTTGTCCACATACTGCTGAGGCAGACCGTGGAAGGAGGCAACAACCATCTGGAACGGTTGCTCCGCGTTCATCTGCTCCTCGCGGATGGAGGACGCCACGGCGGTTATAAAATCCGGGTCATCGGGGAAGGAAGGCACAGTCCGAATGGCGGGCTGGTTCCGCAACTTCATCAATGCCCGAAAAAGCTGGTCATTAGCTGTGGCCGTGGTGGTGGCGCTGTATTGTGGGTACAGCGGCAGGCACACAATGCGGTCACACCCCTGCTCCATAAGCGAGCGGAGCGCCTGTGCAACAGAGGGGCGGCCATAACGCATACCCCACGCCACCGGCACACCATCCGCCGCAAACTGTTCGGCCAGTTTTTCAGCCTGATGGCGGGTGTAGGTCCGCAAGGGGCTTTCGTTCCGCTCCGCATCCCACACACGAGCATAGGCCCGCCCACTGCGCGAGGGGCGCGTGGTGAGAATAACCCCCTGCAACAATGGCTGCCAGAACAGCGGAGACCCTTCGATAACCCGACGGTCAGACAAAAATTCGGACAGATAGCGCCGCACGGCACGGTAGCCCGTCCCCTCCGGCGTACCCAGATTAAGCAACAGCAGGCCCGGTCTGCCACGGGTCTGGCCCTGACCGGCCAAATGGCCCTGTGGGGGAATATGGTGAAAAACCATGTAACCTCTTTATTCTTGTTTCAAGGCCCGGCTGCATACAGCCGTTATATTCAGTGTGCCGTGCCAGAACACACCGCACCAGTCAGGCACGATGCAGGAAGTCGTATCCGGTTGTCATACATTTTTGCATAATTGATGGCAGGGATGTGGCTTTGGCCTGCGCAACCGGCAACAAAAACCCTTCCCCCACGGCCTGATTGGAAAACCGTGCAACACGCGCGGCATAGACCACCACATTCAGCGTAAAATGTGTGAACACGTGTTTGACCGCACCGGCTTTGTGCCATGCGGCCTCCACCGGGGCATGGGCCAGCGCCTCGGCCTCGCCCCACGGGGTGGTGCGCCAGTCGGTCCCCGGCAGTTCGGTCATGGCGGCCAGCAACCCTGTTTCGGGCCGTTTGCGTAGCAGGACATTCCCTGCATCATCCATCACCATAAAATGCACGCCATACCGCACGGGACGTTCGGCCTTGGGGGTCTTACGTGGCAATGTGGCGGCGGTACCCTGTGCCGCCCCCATACACACACCCTGCCACGGGCACAGCCCACAGGCGGGCTGGCGGGGCGAACACAATGAAGACCCCAGATCGAACAAAGCCTGTGCAAAATCTGAGGGACGCTGCCGCGCAGGTTCTTCCCCATTCAGCCCGCCGGCCAACTGCGCCAACTTCTTGCGCGCACCGGGCAGGGGGTCCAGCACATTGTACAGCCGCGCAGTCACACGCTCCACATTGCCATCCACCGGCACAACCGGCACGCCAAAGGCAATGGCCGCCACGGCTGCGGCTGTGTACGCGCCAATACCCGGCAGAGCACGCAGCCCTTCCACCGTCTGGGGGAACCCNNNCAGTGCGGCCACCGCCTGCGCGCAGGCGTGGAGGTTACGTGCACGGGAATAGTACCCAAGCCCCGCCCACGCCGCCAGAACCTCGTCCCGCTCCGCGTGCGCCAAGGCCTGCACGGTTGGAAATTTTTCCACAAATCTGAGATAATAAGGTCCGACAGCCTTGACCGTTGTCTGCTGAAGCATGATCTCGCTCAACCAGACACGATACGGGTCTGGTGTTTCCCCCTCCCTGAACCGCCAGGGCAGGGAGCGGCGATGTCTGTCATACCAGTGCAGCAGGGCGTGGGCGGGTGGCGTAATCACGGAGGCTGTTATGGCGAAGGAACCTTATTCGGGCAAGGCGCGCCCCCGCACAACACGTGCCACAAAGGAAGAAGCGCCCCCCCAGCCCCCCGCCGGGCCATGAAGGCCCGCACACTGGCGGCCCTGCTCCCCAATGTTACCGCGCCAGCCTTCCGCCGCCGCTCCCCCACCGGGGCCATGCTGTTTGCCAGTTGGCCGGATATTGTTGGCCCGGCCCATGCGGCCGTTACATCCCCCCACCGGCTGAGCACGGGCACGCTCACCGTGGCATGTGCCGGGCCAGTAGCCATGGAGTTGCAACATCAGGCAGATATGCTGATGGCCCGCATCAACACATGGTGCGGGGAGCCGCTGGTGGCCCGCCTGCGCTTTGTGCAGGACCCCACGGCGGGCATTCGCCGCAAAAAAATCCTCCGCAAAGGACCAGCCCCCACCTGCTCCCTGCCCAACATAGATGATGAGTCGCTCCGTACTGCGCTGGAACGTCTGGGCACGGGAATTTTACAAGATACGACAAAAAAAACCTAACAATATGAATGGTTTACTTATTTTATTATCATGTTTTTATGACAAAACCGCTTCGCGCTTGAAATTGACACATTGTGGGTGTTCTAAGACCTCGCGCCAGATGCCCGATGGCACACTTGCGCAACAGTCAAGAGCCGATTCAAACGAACTAACAGGATTTACATTATGTTGCGTAAACCCGGCACCACGCCAGGGATTACTACCCCCGCCGCCCTGAAGACCCTCCGGCAGCACGGGCCAGAAACCCTGTCCGACCTCCAGTTTCTGGAAAGCTGGACAAAACGGCCCAGCTATACGGCGGCCAGTGTACTGCGCGCGGGGCAGATCCGCCGCACCAACCCGACCCTGATGCACGACATTACCTCCAGCATACACCAGCGGAGCAAATAACCCCGGCAGGGTAAGCCTTTGTGGGGCATGAGCATTTGCATCCGCCCGCCCGAACGGGCACCATAGGCTTATGCTGCCATGTGCTTCCTACCGTGCGGACCAACGTGTCTGGCGCAGGGTCTTTTCCCTTATCGCTCTAGGCGGGCTGGCCATTCTGTCCGCCTGCGCGGGGCCGGCAAAAACATCCTACCGCGCCCCCGGCTCGGCCCTTAATCCATGGGGGCCGTATATTCGGGAGGCATCGGACAGGTTTTCCATCCCCCAGTCATGGATCCGCGCTGTCATGCAGCAGGAATCGGGAGGCCACCAGTATATGAACGGGCACCTGACCCGCTCCGTGCATGGCGCAGTCGGGCTTATGCAGATCAAGCCTGATACGTATGCTGAACTGGCGCAGCGCTACCACCTTGGCTCGGACCCCTATAACCCGCACGACAACATTATGGCCGCCAGCGGCTACATCCGCGAACTGTATGACCGGTTTGGCACACCCGATTTTCTGGTTGCTTACAGCTGTGGCCCACAATGTATGGAAAACCATCGCTCACGCGGGGTCTCCCTGCCCTCCTACGCACGCAACTATCTGGCGTCCGTCGCGCCACATCTGAACGACCCCGTGCCAGCCAGCCCCCTGCCCACGCAGCCCCAGCCTGCCATTCTGCCTGATCAGGCCGCACCTGTGCAGGTTGCCGCCGCCAGCACGGCCACCGGCTCCTATGGCCCGGCCACGGCCCCCCCTCTGGATGACGACACACTTCCCCCACCCTCCGCGGGGAATGACGCCATAGCCCAGCAGGATATAGGGACCAGCCAGCAAACGGCCAGCTACCAGCCTGCAGGTTACCAAAGCATCAGCACGGCGCCACTTGCTGGCCCCGGCATTGTCTGGCAGCCGGGCAGCACTGCGGGGAATGCTGTTATTCAGATCGGGGCTTTTTCCTCGCCCGAACGGGCCATGCACGCCATTCAGATTGCACGGCAGTCCAGCAGCGCGCTGAGCCATGCCCAGAACCGGGTGGAAAAGGTGACTCCTGCGGGCCGCCCCCCTGTATGGCGCACAAGGCTGGCGGGCCTTCCCTCCAGCCAGACCGACACCATATGCTCCGCCCTGCGGCAGCAGGGGCTATCGTGCATTGCGGTCACACCTTGAAATATTACCCAGCTGTTATATCTTTTTATTCTTAAGATATTCTTTCTACAGGAAAATACTCACACACGATCCATCCTAACCGGCGTGAATAACTTGAATGTTCGTGACCGGTACCTTCTGGTAACCAACGGACGCCCTGCCCATGAACCCACGCCCCGACACTGACAGCATACGAACAGAGCAGCCTTTGCTGAGTATCTCTCTGCTCGGGCATATGCGCGTCATGTCCTGTACAGGTCTTTCGCTTTTACCGACGGGCACAAAAACCAAGGCGCTACTGGCTGTTCTGGCCCTATCCAACCGGCAGCCCGTTGCACGGACAAGGCTGGCCAAACTGCTGTGGAGCACACGCGCCCCCGAACAGGCGCGCGCCTCCCTCCGGCAGGAAATCCACCGGCTGATGGATATTCTCCACCCCCTTGGGCCGGAAGTGCTGGATGTGCAACGCCACACGCTGGCCATCCGCCCCGACCTGACCGACATAGACACCGAGCATGTGCTCCGCACCACGCCACAAACCGTTATAGACCTGCCCGACCCCCTGCCCCTGCTGCTGGAGGATCTGACTGCGGTTGATCCGGCCTTTGACCTGTGGCTGAAGGAAGAGCGTAATCGCATTCTTGACCACAAGATGGAGCAGCTCGAAGCCCTGCTTAGCAGCACAACCGTGCCGGGCATCATCATGCGGGCGACCCAGCGCCTGCTCCGCCTGAACCCGCTCAACGAACGCGCGTGGCGCGCCCGTATTCTGGCCGCCATGCAGAGCGGGGAAGAAGGCACGGCCCTGTTAAGCGCCGACACCTGCATCCGCACATTTCAGAACGCCATCGCCACCACACCGGGGCAGGAAACCATGTGCCTGATTGCGGACCTGCGGGTTGCGCACCACCACAACATACAGGCAGTGCAACCTGCGCCCGCCCCTCCGCCACCCATGGCGGCTGCCCCTCCCCTTATGATCAGCGCCACCGTCTTTGTGGCCAGCAACGATGCTATGGGAGAGGACGGCGGGCTGGAACTGGCCACACAGTTCCGCGACGAGCTGGGGCTGGACATTGCCATGCACAGCGTGCTGGACGTCAGCGTACAGACCGAGCGGTTTACCGCGCCCCCTTTCCAGTCGCTCCCAGCCCGGAGACAATGGGATTTTCTGGTCGGCATTACCCTGACTGGCGGCAACAGGTCGGCAATGTCCTGCCTCTTGCAGGTCTTTGACACCCGCCTGAACGACACCATTGTATGGGGCCACAGGCTGCACATTACCCCAGCCAACCTGAGCGCCCTGTCCAACCGTTTTGCCTCGGTGCTCATTCTCAGCCTGTTTCAGACAGAAGCGCGCAGGCTGGCCAGCAAACCTGTGTCCGAACTCTCACCCCTTGGGTTGGGCCTGCGGGCCTTTACCCTGAGTGTGCAGAGCGACCCGGCCCAGCATCAGACGATTGAACACCTGCTGCAAAAAGCGGAAAAAGACGCGCCAGAAAACCAGTTCCTGTTTTTTGTGCATACGCATTACCTGCTCACCCGTATGTACGAGGAATGGACCATGCCTGTGGCGGCGGCCATTCAGCCCATGGTCACCTTGCTCCAGCAGAAATTTGCCATGTTCCCCGGCAACATCGCCGTACGCTACCTGCTGACGGCGGGGCTGTTTTACGTCAACCAGCCAGAAGAGGCCCGGTTCCTGCTGGGGCAGATGCACGCCGCCCTGCCCTCCGATTCTCACGAGGGTATGCTGGCCCTGCTGGACGGGCTGGATGCGCTATGCCGGGGGGATGCGGAGACCGCGTTCCACATTTACTCAGAATTTTTCAAAATTCCGTCCACCGTGCCGCTGTTCAGTGCGCCGGATCAGGAATTTATTCTATCCTGTTTTCTGGCCGACAAGTACGAGGCCACCCTCCACCACGCACGCGGTATTCTGGCCACCACACCCGACCGTTCGGCCATTCTTGTTCCCGCTCTGGCGGCCGCCAACGTGCTGGGCCAGCAGGCTGTGGCGCAGGATTACCGCCAACGTCTGCACCGACTGCACACACCGTTGAGTGTGCAAAGCATAGAAGACCATTATGCGTATCTGCCCGCCGCCATGCGCCACAAACTCTGCAACGCCCTGGGGCTGCAACCGGGCTGAACACGCCCGCCCCCTGCCCCGCCAGAGCAGGCAGACCACGCAGACGCTTGGCGGAAAAGAGTTGAAAGGATATGAATACGGACAGGAACACCTGTGCCGCCTGCCAGACCTGACTTCTTTTTTACCCGGCGGACCGGGAAAGACGGATACCCAAGTGCCAAGGAGCCACATCAACGCCATGCTTCGCCGTCTCATGCCCAGCCATGCCGCTGCAAGTCGCCCGCATACAACGCTGCTCCTTAAACGGATGGCAACCGCCACAATGCTGGCGGGGGTCAGCCTGCTAAGCGCCTGCTCCAGCTCTGACCGTACCCAGACCGGCCTTGCCGCCCCCAGCAACCACCTGCTGACGGAAGACCGCGGGGCCTCTGGTGGGGAAGCCAGCCTGAAAGGGGGCGTAAACGCCTACCTGTGGCGCGCAACGCTGGACACCCTCTCCTTCATGCCGGTTGCAACAGCCGATGCGGAGGGCGGCATTATTCTTACGGACTGGTACACCCCGCCCGCCACGCATGATGAGCGGTTCAAGATTACCGCCTTTGTGCTGGACCGCCGCCTGCGCTCCGATGCGCTGCGCCTGAGCGTGTTCCGCCAGATCAAGCAGGATGGCACATGGGTGGATACCCCGCCTGCACCCAATACTGCGTCCGATATTGCCACACGCATTTTGTCCCGCGCGCGCAAACTCCGCGCCGACAACGGCAACCAGGACTAACATTCCCGGCTCTGGCCGTGTTCGCCCTTTTCCTTTTTACAGCCTGCAAGCGTAGATCCAAATTCCATGTCCCAGCCTTCCAGTCCGTCACTTTCCTATGACTTCAACTCTGTCGAGCCAAAATGGCAGAAGGCGTGGGAACAGGCCGATATCTTTACCGTTCCGGACGTACCTCCGGCGGATAAGCCCAAGTATTATGTGCTGGAAATGTTTCCCTACCCATCGGGGCAGCTCCACATGGGGCATGTGCGCAACTATGCACTGGGCGACGTAATTGCCCGCTACAAACGCGCACGCGGCTTTGCAGTGCTGCACCCCATGGGGTGGGATGCGTTTGGCCTGCCGGCGGAAAACGCAGCGCGTGAACGTGGCGTGCATCCGCAGGAATGGACGCTCAACAACATTGCCGCCATGCGCGCCACCCTCCAGCGGCTTGGCTTCTCCCTCAACTGGGACCGTGAGATCGCAACCTGCCTGCCCGACTACTATGGCAAGCAGCAGAAGCTGTTCCTCGACTTCATGCAGGCCGGTCTGGTTGAACGGCGTGAAAGCTGGGTGAACTGGGACCCGGTGGACCAGACCGTTCTGGCCAACGAACAGGTGGTGGACGGCAAGGGCTGGCGCTCTGGCGCGCCTATTGAAAAGAAAAAGCTCTCCCAGTGGTTCCTGCGCATTACCGACTTTGCCGAAGACCTGCTGGACGGGCTGAAAACGCTCGACCGCTGGCCAGAACGCGTGCGCACCATGCAGGAACGCTGGATTGGCCGCTCCGAAGGGGCCAGCCTCACCTTCTCGCTGCATGAACCCCCGGCAGGGCTGGACAGCAACCTGAACGCGGTGGAAGTGTTTACCACCCGCCCCGATACGCTGTTTGGCATGTCCTTCCTTGCCATTGCGCCGGACCATCCGTTGGCCCAGTGGGTCGCGGAACAGGACCCGCAGGCCGCTGAATTTGTGGCGGAATGCCGCCGCCTTGGCACCTCGGTCGAAGCTGTGGAAACGGCGGAAAAACGTGGGTTTGATACGGGCCTGCGCGTCAACCACCCGTTCATGGACAAGAGCTTCCCCATCTGGATCGCCAACTTCGTGCTCATGGACTACGGCACGGGTGCGCTGTTCGGCTGCCCGTCGGGGGACCAGCGCGATCTGGACTTTGCCCACAAATACAACCTGCCAGTAACCCCCGTGGTGCTGCCAGAGGGCAAGGATCAGGCAGACTTTGCCATTACCAACCACGCCTTTACCGGCGATGGCACCATGATCAACTCCGGTTTTCTGGATGGTCTGACCACCGCGCAAGCCCGCAAAGCCGCCATTGAGCGTTTGCAGGACCTTGGTGTAGGCAAAGGTGTAGTCAACTGGCGACTGCGTGACTGGGGCATTTCACGCCAGCGGTACTGGGGCTGCCCCATACCGGTCATTCATTGCGACACCTGCGGCGCGGTGCCGGTGCCCGACGAGCAGCTCCCCGTCAAACTGCCCGAGGACGTCACCTTCGACAAACCCGGCAACCCGCTGGACCACCACCCCACATGGAAGCACACCACCTGCCCATGCTGCGGCAAGCCCGCCACGCGTGAGACCGATACGTTTGATACGTTTGTGGACAGCTCATGGTATTTTGCGCGCTTTACCGCGCCCCATGCCGCGACCCCCACGGTACGCGAGGCGGCTGATGGCTGGCTGGCCGTGGACCAGTATATTGGTGGGATCGAACACGCCATTCTGCACCTGCTTTATGCGCGCTTCTTTACCCGCGCCATGCACCGCACTGGCAACCTGAACGTGGACGAGCCGTTTGCAGGCCTGTTTACCCAAGGCATGGTCAGCCACGAAAGCTACAAGGACAGCGCAGGAAACTGGCTGTACCCCGAAGAAGTGGAGCGCACGCCCGAAGGTGTGGTCAAACGTGGCACAACCGACCCTGTTACCGTGGGCCGGGTGGAAAAAATGTCCAAGTCCAAACGCAACACGGTGGCCCCTGTGGCCATTATCGAACGCTTTGGGGCCGATACCGCACGCTGGTTTGTCCTGTCCGACAGCCCACCCGAGCGGGATATGGAATGGACGGAAGCCGGGGTTTCCGGGGCGGCCCGCTTTGCGCAGCGCCTGTTCCGCACGGTGTGTGGGGTTGCCAGCGCCGTGCCCGCCACAGCCACCTGCCCGCAGGACATGGACCGGCAGGCCGACACGCTCCGCCGCACCACCCACCGCACCATTGCCGCCGTGACCGAAGCGCTGGAAAACTTTGCCATCAACGTAGCGGTTGCCCGTATTCATGAGCTGACCTCTGCTCTGGCCGATGCGGAAAAAGCCGCCAAGGTGGCGGGTATGGATTTTGCACGGCGTGAGGCCGCACACATTCTGTGCCTGCTCTGCGCCCCCATGATGCCCCATCTGGCCGAGGAAATGTTTGCCTACCTCGCACCCGGTGCCGGGCTGGCGGCAACACAGACGTGGCCCACTGCACAGCCTGACCTGCTGGCGGCAACACAGGTCACCATTGCCGTGCAAATTCTGGGCAAGCTGCGTGGCACCATAGAAGCCCTGCCGGATGAAGACCCGGCAGCCGTTCTGGCACGGGCGGAAGCCGAACCCAACGTGGCGCGGCTGCTGGAGGGCAAGCGTATTGTCAAACGCGTGCATGTGCCCAACCGCATTGTTAACTTTGTAACGGCAGGCTGATGACCCGAACCCGCTCCCTTTTCTCCCTCTGCAAGGCCGCACTGGCCGCAACCGCCCTTATGGGAGCGCCCCTGCTCCTGAGCGGCTGCGGGTTCAAGCCTTTATACGGGGAGGAAAAGGGCGGGGTCGATATTACCAACGAACTCAAAGATATTTACGTTGCCAACATTCCCGAGCGCTTTGGCCAGCAGCTCCGTCTGGCGTTGCAGACCAGAATGGCCAGCGATGGGCCGGAAGACCCGCACAAATACAAGCTGGTCGTTGCGCCAACCCTGAGTGCCGAAGCCATTGACATCCACGGGGACAACACAACCGGGCGGACCCGTATGCTGGCCACAGCACGCTGGCAACTGCTGACCATTGAGCCCACGCCGCAGGTTGTGACACAGGGCGAAGCCCAGACGCTTGATGGCTATACCACCACCTACGAACAGTATTTTGCCCAGACGCTGAACATGGAAAGCACCATGGACCGCGTGGCGCAGGCACTGGGGGAGCAGGTTACACAACAGCTTGCCACGTGGTTTAAAACCCAGACCGCACCGGCCTCCACCCCGGATGACCGCCCAAGGGCCATTTACCCCTCACCCAACCTCATTCCCGATTCCGACCAGAACGAACCCATGGAAAAGGAAGGGGCGGACGCCATTCCTGACATGGCAACAGGCCGCGCCCCCATCGACACCAACTTCTGACAACCGCACGGGCCCGTCATGAAAATAGATGCCCGCAGCATAAGCCGCGTTCTGAACGACCCGGGTGGATGGCGCGTTATTCTCCTGCATGGGGAAGATACGGGCCTGATCCGCGAACGCGCCATGCAGGCCACACACCGGCTAGCCGGTACGCTGGACGACCCCTTCCGCATTGCCCTACTGGATAAGGAAACCCATAATCGGCTGGAGGAAGAGGCCACAGCGCTCTCCCTTATGGGCGGGCGCCGCGTTGTGCGTGTGCGGGACGCATCGGACGCGCTGCTCAAACCCATTGAGCACGTTCTAGCCCAGAATACGGATACGCTGGTCATTCTGGAAGCGCCGGGCCTTGCCTCGCGCTCCAAGCTCCGCCAGCTTATGGAAAAACAGCCCCAGTGCGCCAGTATTGGCTGCTACCCTGAAGAAGGGCGTAATCTGGAATCCTCCATTACCCAGATGCTGGCCTCCCATCAGGTGCGGATTGATGCAGACGCCCTGCACTGGCTGGCGGGACGTCTGGGAGCGGACCGGGCCGCAGCACGCAGTGAAGTGGAAAAACTGGCCCTGTACGCAGGCGACGAAGGCACGCTAACGCTGGAAGATGTGCGCGCCTGCATAGGGGACGCGGGCAGTGTATCGGTCGAGGATGCCGCCTTTGCCGCAACAGAGGGCAACCGGACGGAAACCGACATAGCGCTTGAACGCGCACTGGCGGAAGGCACTGCTCCTATTGCCATTATTCGTGCCTTTATGGGCCACCTGCACCGCCTGCGCAGGGTACGAGCCGCCATGGCTGCGGGACAAAGCCGGAGCGATGCCCTTAAAACCCTGCGTCCCCCTGTTTTTTTCAAACGCACGGCAAGCTTTGGCCGTGCACTGGAGTTCTGGTCCCTGCCTGCGTTGACCAAGGAGCTGGCAGACCTTCAGGCACTGGAGCTGGCCTGCAAGCAGACCGGCGCGCCAGACGTGCTGCTCTGCCGCCGCCACATTGCCACGCTGGCGGCCCGTGCGGCCCTGTACAGCCGCCGCTAGGTCCTGCTTTTCCCCTTGTCCGGGGGATGGGCATTCAGTATACAAAACCGGTGTGTCCGCGTAGCTCAGCAGGATAGAGCACAGGATTCCTATTAAATTGGGCACCATAACTGGAAACATTATGGTGAATCCGCTCAAAGTCGGGGAACGCTACGGCCTGCAAGGGCCTTGCCAATCCCGAGCCAAGCCGTCCCCTATGGACGGAAGGTGTAGAGACTGGACGGGCGGTGCCTAAAGACCTGTTTGCGCAGGCCCAAGGCAAAGGGACAGTCCAGCCCACAAACGCTCTGGCAACGGAGCGGCTGTGAAAACTGTAGTGGGATGAATCCTGGGGCCGTGGGTTCGAATCCCGCCGCGGACACCAAACACACACAAAAAGGGTTTTCCATTTTGCCGCCGTGACGGCATTGGTGACGTGCCTTTTATTCCCACAAAAAATGCCACACGCCAGAGCATGTGTCTGCACAGACCTGCTTGCGTACGATGCCGTGAAAAGCCGACAGCGCTGATGCCGCGCACTGACAACCAATAAGAATTAAATGACTTGTTATAAAATATTAAACACGATTATTCTGGAAAAACAAAAATCATAAAAATTATAACTGTGTATTTCCTTGATAGAGTGAAAAAATAATGCTCTAAAAAATACATTATATCTTGTTTATAGAATGTTTAATCTAATTTAACATTCTGAAAGGTGGCATATGAGACGTACAGCTAATCGAATATTGTGTTGTTCTCTCATTTTATTAACAAGCGGATGCTACAGTATTGGCAGTTATAAGCTGGGCAAAGACCAGGACCAATATGCAAGCTCCATGATTGAGGCCAGCAAAAGACAAACCCTTTCCAACCTTGTGCGCCTACGCTACGCAGACACCCCCGGATTTTTAGACACCACCCAGCTCATTTCCGGCTACCAGCTTCAAAGAAACGCTTTTCTTGGTGTGGCATCGGACACTTTTCCGATCCGCCCCAATGGGGGACTTGCCGCGCAGTTACAGGAAAGTCCAACTTTTACCTTTCAGCCCGTTACGGGCGATGCCTACGCCCATAATTTTTTGCGCCCGCTCCCCCCAGCCAGCCTGCTCCCCCTTGCCATGGGCGGCTTGCCCATAGACGTTCTGTTGCGCCTGTCTGTACAGTCTATCAATATCATGAGTAACAATCGTCCATTTTCTCGTAACTCGGGCGATCTGGATGCAACGGTTGAGTCCCATAGTGTTGATTTTTTCAGTCTGGTGCATGACCTGCGGTTGCTACAGGCCGCTGGCCTGCTGAATATTCAATTACAGAAAAACAGCAGCACAACGGGAAAAGATGTTGAAAACAGTCGTGTTTTCATGAGCATTTCATCAACAACCGACCCAAACCTGTCTAGCATTGTTGATAGAACCAGAAAACAGCTCAATTTTTCTTCCAAGCATGACCGTATGGAAGTGGTGTACGGCGTAGGCCAACCCGAACCCGGGCAGATCAAGCTTCTGACCCGCAGCATGTTAAGCATTCTGGGTCAGATCGCCTACCAGATTCAAATTCCCGAAGACGAGGTCTCCTCTGGCAATACCCGGAAAGCTGTTGATATTCTGGGAAACCATGGGGAAAAACCTCTGATGGACATCCATTCGGGCCACAAAGAGCCTGCCAATGCGTTTGTGTCCATTTTGTACGACCATTATTACTACTGGATTGAGAGGGGTGATTTTGAAAGCAAACTGGCTTTTACAATTACCCAGATGCTTCTTGAACTTTCCAAAACCACCCTCAATCCCGGCGCGGTCGTGACAATTCCTGTCAACAAGTAGACGGTTTTCCATACAAAACCACAAATACACTTATTTTTCTTTGGTTTTTCATAAAACAGGAAAAACGTACATGACGGATTCTTCTTCCTGCACACCACCTACGCGCTCGCTCATCAGCGCGTCTCTGGCAACACCGGCCTTACGCGCGGATCGCTGGCTTGCGGTTTTAAGCCTTGCCCGCAAATGGTCTGGCAACAATGCTGTTGATATTAAAAAAAACCTGTCCAGTTCCTTGGGTAAGCTTGATGAGCTGGAAAAATTTTTTGCATATCCTGGCGCACAACTCCTCGACCGGCTGAAAAACTGCCTTATTGAAGATGATAACAAGGCTTTTCTACGCCTTGCCCAGCGCATTTCCACAACCATTGTTTCACGCAAGTACCATCGGGATGCCTCCTCGTGGAATATGGATGACCATGAGGATGAACCGCTCAACCGGTTACCTCAGGCCATAACACACCTTAAAAACACCCCTTATTTTGAAGTCCTGAGTGTTGTGCCGCACGCCCCCTCGCGCTGGCCCATTATTCAGGAAGAAGCACGCGGGGTCCGCCGCCCCGAGGACGACTTTATTTACCAGCCAGTCGTAGTGGGCAACGCACAGGACGCCCTGACAGGCATCCTGCTGAACCCCGACATTAGCGCTGTGGTCCTGTACGAAGGCTTTGCCGCGCAAAACGCCGTGGACAACCCTTTGCTGGCTGCCTTCCAGAGCGTTATCGATTTCTCAACCATTGAAGATGACGAAACACTGGTCCTGCAACTTGCGCAGGCCATTAAAAAAATTCGTCCGGAAATGGATATCTACCTGCTGAGCGACAGAAATATAGAAACATTGGCAGGCAAACCGGAAAGCCGTCTGTTCAATAGAATTTTCTACCAGATGGAAGAACCGCTGGAGTTACACCTGTCCATACTGGAAGGAATTCGCAACCGTTACAGAACGCCTTTTTTTGATAACCTCAAACGCTATGCGCAGCGCCCCATTGCCACATTCCATGCCCTGCCCATCGCCCGTGGCAAGTCAGTCTTTACATCCAACTGGATTAGCGACATGGGCGAGTTCTACGGGCCCAACCTTTTTCTGGCCGAAAGCTCCGCCACAACCGGCGGACTGGACAGCCTGCTGGAGCCAACAGGCAACATTAAGGATGCGCAGGCCATGGCCGCGCAAGCTTTTGGCGCCGATCACGCATTTTTTGTAACCAACGGTACATCCACCAGCAACAAAATGGTGTTGCAGGCCCTGCTGGCCCCCGGTGACATTGTTATTCTGGACCGTAACTGCCACAAATCCCACCATTACGGGTGTGTGCTGGCCGGTGCGCTGCCCTATTACGTAGAAGCCTTTCCACTTGCTGAATACTCCATGTATGGCGGCGTACCCCTCCGCACGATCAAGCAGGCGCTGCTGACGCTCAAAGCCCATGGGGACCTTGAGCGCGTCAAAATGGTTGACCTGACCAACTGCACCTTTGACGGGCATGTGTACGACACGCGCAGGGTGATCGGAAGAGTGCCTTGCCATTAAACCAGACCTGATTTTTCTATGGGATGAGGCATGGTTCGGGTTTGCCCACTGGTCGCCTCTGCTGCGCCAGCGCACGGGCATGGGGGCTGCTGCAGCCCTGACCGAGGCTCTGGCCCGACCGGAAGCCCAGAAGGCATGGGACGAGCAGGCCAGCACGCTGGGCGAAAACCCCGATGATGAAACCCTTCTGAACACCCGGCTTGTGCCAGACCCCCGTGCTGTGCGGCTGCGGGTTTACCAGACCAACTCGGTGCATAAGTCCATGTCCGCATTGCGTCAGGGGTCCATTGTGCTGGTCAGGGATGTGGATTTTGAGCATGTGGAATCCCAGTTCCATGAGGCGGTGTTTACACATGCTTCCACCAGCCCCAATCTCCAGATTATTGCATCGCTCGATGTCGCACGGCGGCAGATGCAACTTGAAGGGTATGGGCTGGTCAGCAATGCCCTGCAGATTGCGCTCGAAATTCGCAAACAGGTTAACAACCACCCTCTTATTTCCAAATATTTCCGCGTGCTCAACTCCGCAGAGATGATCCCGGAAGCCTACCGCAAGTCCGGTCTGGCGGATTACAACACCCCCGACATAAGCTGGGACCAAGCGCTCCAGTCGATCAAGAGCGATGAATTTCTGCTGGACCCCACCCGTATGACCCTCTCATGCGGGGCGGCAGGCTTTGACGGCACGACGTTCAAAAACATTCTGGCGGACAAATTCAATATTCAGTTGAACAAAACATCGCGTAACAGCGTGCTGCTGCAATCCAACATCAACAACACCCGCTCCGACATTGCACTGCTCATACGCGTTCTGGTTGATATTGCCACTGATATTGACAAGAAAATTCTTGATAATGACGATGGGTATCAGAAATCATTCGCGCATAAAGTGCATGAACTAGTAGACGACCTCCCTGCACTGCCCAACTTTAGCTGTTTTGATGACCAGTACCGCGAGCAAGCCACGGCAACAACCCTGCATGGCGACATCCGCCGTGCCTTCTACGATGCGTATAAAGAGTCCGAATGCGAATATATTGCGCTAGACAGCCCCGAAATTGACCAACGCCTGCAATCCGGGCCCACACTGGTTTCTGCCAACTTTGTTATTCCCTACCCGCCGGGTTTTCCCATCATGGTGCCGGGACAGGTAATTACTCAAGGCATTGTGGACTTCATGCGTAAGCTGGACGTTAAGGAAATCCACGGTTTTAACAAAGCTTTGGGGCTGAAGCTGCTCAAACGTGTTTCCAACAAAACCTGAACACACCTCCCCGGTTTGCTCCCGCACCATCCGTGCGGGAGTTTTTTTGCATAGGCTCTGCAAGACTGTGCCTTGCGGGTAAAGGAGCTTACACATGACAGTGCATTGGATTGCCGAAACGCTACGCGCTTCCCCCGATCTGGCAATTTTTCTAACACTCGCCATCGGGTTCTGGGTGGGGTCGCTCAAATTTGGCAGTTTTAGTCTGGGAGCCGTAACGGGCACACTGCTGGCCGGAGTTGTGGTTGGTCAGTTGGACATTGTTATTTCACCTCAGGTCAAATCCGTCTTTTTCATCATGTTCCTTTTTGCCGTGGGGTTTGGTGTTGGTCCGCAGTTTGTGCGCGGCATCGCCAATGACGGTTTGCCGCAGGCGATTTTTGCCGTCATCATTTCGTCCCTATGCCTGCTGTGCGTGTATGTGGCGGCCATTGTATCGGGCTATGGTCCGGGCATGGCAGAGGGGCTTCTGGCCGGGTCTCAGACCATTTCCGCCTCCATTGGTCTGGCAACCGATGCCATCAATCGCAGTGGCTTAACAGATGGGCAGATCCAGTCCGAATTAAACGCCATTCCCGTGGCTTATGCGGTTACCTACCTGTTTGGCACGGTTGGCACCGGCTGGATTTTGGCATTTTTGGGACCGAAACTTTTACGCATTAATTTGGCGCAGGAATGTGAGCGTTATGAACGCGACATGAACATCCGCTCCACGAACGAAGATGCCGAAAGTGCATGGCACAACTACATCGTACGCGCCTACAAGCTGGAAACGGCTGGCCTGATTGCCGGTAAAACTGTAGCCGAAGCCGAAAAAACGCAAAAAACACGCATCTTTTTGGAAAATCTGCGTCGTGACGGCAAACTTGTTCCCTTTGACGGCTCAACCGTTCTACAAGTCGGCGACATTGTTGCGGTTTCCGGCCCGCATGACGCTCTGGTGTACTGGTCGAACCATGCAGAAGAAGTGGCTGATCAGGAATTGATCGAAATTCCGGTGGAAACGGTTGATGTGGTCGTCACCAGCAAACAGTTGAATGGCCAGCGGTTGATCGACCTCTCCACGGCCCCCTATGCGCGGGGCATTTACATTAATGCGATCCGTCGCGGTTCCATGAATGTGGAAATTCCCGTCCTCTCCCAGACTGCCCTCAACCGGGGGGATATTATCAACATTACCGGCAGCCGCAGGCATGTGGCAGAGGTGGTCAAAAATGTTGGTTACGCGGACCGCCCGACCAATGTGACCAGCATGGTACTGGTGGGGGGCGGTATTTTTGTGGGGGGCCTCCTTGGCTCACTCGTACTCCCCATCGCGGGTGTGCCCATTACCCTGTCCTCCTCCGGTGGGGCGCTTATTGCGGGGCTTGTTCTGGGCTGGTTGCGCAGCGTCACTCCACGGCTGGGGAATGTACCCGCAGCGTCCATCTGGTTCATGAACACCGTAGGGCTGAATATTTTTATCGCTGTTGTAGGCATTTCGGCTGGGCCAACCTTTATCAAAGGGTTGCAGGAAGCCGGGATAAGCGTGTTTTTCTGGGGTGTGTTTGCCAGTGCCCTGCCCATGCTGCTGGCCCCTCTTATTGGCAAATACATCTTTCGGTTTGATCCGGCCATTAATCTGGGATGCTGCGGGGGCGCACGCACCAGCACGGCCTCTGTTGCCATGGTGGCCGATGTTGCAAAAAGCAATGTGCCCATGCTGGGCTACACATTACCCTACGCCGTGAGCAACACCTTGTTGACCATGTGGGGGCTGGTTATTGTTCTGCTGCTTGCCTGAGACGACACGCAGCATAAACAGAGCTCCCAAGAGCATATACGACAAAGGCGGGGAAAGATTTTTCCCCGCGCACCATTTCGTGTCTGGCACGGTTTTGTTGGCGGCAACAGGCCGCCTCATTCCCTACCCTGCCAGCCTACGCCCCATAATATGACCGTAATGCCCCCCACACACCGGCATCTGGCTGCGTGCGCCCGCACGGGCAGCGCCATAGGGGCCACGTGCCTTACCTTGTAAAAATGCAGGAAATCCTTTTTATAAGTTCGCAGTAAAATACTTAATTTAAAATAAATTTCACGGGATCATCTCATGCCACAGGCCCCGCAACCTGTTACCCCCCATACAGAAAAACCCGTCTTAACCAACCAGACGGCCTATATTGTTGCGTGGTTTTTGTGCCTGATATTTTACTGGCTGCAATATTCCACCCGCTCCGCACCCAGCGTTATGGTGGGGGAACTGGTCTCCGCCTTTGGGCTGACAACCGTTGGTCTGGGGTCTTTGCTTGGGCTTTATTACTACACCTATTCCCTGTGCTCCATTATTTCGGGGGCGGCAGTGGACCGGTGGGGGGCCAAATACACCATTTCCTTCGGGGCGCTGGTTCTGGCGGCGGGCACTTGCCTGTTTGGCTGGGGGAACGAATGGGTGGCTGGCCTTGGCCGCCTTATGCAGGGCGCGGGGTCAGCCTTTGCGTTTGTTGGTGCAGTTTATCTGGCGGCACGCGGTTTTTCCAAACAGCATCTGGCAACAGCCGTGGGTGTAACCCAATGCGCGGGCATGATGGGGGGCGCCATGGGCCAATCCACCGTGGCGTGGTTGATTCATGATGTTATTAACTGGCATTTTTTCTGGATTGATACGGGCGGCCTTATTGCGCTGGTTGCCGTTTTTATATTTTTCCTGACCCCGCAGGAGCATAAAACTGCACACGTGGTTAGCCATTCTGCCGGTTCCATGTTTGCGCCTTACAAAAGTGTGCTTTCCAACCCACAATCCTATTTGTGCGGTTTGTGTTCTGGCCTTCTGTTTTTACCAACAACCGTGGGCAGCATGACGTGGGGCATAACCTTTTTGACCCAAAGCTGGCATATTGGGTACCATGAGGCCGTTATGCGCGCAGCCATGGTGCCAGTGGGCTGGATGGTGGGCTGCCCTGCCCTTGGCTACCTGACCGACCGCATAGGCCGCAGAAAACCCGTTCTACTTGGTGGCATTGTGGTTATGGCGCTAACCGTGGCTGCCATTATCTACCTGCCGGGCAACACGTTTCCGCCTTATGTACTGGCCTTTATGCTGGGTGTTGCCTCTGGCGCCGCCATGATCCCCTATTCCATTATCAAGGAGGTCAATGCAGACGAGGTTAAAGGGAGTGCTACGGGGGCAATCAATTTTCTGGTGTTTGTCATGAGCGCCATTGTCTCGCCCCTGTTTGCCGCGTTTTTGCAGCACCTTGGTCATGGCCAACCCCTGACCGGTGTGCAGTTTACGCAGGCATTCAGCTTTGGGTTGGCGGGTATTGTACTGGCTGGGGTTCTAACCTTTTTCCTGCAAGAAACAGGCCCCGCCAGCCGCGCAAACCGTTAGGACTGTTTGCCCAGCCGCTGCTCCACGCGGGCAAGCAATTCCGTTCGGTAGGGCTCGGGCATAAAAGGCAGCAGTTTTTTCATGGCGATAAAACACGCATCAAACCCGGTTTCGAGTGTTTTATGAAAAAACACCTGTGCGCAAGCGGTGTCTCCCTCCTGTAGGGCCAGACGCGCCATATTGAGCGCACCCCAACAATCCCCCGCATCGGCTGCGGCCTGATAGTACTGGCGGGCCGCAGCAACGCCAGAGGGTGATTGGTCCTCTTGCAAAAGACCAATCATATTTAACGCTTTTGCAACTCCTGCCTGCGCTGCCTTGACGTACAACGCGTAAGCCCGCGGAACATCACGCGGGATTCCCTGACCGGAAAGATACAGATCGGCCATATTGAAAAAAGCCCATCCGTAATTCTGCCGTGCGGCCATTTCAAAATATTGCAGGGCTAGCAAAGGGTTGGGCGTAATACCCCACCCTCGCTCATAGGCCCGCCCCAGCATGTTCAGGGCTTTGGCGTCACCACTTCTGGCGGCAACCTCAATCATGCTGAAGGCAGCGTGCATCTGCTGCCGGTCCAGATAAATCTGGGCCAGCAGAAGCTGCCCTTCAACAGGAGGAAGCGGGTCCGCATCCTCCTGCTGTATTGCTGCGGCAGAGGCCGTAAGCGTTGTGTTGTCGTCCTCTGGTCCAGAACACAGCATGGTCCCTGTCCGCCACAATACAGAATTGAAGATGCTCAGAAAGTTACGCCAACGTTGCCAATAAAGGTACGTCCTGCCGCAGGCACTGCACGGCCGGTAGAGAACGACGAGGCATAATTCAGGTGGTTGGTAATGTTATTGGCGTTAAACGACACGCGGTAATGCTTGTAGTCCCATGACAACATGCCATTGAAGTTGAAGTTGTAGGGCATACGTGCGGTATTGGTCGTATCGGGACCAGCCCAGTAACCGGAAGCATACTGAACACCACCCCCAATTTTGAGATCACCCCAGTTCGGGCGAAGCAGCGCGCGGGACAGGTTGTAAGAGCTCCAAACCGACATGGTGTTATGGGGCACCTGTGGTGCGGTCTTGCCGTTATCCCCTGTGGTGCTGTGCGTTACTTTGCCATCCATATAGGAGTAGGAAGCAAAGATCTGCCAGTCTTCCGTAATTTTTCCGGTTGCACTCAGTTCAACACCACGAATGCGGCGGCCGCTACCGGAATCTGCAAAACCGGTTTCCATGTCGCCATTGGTGTCATAATAGCGCGAGTTGTTTTCGCTAATCTGGAAGAAGGACAGGGTTGTACCCAGCCGTTTGTGCAGGAAGTCGGCCTTTGTGCCGAATTCAAACAGGTCACTCCGCTGCGGGGAGAGGTTAACCCCCTTCTGCGCTACGTCACCCGCCTGCGGTTTGATGGTCACCAGAGAGGACACATCAGTCCCGACAGGCTTATAGGACCGGGCGAACGTGAAGTAGAAAGACGCCATTTTGAACGGTGAATAGACAATGCTGCCAGAAGGGCTCCACCGGTCAGATTTCTGTTCCGCGCGGCCATTGGCCTGCGTGGAGCGGGCGTAATACGAGCTGGAGAAGGAATCCCACCGCCCGGTTCCAAACAGGGCAAGCTGCTTGGTTAGCTGGATCTTGTCCGCAATAAACAGGCCCAGATCCCGCGCATTGGCATTACCATAACCAGAGTCCGGGAAGGTCAGCGTTGTAGCACTAGACTGGTACTGCGGGTTGCGAATGGTCTGGTTATTTGTCCGGTCGGTATATTTTCCGGGCCAGCGGGAATCACTCGTGTAGTTAATATCGACCCCGGCCTTCAGGTCATGTTTGACAAAACCGGTGTTAAAGCGGGCACGCCCCATAAACACGTTCTGCACACCCCAGCCTTGCTGGCGGTACGCGGCGCCACCCCCTGCGCCATATGGCAGGGTCGGATTGCCACCACTAAGGAAGCTGGTCGCACAGGTTCCACTACAGGCCGCTGGCGTGGTGGCCGCATATTCACGGTCATACAGGCTCAGGCGCGTATCATTGGTAATGGTCAGCCAGCTGTTGACTTCGGACTTTAGCCCTGAGGTCAGCGTATGGATGTTGGACTGGTCGCGGTCAAAGCTACGGGTATAGCTGGTGTTGCGCGGCAGGCCGTATTCGGTAATCGGGCGGTATATGCCGTTCACCTGCAACATGCTGACCCCGTAGTCTGGGTTGCTGTCACTCCCCAACCATTGCCATGTCAGGTGCCAGGACGTCTTGCTCCGCAGGCCAACACCAAAATCCACAGCCGCGCCATAGCGGTTGGCGCTGACGTTATCACGGTCAACAATGTCCTGACGGTTGAACATGCCGTTCACCCGAATGGCCATGTCATCGTTGATCTGGTAGTTGATGTCCCCCGCCCCACGGAAGAGGGGGCCGCTACCAAAGGACTGGTCATAACTGAACTGGTTGCCAAGGTGCGCGTGCTTCTGGCTCTGGTTAATAACCCCGCCCACGTTACCGGCACCAAAATATTCACCCGATGGGCCTTTAATGACCTCAACACTCTCGGTGTTGAACATGTCACGCGTGTAGGTGCCAAAATCACGCAGACCATCCGTGTACATATCGCCACGGGCCTGAAGGCCACGAATACGGAACTGGTCCCCGTTCAGCCCGCCCGCGCCTTCCCCCGTGGAAAGGGTAATGCCGGGCACGTTGCTGAGAGCCTGATCCAACGTAAAGGCACGCTGCTGTTTGATCAGCTCCTGCGGGATAACGTTGATGGTCTGCGGCGTGTCCCGCACGGAATCAGGCATTCTGGCAATATTGAGAACCTGACTGTTGGTATTCCCAGACTGATAACCGTCCTGATCATCCTGCGTGCTGTGGCCACCCACACGCACGGCAGGCAGCTTGATGGCATGATCTGACGAGGATGGTTCGGTTCCAGCTTGCAACTCCTGTGCCTCGGCCTCCCCTGCGGCAAGACCAAAACCCACCGAAACACCGATGGCCATGGCGGTTCGCAACGTCCTGGTCTGTGTTGGGGGCCGCTGTGAGTAACCCATTCACTATACTCCCCGTTCAGCCCCTTGGGATAAGGCTGAACGCTGTCAAAACATGATTGAAACACACCGTCTCATAATTTTAGTCAGCCCTGATATGCAAATGATTCTCAACATCAAGAATCGCCTTCCCGTGATGATTGTGTTAATTTTACCACAACCCGCGCACGCAACTCGGAAGCAGTTTTTTCTGTTTCTGTTTGATTTATCATCGAATAATCAAAAAATGATGTTTATGGACCGGACGGTCTGACTCCTGTTTTTTTGATTTGATAAAGATTCTCACTTGCAATTAAATTTGTGTTTAGGCATTGCTCACCCACTGCACGGGTACGCGGTTCACACCGGCTCAACCCGCCGGACAAAACCAAAGCCTCAGACACAGGTTGAGACATGCCCGAACGCCTTATCCTCCAGACAACGGCGTTTTCCCCTGTGGTGAAGAGTGAACTTTATTGTTGAACAGGTTTAAACCATGCCTTCTGCCGCACTGCTTTCACAGAGTTTTTCCCCGTGGGATATGTTTCTTGGCGCAGGTGCCATTGTTCAGGGTGTTATGGTCATTCTGGCACTGGCCAGCCTGCTGAGCTGGACGGTGCTGATTGCCAAATCCGTGGAGTTCATTCGCTTAAAAAAAGCCTGAAACAGGCTGACAGTATTCTGGAAGACGCCGAAACTTTGGATGGGGCCGAGGCCTATACCCGCGACTGCCGCATTGCCCATACACTGGTTATGGCCGCAGAAGCAGAACGCACCCGCTCGCACGATATTCCTGATGACACGGAAGGGTTGAAGGAACGCATTGTCCTGCACCTTGAGCGGCTGGAAGCTGCCGAAGGCCGCCGCCTGATGCGTGGTACAGGGCTACTGGCCACCATTGGCGCCACCTCTCCCTTTGTGGGGCTGTTTGGCACGGTATGGGGGATTATGACGTCCTTTACCGGCATTGCCGCCACCAAGGCGACCAGTCTGGCCGTTGTGGCTCCCGGTATTGCAGAGGCTCTTCTGGCCACGGCACTGGGGCTGGTGGCCGCCATTCCTGCTGTTGTCATCTACAACCATCTGGCCCGCCAATGTGCCGGGTGCCGCGCACAGGTGGCGGACCTTGCCTCCCTTGTCATGCGTCTGGTCTCGCGCGATCTGGGGCGGATGCAAAGCCTGATGGCCAAGGGGCAGGTCGTACGGCTCGGCAACCGCTCCGTTGGCGCCGAGTAAACAGGGCAAGGGAGTAAGGCAGCCATGGCCATCCGCCTGCGTCATACAGATGAAAACCCGCATGAGGCGCATGAGATCAACGTCACACCGTTTATTGACGTCATGCTGGTGCTGCTGGTCATTTTTATGGTCACCGCCCCGCTAACAACCGTAAACGTACCAGTTGACCTGCCCTCCTCCACGGAAAAACCGGCCCCACGGCCAGATAACCCGGTTTTTCTAACCATAAAGGCAGACCAGACTCTGGCTTTGGGGGAAGATAGCGTCACCCAGAATGACCTGCCCAACGCCCTGAACGCGGCAGCAAAAGGGAATAAGGACGAACGCATTTTTCTGCGGGCCGACAAAAGCGTGGATTACGGTACCCTTATGAGCGTTATGGATAAGCTACGGGCTGCCGGATACCTCAAGGTTGCGCTGGTCAACCTGCAAGGGCAGGAAGAAAGCACGCAAGCACCATGAGCGGGCATATATCTCCCCTCCCCCACTTTTCTTTCAGCCACTGGCAGGCGGACCTGCTGCGCCGGGAGCAGCGCCGCGAAAACTTGTTATGGGGTCTTTCACTTCTCGCAGTCAGTGCTGTTAGCGGTGGGGTGTTGTGCTGGGTTCTGCTACAACCGCCTGCGGCTATCCCTACGCAGGAAGCGCCTCCGGCGGCCATTGCCATGGATCTGGCTCCCACGCCTGTTTCCATCCCCTCTCCGCCAACGGATGCCCCGCCCGGACCACAGCAGACCCTCTCGCAACCAGACCCAGCCCCCGAACTCCCGCCCGAGGTTTCCGCACCACCGGCTCCGGCACCCAACCCGCCAGTGCCCGTACCCGCGCCTGAAAAACTCCAGAAGATTGTTAAAAAGCACAAACCTGTGCCGCATCTGCCCAAGCCTGCACCAGACCTGCAAAAAACAGCTGAGCAAACCACAGCGCCTCCGGCTTTTTCCGCCCCCTCTTCCACAACGCAGGCCGCTCCGCCGCCGGGTCTGGCCTCCTCCCAAACCGCGCATGAACCTGCAACATGGCAAGGGCTGCTGCTGGGGCGGCTGGAAAAATACAAGCGCTACCCGGCACAAGCTCAGGCTACGCAGCAACAAGGTACAGCTCAACTCACATTCACCATGAACCGCAAAGGCCACGTCCTGTCCGCCCGACTGGCCGCCAGCTCCGGCCATGCCCTGCTGGATGAGGAAACTCTGGCCCTTGTCCATCGTGCTGAACCCCTCCCAACGCCGCCTGACAGCGTGCCGGGAGAGCAGATTACCCTGACCGTGCCCGTCGAATTCGAGCTCAAACACAATAGTGACTGAAACCCCGCATGAAAGCGGGAGTTACTAACCTGTAGCGTGCCTGCTCCCCAACCGGAGCAGGTGCAGGGTCGCGCCTCATTATGCGCGGCCTGTCCTATTGAAAAACGTCATATAAAGGAACCCGTCATGGCTTTTGAACTGCCAGCCCTCCCATTTTCCTACAATGCCCTTGCTGGCAAAGGCATGTGCCAGGAAACTCTGGAACTGCACCACGACAAGCATCATCAGGCCTACGTGACGGCACTTAACGGCTTTGTGGAAGCCAAACCGGAACTACAGGGCAAATCTCTTGAGGAAATTATTCTGGCCGTTAAGGGCAAGCCTGATCTGGCTCCGGTCTTTAACAATGCCGGGCAACACTGGAACCACATCCTGTTCTGGAACAATCTCTCCCCCACCGGCGGGGCTATTCCCACCGCGCTGGAAACCAAAATCAAACAGGATCTTGGTAGTGTGGAAGCGTTTAAGGAAGCGTTTAAAAAAGCCGCCATTTCGCAATTCGGGTCCGGCTGGGCATGGCTCGTGCTTTCGCCCTCTGGCAAGCTGGCCGTAACCAAAACCGCCAATGGCTCCAACCCTCTGGCAGAAGGACACGGGCAGGTGCTTCTGGGGCTGGATGTGTGGGAACACGCCTATTATCTGGATTTCCGCAACCGTCGCCCGGACTACATTACAAACTACCTCGACAAGCTCGCCAATTACGAATTTGCCGAAGCCCAGCTTAAAGCGGCCTAACGCCCCTTACCGGCGGCCCGCACGGGCCAGAGCCAGTTCCGCCTGCACTGTTTGCACCAGTCGGGCGGCTGGCATGGTGCGCACCAAAGGGGCACCCTGCCCTGCCCACTGCGCCCCAAACCCAGCTTCATCACATGCTCTGGCGGCAGCGTTAAGGGCTTTCTCTGCGTCATACGCAATGGGGTAGGCTGGGGGTGTGGGCACATCCGCCCTGTCCGCCAATGCCGTAAAACGGTTTGCCAGCGCCCGTGCCGGCCTGCCGGAAATAAGCTTGGTCAACCGGGTATGGTATGCCGCAGGCCCCAGCAGGGCCCGCCGGTAGGCCTCATCCGCTGCGGATTCCGGGCATGGAATAAACGCCGTGCCCATCTGGGCTGCCACAGCCCCCAAATCCAGCATGGCCGCAACACCCGCACCATCCATAATGCCACCGGCCGCCACAACAGGGCAGCGCCCCCAACGCACCAGAAGCCGCGTTAGCGCAACAACACCCAACCCATCATCCGGCGCATTCGGGTCAAACATTCCTCTATGTCCCCCGGCCTCTACCCCTTGGGCTATAACCGCATCCATTCCAGCCTTTTTTGCCGTGCGCGCTTCTGCCAGACTGGTCACGCTTGCTAGCAGAATGGCCCCTATGCCGCGCAGCGCCGCCACGGTTTCTGCATCTGGCACCCCAAAATGAAAGCTGATGACAGGCGGGCGAACCTCCAGCAGCATCCGCAGCATGTCCGGGTCATCAGCAAAGCTGGTGTAAGGAGCCTGCAGTGCGGTTGGCGCGGATGTACCAAACTGCGCAAACAGCGGTTGCAGCCATTCAAGCCATGCGGCCTCCCGCTGTGGGTCCCGCTCAGGCGCCCTGTACACGAACAGATTGACGTTAAAAGGCTGGGATGTACGAACCCGCAGCTCTGTTATCATCCCACGCGCAGCTTCCGCATCCACCGCACCGAGACCAAGAGCCCCCAGCGCACCCGCATTACACACAGCTGCGGCCAGAGCCGGGGTGGAAACGCCCGCCATAGGTGCCTGCAAGACAGGTACATGCAGCCCAAGCTGGTCAATAAAGGACAATACCTTCTCCTTCCAACACACCAGCAAAGGGTGAATAGCCTACGCGTGGGTCACATTACATGCTGCATTGTTTATTATGCAGGAGACTCTAACAAATCATAAGACAAATTCTGATAGACGCCAGTAAAACCCAAACCATTCCAACCAGAATAAAAGGTTAATTTTGTCTGATGATAATCGAATAAAATGGAACACAATGAATATATGTTTAAATTAAATGAATGTCTGGCAGAAATTTATAAATCCCCCCCTAAATGCGGGCTTGCATTATGAACATAGAGATTTTTCAGCATAAATATGCCATAGGGCATCCATAACAAAATGAAACAGGCACATTAGCCACAAGAAGGAAAACCATGATGCTGCGGAGTATAACCGTAAAAACCATTTTTCTTTTAAATATTGCACTCCTGCTCACGCATCCAGCACATGCTGAAACCAGTGTTATTGGTCTTGGCAACTTTTCCTGCGAAAAATATCTGAAGCTTCTGGATATTAACCCCCGGTCCGAAGAAAAGTTCATGGCCTGGGCACAGGGCTATATCAGTGGTCTTAGTAATGATCTGGCGCAGGCCAACCCGAACGCCAACCCAAATGACTTCGTCAGCAACATGACTTACGGCTCAGAAAAAATAAAACAGTTCTGTATCGAAAACCCAGAGTCCAAGTTCTCTGCGGCTGTTGATAGCGCGTTCCACGATATTGAGAAGCATCAGGGCGCTGAATAATATCAGCCTGCATTCTTTTAAGCGGGTAGCGCTGTGTAAGGACAATTGTCCGCACAGCGCTTTTCAACCTGACTCACACCCTATGTACACCCCCGTGAATAACCCTGTGGATAATGTGTATAAACCACAGAGTCGCATCATCCACAAAGCGCTACAAACGGCAGAAAACCGCCATTATTCTGCTTGCATCTCTAAACCTTCGCAGCATTAGCATTTTTGATGCAAAATCTTGATGTCAACTGATATCAAACTCAGAAATGTCGTAACCGGCCGCTCTGGGCCGCCTTGATTATGCGGCCTGTCTGTGCAGTGTATTCACGGGTTTCCAGTTCCATGGCAACAGTTCGTGGAGCCGGTTGATCTTGTGCTCGTTGATACGGGCCAGGACGTCGGCGAGGTAATCGTGCGGATTAAGCCGGGAGAGTTTTGCGCTTTCGATAAGCGTCATGGCATCAGCGATGTTGTCGCCCCCGGTGTCGGATCCGGCAAAGAGATAATTTTTTCGCCCCACGCATACGGGCCGTATGGCGCGTTCGGCAGGATTGTTGTCGATGGCGACACGACCATCTTCGAGGAACAGGGTAAAGGCCTTCCACCGGTTGAGCGCATAACGGATCGCTTTTGCCAGTTCCCCCTTTCCAGGGATACGGGCAAGCTGTGTTTCGCACCATGCGTGGAATGCTGTGACACGGGGGCGGCTTTGTTCCTGTCGGACAGCCAGACGATACGGGGCCGGGTGTCCGGTGATCTGGCGCTCGATATCGTAGAGCTCTCCGATCTGTTCAAGTGCTTCCCTTGCGATTGTCGAATCACTGCCCTTCCAGACATCATGGAAGGCCCGGCGGAGATGAGCCCAGCAGGCCGCTTCGCGCACGTGCACGGTTCCTGTTGCGTCTGGTTTATACAGATCCCTGAACCCGGCGTAGGCGTCAGCCTGCAGAATGCCCCGGAACTGTGCCAGATGGGTCTGGGGATTGATCCCCTTGCGATCGGGAGAGAACCAGTAGGCCACGGCGGGCGGATCACTCCCTCCCCATGGGCGGGGATCGCGCAGATAGCTCCAGATCCGCCCTTCCTTCACGCCCCGGGGTTTGCCAGCCTGACGCAGACGGGGGTCAAGAACCTGGATGGGTGTATCATCAGCATGTAGCAGGTCTGCCTTTACGACATCCTGACGGATCAGATCTGTCAGAGGACGCAGAACGGCAACGGCCTGACCACACCAGTCGATCAGGGTTGAACGGGGAATGTCCACACCCTGACGGGCAAAGATCTCATTCTGACGATAAAGCGGAATGTGGTCATCGAATTTCGAGACCAGGATATGGGCTAAAAGCCCGGTGCCAGCCATCCCCCGTGGGACAGGGCGCGACGGTGCTTCAGGCTGCACCAGTGTTTCGCAGTGACGGCAGGATTTCTTCAGCCGTGCCGTTTCGACAACTTTCAGTTTTGCCGCAATAAAGTCCAGTATTTCGGTGACATCTTCGCCTACAAGACGCAGGGGACCGCCACAGGCAGGACAGGCCTCACCTGGGTCGAGAACAATACGCTCCCGTGGTGTCGTGTCAGAAACCTTTGGTTTGCCACGCTGCCGTGGGGGAGAGAGTGCATCATCGCTGACATCATGCTCCCTGATATCAGGAGAAGGATCGGCTGCCGCGATGGCGATTTTTACATCTTCAAGGAGCAGTTCGAGTTGTTCAATCTCACGGTCTATCTTTTCTGAACTGGCCCCGAATTTCTGTTTCTGAAGACGTGCGATCCGGATTTTGAGAGACTGGACAAGAGCTTCATACGCACGGGCTGACGCAGAAAGCCGAGCCACTTCGGTCTGCAGGGAAACAATCATTTCCCTCAGGGTATCCGGATCATCAGGCAGGACCGCAGGTGCAGACGTCATTATGAAAAAATAGCAGAAAACCTAAGAAAATTCAAAATGTTCTGCACTCTCACGCCATAAAAATCAGGCCACGCGAGACGGTGGTGCAGACCAGGAAGGGCGTCTCCACTCCATGCCTTCCCACAGCATGGCCATCTGTGCTGTCGTCAGGCGTGCAACGCCCTCTGCCGGAGACGGCCATGGAAAACGTCCCTTCTCAAGCACCTTGTAATAAAGACAGAACCCCTGACCGTCCCACATCAGAAGCTTGATCCTGTCCCCACGGCGACCACGAAAGGCAAAGAGCGCCCCTGATGTCGGGTTCTGACGCAGCACGTCCTGTGCCAGTGCTGCCAGACCCGATATGCCCTTGCGCATATCGGTCACCCCGCAGGCCAGATAGACACGCACGCCGTTGCCCACGCCAATCATGCCGTCTCCGCAATCCGGATGACCCGGGCCAGAAGATCTTCGGCAGGATGTCCCGTCACCCTGATACTACGGCCATTGCGCAGCACTATGGCCAGTTCGTCAGGATCACCGCCAGATGCCACAGCAGGTGTCGTCACTGAAGCAACAGGAACAAACGCCACAGACTGATCTGGGGAAGATAGTCTTTGACGGAATGACGTCCGCCATTGGTAAAGATGTTGGCGGGTCAGGTCATGTCGACGTGCCACATCCGATACACTTGCTCCATCCACACCAACTTCAGCCAGTATCGCCAGCTTCCGTTCATCCGACCAGCGGCGGCGGCGTTCAACGCCAATCAGGATTTCCTGGGTCATTCTTACCTCTCAAATGACGTCAATAACGACGTCGTTAACGACGGTAAGTTACCAGTCACAATCCTCAATCATAAGGCGGCCTCAAACGGCCGGTTACCGAAATGTCCGCGAAGGCTGCGAACCAAACGCCACCTACAGCGTTGGCATGATGCCCGCTGGACGAGGCACATGGAATACCAGCCCCCAAAGTCGGACAGAAAACGCCCAATCGTTTCATTCTTCACTGCGCAGGCATAAGGCCTGTCATAATCGAACGAGCAATCGGCACTGCAAGGCTACGCGGCTTTCCACGTCTCACTACCCTAGATGCAAGTTGAATTGCTACGTCACTCCCACTGTCATCCCGATTTCCCCCTACGCGGGATTCCGATCACAAAAAAACCCGCCTCATTGGGGCGGGTCCATCGTGTCTTATCAGGCGGATAATGTCTGGTTGCGGGGGCACGCAGCCCCCGATACCGACACTCACTCATGTTTGCTGTCTAAACGCATGAATTGCTTTCCTATAATATTAGGAAAACAATCCTTGCCCGGAAAAACAATTACCTAATGAAACTCATATTATATATTATTACTGTCAAAATTTAGTCTGAGTTTATCTTGATAAACTGCAATACGCTTCTTCGCGCGGTCTATTACGTCGCTGAAATGCAGAATTTCAAAATAGGTTTCGCCTAGTGGAAACCGAGTAATAGGATCTAGCAATAGACTGGACTGGAACCATCCCTTTCCCGTCGGGAACGGAGTCCAATTCCCGCTAAGGCGAAGTGTGTTAATCTCGTTACCGATAAGATAACCATAGAATTTTTTAAGTCTTCCGCCAGACTTTGCTGCCAGTAATTGTGCATATTCCGATAGATCGCCGATATGTTCGTCTGTAGAGACACCGGGCGCCTTAAATTCCACAATGATCACGGAACCTTCTTTACTAAACACCGCGATATCGGGTCGTTTACCACTATTTTCCTCCACCCTTTTCGCGAGAATGTTTTGCATTGCAGCGTCAATGTCGCTCTCGAAGACAGCTTCACCGTCATCCCACTTGATATTGGCCAATGGCATATCTGAAGCGATATAATCATAATATTGATACTCCTCGCTCAGGAGCCAGATGTCGTGGTCCGTTACGTCTCTACTATCCTTACGCATAGGAAAGAAAATATTGTGAATGATCTGTTCGTCTTTCCTGCGAACACCAGCAGCGACATTCTGCATCGTAAGTTTTCGGTCACAGGCCAGATCCAGAATCTGGACGATAGCCGCCCGGCGTACAACGAGTTGCGAGAGCGTTGCCATATCAAAATTCTTGAGTGACGAAGTATATTTCCAAGACAATTCGTTAATTTTACTCCGGAATGTATCTGAATCCGGTTCAGAACAGAGGATTTCTTGCTTAAGCGTGAAAATTTCTGCAGTCTCGTCGAGAACTCGTTCCTGATACTTTTTAAGAACACGCTCGGCTAATTTACTCGCCGGCTCACCATAGACGATACGGGTCGAAGTATCCTGAAGCATAGCCTCACTGATACCGAACTGCTCTGTGACCTCTTTTAATAAATCATCCTTATTCCAGTCGGCGGGTGTCACCATTTCCTCAATGACCGGGTCGATCACACGATGAATATCTTCGTAAGAGATCTTCCCCTCAGAAAATAGATCGCCGCTGGGTATTGTGCTCGGGATATTGTCAAAGTCGTCACGCTGTTCGTTAACACAGATGTCGAGATATTCGCCTTCGATAAGGACGATATGATGGAAGCCACCTACTGGATTATTCTGCTCGGCGCGCGTACGGAGATAGAGTGCGGTGATGTCTTTCACAGGGGAGGATTTTGCACAAAAGGCAATTGCATTTCGCGGCAAGTCATAATGAGCCGCATCAAGTTTATAATGGGACAATTTCAATTGTTGGTAGGTTCCAAGCCCCGCACCGGTCGCTGGATCTCTCTCCTCAACATTCACCAGACGGTCAGTAGTCACTTTAGGTAGATCTGAATGCTGCAAGGTTCTGACTTGCTCATCCTGTTTCCAGTGACGGCTCACAAAGCGAATTCTAAAGTCACCCAACTGGTCACCAAGACTGACCAGACGTTGAAGAAACACGACAAGCATCTGCTTGCAAATTACCGGCGCCGCAAAAAAGCTATTCAGCGCTTCATTCTGAAAAATCCGTGAGCGAATACTCTCTTTGAGCCCATCCATTTGGATAACAGTGCCAATGTCCGATTCCTGTCCGGAACCCAGGATAAAATCGTCTGCTTCAATCTGCTTTTGGGGCTCCGCATAACGCAACTCACGCTTTAAAACAGTGTCGCCAACTCGGTAGCAGCTATCAATCGAGATATCTGTAAAATAAAGAAAAAACTGGATACGCCCTGCCCCTTTACATTTTCCAATTCCGGCAATGGGCAGATCATCCTTGTAGGATGTATCCTTCGTTAAAAATGCCTTAATCTGATCATCACCGATGCCGCAACCGTTGTCACGGCATGAAACTGACATAGTTTCACGATCACCAACCAAATCTGCGGCCGAGAAAGTTACTTCAATATCGATTTCCATAGCAGGCGCATTGGCATCACTGTGCCGACGGATTAAATAAGCATCAATAGCATTGGAAATGAGTTCTTCGAAAATGACATATTGATTCGAACTTATCTTAGTGTTTTTTATGCTTCCCCGGATATCGAGCGTCATTTTGGTCTCTCTCTGCGTCCCCAGGGTAAGTGATTTTGCCATTGGACACCAGTACCAGGGTGTGTCAAGTCTGGGCCTTTTGGCGCGGCAATCGGTAGCAACCGCCAAAAAACTGCGCCAATAGCAATGGAGAGAGAATTGTTCCGCCTCTTTTATCCCATTTAGAGATAATTATTGCCGCCGCGTATTACTGTATTGGCCCGCCGCGCCTTTGCGAACCCTCGATTCGTGGCGATAAATCGCTCCAGCATAGGCACAACGAGACGCACGGGATCGATGGGCGCTTGCCCGGTTCCGCGCCCTAATATCTCGGCATAGGTTGCGAGATCACGGTGCAGGGTGGCTGGCAGCTCCAGCGTGACCTTCACGGGCTTGTCGTCCTCGATCGGACCAAGCTTCAACTTCGTCATGGGCGAAATTCTTTCTCTTTCCAGGGCTTGAGGACGAGATCGCGATTCAAAACAAGCGTGAACGGCAGGCCCGGCCGATCAGTCAGCGTCGGCTGAATATTCAGGCTGCGATCGATCAGCCGGTTGCCGACCATGGAGAAACCGTTGCTCGCCCCGCTGCGGATCGCCTGCATCAGGTTGTTCTCATTCCATGACGTCCCGGCTTCGGAGCCCACGCTGAGAAGGGTCGTGACCAGGGCAGCCTTGAAAAGCTGTCCCCAGTGGTTGTTCACCTCGTCGGACAGGCCTGACTGGCCGATGGCGTTGCCGCCTGGCAGCTTTTCCAGCACGAAGCTATCCCCATTGGGTAAGATCAGCCGAGTCCAGATGATCTGGGTCCGCTGCTGCCCGAAGGAAACACTGCTGTTATAGGCCCCGAACAGGGTGCTGCCCTGCGGGATAAGCAAGAACCGTCCGGTCGGACTGTCATAGACGTTCTGGGTCACATGCCCGACGATCTGGCCGGGCAGATCGGAACTGATCTTCGTGTTCAGCGCCCCAGCGATCACCGTGCCCGCCTGAAGAACGTATGGGGATGCGGGCGGCGTCATCCGGTCCGGGCTGACCGTCACGCGATCCGGCTGACCTGCCAAAAAGGTACGATTGCCGGTTTGTTGGTCCGTCCCAGCCGGCGATGCCGGCGCTCCGGGAACGGTGGCCATCACCGGAACCACCTGCGTACTTTGACCGTCGCGCACTTCGACCTGCGCGAAGAGCCGACTGGTCCGCGCCGCCTCAATCTCCTGGTCGCCACGCCGGTCTCCCATGCCGGAAACCGGTCCCGCGCGGCCCTGCCGCTGTGCGTCGAGGATCGGCTTGCCCAGATCGCCGGGCAAAGGCGGTCCGAGCCTCGGGGTGGCGGTATAATCGCTGGGCAGTGCCGATAGCCCGTCGGCCGAGGCGCGCGCATCCGTGTCTTGCGCCGCCTGGACCGGACCCTTTGGTGTATTGCTTTGCAGCGCATAGCCCAGCGCGAGGCCGATCGCGAGCATCCCGACACCACCCAGCGTCCAGATGACGGGGCGCGAGAGCTTTACGACTGGTGGCCGCTGCGCGCGCAGCCGCAGATCGGCAGAGGGCGACAGGGATGATGGTCCTGTTCCGCTTGTGGTGCCTCCCGTATTCCCTTCCGGGCGCTCTTCCACGCCGCTCATGACTTCCTGCCATCCGTGCGCACGATCCGCACACGCTGCTCGGAATGCTTGTCGCCCAGCCGCAATTCGGCTGAGGCGAACAGACGGTCGACGATCATCCAGTTCTGCCGGACGCGGTAGTTCACCAGTTCAGGCCCGCCATCGGCTCCCAGTACAAAGAGCGGTGGCAGTTCGCCCTGCCCGATACCGGACGGAAACGCGATGAACACCTTTCGCCCGTCATCGAACGCCCGCAGAGGCATCCAGGGCGGCACCCCACCTTTCACGCTTTCGATCGCGTAGCGGAAATTGAGTGCGTCGAGATTCAGCCCCGCTTCCGCCGGGGTGGCATCGTCGGCGTCGCTGTCCTGCCTATGCAGGGCAATCAGATCGTCCTCGGGATAACCCCACGATACTGACGCCATATAGGTCGCCGGTGTCGCCCGCAATTCGGCAAGGTAGGTCCGCCGGTCGGTATTGACGATCAGGTTGGTAGTCAGGTCCGGTCGCGTCGGCTTGACCAGGATATGCACGCGCCTGGTCATGCCCGTGCCACTGGTGGTATCGCCGACGATCCAGCGCACGGTATCCCCCATCGCGACCGGCCCAGTGCCGACCAGCTTCTCGCCGGGTTGCAGCATAACGTCGGTGATCTCGCCGGGCGAGGCATAGATCTGATAAAGCGCGCCCGCGCTGTAGGGGTAAACCTGCACCGCGTTCACATAACCAGCCCGTGTTGGCTGGATGCGAGCGGCAAGATTGGCCTGCGTCACCCTCACGGTAGGGTCGCTCGCCTCGGGCGCAGAGCGGCTACGCCGTAAGGGCGGAAGCGGCTTGAGCTGGCCCGGCAGAGGAAGGATTTTCGGGACTTCCACGACCTGCACCGGTTTCGGCGGATCGGGCTGGCGCACGGCCTGAGCCGCATCGTCATAGCGGATGACGGGTGGATGGTACTGCTGCGCGCATCCGGCCAGGGGCAGGACAAGCAGAGGAAGAAAACGAAGAGCATGACGGATCATTGGCCTAGCTCCTTCGACCAGTTGATGGCGGAGACGTAGATTCCGAGCGGGTTTTTCCGCAGATGATCCGCGTCGCGCGGGGTGCGCAGAACAACCGACACGATGGCGGTCCAGCGTTCGGTGCCGGTGAACGCGCCGTCACGGTAATGGCGCTCCGTCCAGGCGACACGGAAGCTGCCGGGCGAGGCCCGGATCACCGAGGCAATGTCCACCTCAACCTGCTCATGTCCAATGCGTGAGAACGGATCGTTCAGGCGGGCATAATCGTTCAGCGCTGCTGCGCCCGATGTCGTGGTGAAGTCATAGGCCCGCAGCCAGTTATGCCGAACAACCACAGCATCGGACGACAGACCACGGACATCACCGATAAACTGCGCCAGATACCAGGCGATCTGCGGATCGGCTGGCCTGTAACCGGCCGTCGCCGGGGCCACGACCTGTGCCTGCCCCAGATGGTCGACCTGCACAACCCAGGGCACAACGGTCCCGCGCATAGATTGCCAGATCAAACCGGCGCCAAGACTGGCGGACAGGAATAATGAGCCAAACGCCATCAGTCGCCAGTTGCGCGCCTGCACGCGAGCGGAGCCGATGCGCTCGTCCCAAATCTGCGCGGCTTTATGATAGGGCGTGACCGGCTCGGGCGTGGTCCCGTAGCGTGTGGTGGAGCGACGGAACATCGTCCTCATTCCTTTTCCGAGAGATCAATGCTGGAACTTCCGCCGCCGCCATCGGTCGAGCGGATAACATGGGCGGCCTCGGCGGCATGGGTCGCGGCATTGCGGCGCTTCATGCTCCGTGCCCAGCGCGGTGGCTTGCCATCTGGCGGTGAGCCGGGGCCATCGCCACCAGGATTGCCACCCCCGCCTGGCCCTGGACCACCGCTGCTTCCGCCGTCATTCCCATCACCGCCAGCGCTACCGCCCATTCCGCGTGCAGCCCAACGACCGCCGGCGGCATAGCTCTCTTTCAGGGAAGAGGCCGCTGCTCCGGCCTTACCTTTCACGGCGTTCGCCGCTGCGCTGCCGGCAGCGCGACCGACATTACCGGCGGCGGCTGCCATACCCGCCGCTCCTGTCTGTCCGGCTGCACCCATGGAATAAACAGTGGTAGCGGCACCTGCGACAGCAGCACCTCCGCGCGCTGCTGCCGCCGTTGCGCCGAGTGCGGCCGCGCCCCCTGACGCCAGGACAGCGGGCGCGGCCACAGCCGCAGCACCCATTGCACCCACCGCCATCGCGGTTCCGGCCACTGCCCCGGCACCAAGCTGGGGCGCGCCGGAGATCAGCCCGTTGGCGAGAGAGCCGCCGAAAATGGCGAGGCCGACGATGCAGAGCGACGCCAGCACGACGGACAGCGCCTGCCCGATCGTGGGTGCGCTGTCGCCATAGGAGGTCGTGAACTGTTTGAAGAGGCCGGAGGCAATGGCGGAGATCACCGCCAACACCATGATCTTCACGCCGGACGAGACGACATTGCCCAGCACCTTCTCGGCCAGGAAAGCGGTGCGATTGAACAGGGCAAACGGGATCAGCACGAAGCCCGCGAGTGATGTCAGCTTGAACTCGACGATGGCGACGAAGAGCTGCACGGCGAGAATGAAGAAGGCCGCCAGCACGATGAACCAGCACAGGAGCAGAACGAGGATCTGCACGATGCTGGCCAGGGCGCCGAAGGAAAACGCCAGTTTACTCGCCGCATCCAGAAGCGGTTGCGCGGCATCGAGGCCGGTCGCCGCCAGTCGGCCAGGATGCATGAAATCCCCGAGGGCTAACGTCCCTCCGCCGGCCTTGAGGCCGAGAGCGGCAAAACTGTTGAAGACGATCCCCGACAGGCCACTGAAATGATCAATGACGAAGGCAAAGAAGCCGATATACAGCGTCTTCTTCACCAGACGCTGGATGATGTCTTCATCGGCAGCCCACGCCCAGAACAGCCCCGCCAGCACGATATCCAGCACCGAGAGCGAACCCGCGAGCGACACCACACTGCCCCGAACCAGACCGAAACCGCTGTCGATCGTGGTTTCGAAGGTGTTCAGAAAGCCATCGATGATCCCGACATTATTGCTCCCCATCGCTCAATATCCGGAATCAGGGATCGCGACGGACTGAGGAACATAGGCTGTTGATTTTCACTGAGAACTGACCCGGGTAGGGCGGAAATTTTCATCGAGATTTGACCCATGCCTTCACACTCCCCGGCATCATCTGCTGGGGGGGTTTTGGAGTGATTGACATGGAGCTTCTGAGTGTGATCCGCCGGTGGCACTGCCGGGATCATCTTCCGATCCGCGAGATCGAACGCCGGACGGGACTGTCACGCAATACGATCCGGAAATATCTCCGGGCACAGAGTATTGAACCGCGGTTCCAGGTCCCCGAACGTCCCAGCCGACTGGACCCGTTTGCTGACAGGCTGAGGGGATGGCTGGTCCTGGAAGCCGCTCGCCCCCGCAAGAATCGGCGCACGGCGCGACGACTGCATGAAGACCTTGTGGCACTGGGTTATGATGGATCCTACGGACGGGTGGCCGCTTTCATCCGGCAGTGGAAACACGAACAGCACCAGGCACGCCAGACAACGGGTCGGGGTGTTTTTGTGCCCCTGTGCTTCCAGCCCGGGGAAGCGTTCCAGTTCGACTGGGGCGAGGACTGGGCGGTCATTGCCGACCGTCGCGTCAAGCTGCAGGTTGCCCACACCAAACTGTCCTTCAGCCGGGCCTTCATACTCAGGGCCTATCCCCTACAGACCCACGAGATGCTTTTTGATGCGCTTACCGAGGCCTTCCGCGTGCTCGGTGGCGTGCCGCGGCGGGGTATTTTTGATAACATGAAGACGGCCGTGGACCGGATTGGGTCGGGCAAGGCGCGTCAGGTCAACCTGCGCTTCATGGCCCTGGCCAGCCATTACCTGTTCGAGCCGACCTTCTGCAATCCGGCAGCCGGATGGGAGAAAGGGCAGATCGAGAAGACCGTGCAGGATGCCCGGCGCCAGATCTGGCAGGATTTGCCCGTCTTTCCCGATCTGGGGGCGCTGAATGCCTGGCTGGAAGCCCGCTGCCTGGACCGTTGGGAACGGCTGCGGCATGCTGGATTGCCGTGTAGCGTCTCCGAGGTCCATGCAAGCGAACGTCCCCACCTCATGGTGCCGGGGCGTCCCTTTGACGGGTTTGTCGAACAGACCAAGCGCGTCTCACCAACCTGCCTGATCCAGTTCGAAGGCAACCGCTACAGCGTGCCGGCCTCCTTTGCCAATCGTCCGGTCAGCCTGCGGGTTTATCCTGACAAGCTGCGCATTATCGCCGAAGGGCAAGTTCTGTGCGTGCATGACCGGATCATCACGCGTTCGCATGGTGTGCCAGGCCGCACGGTGTATGACTGGCGGCATTATCTGGCGGTCATCCAGCGCAAACCGGGCGCCCTACGCAATGGCGCGCCGTTTACCGAATTGCCAGCCGCCTTCCGGACCCTGCAGGATCAACTGCTCAGGCGCCCTGGAGGCGACCGGGAAATGGCTGAAATCCTGGCCCTTGTGCTGCAGCATGATGAGCAGGCTGTCCTCTGCGCGGTTGAACTGGCACTTGAAGACGGCGTGGCGACCAAGACCCATGTTCTCAATACGCTTCATCGCCTGATCGATGCCAAGAGAACCGTGGTTCCCCGGCTCGATGCCCCACAGGCCCTGGTGCTCGAACACGAACCGTGCGCCGATACAGGGCGGTATGACATCCTGCGAAGGGACAGCCGCCATGCGTCATGATCCTGCGGCTGCTTCACTTGTGGTCATGCTCCGTGGATTGCGGATGTATGGCATGTCCCAGGCCACGGCCGACCTCATCGAGCAGGGGGCACCTGCCTTCGAGGCGGCCATCCCCATCCTCTCACAACTCCTGAAGGCGGAACTGGCCGAACGCGAAGTGCGCTCCATCGCCTACCAGACAAAGACCGCCCGGTTCCCCGCCTACAAGGACCTGTCCGGGTTCTCCTTTGCCGATACGCAGGTCAACGAGCCCATGATCCGCCAGCTCCATAGCGGGGACTTCATCGAGCGTGCTGAAAATGTCGTGCTGATCGGCGGTCCGGGAACCGGGAAAACCCACCTGGCGACCGCGCTGGCCATCCAGGCGATCACCCATCACCGCAAGAAGGCGCGCTTCTGGTCAACGGTCGACCTGGTCAATGCGCTCGAACAGGAAAAGACCGCCAACCGGGCCGGGCAGATTGCCGACAGGCTGCTCCGCCTGGATCTCGTGATCCTTGATGAACTCGGTTATCTCCCCTTCAGTGCGTCTGGGGGCGCCCTGCTGTTCCATCTGCTCAGCCGCCTCTACGAGCGCACCAGTGTCATCATCACAACCAATCTGAGCTTCAGTGAATGGGGAGACGTCTTTGGTGACCCGAAGATGACAACGGCGCTCCTCGATCGGCTGACCCATCACTGTCATATCCTCGAGACAGGAAATGACAGCTACAGGTTCCGCGCCAGCACCGCCGCGTCAAAAAACAGAAAGGACAGATCCTCTTCTTGACCGCCCGCCCGACTGTGCCTGAAATAGCATCTGGCTGGGTCAATTCCTGATGAAAAACCCGGGTCAGTTCTCAGTGAAAATCAACAACCAGATCCTCGCCCAAGGCGTCACGGCCGTTGACGACGACATGCACATGCAGATGACCGGTATTGTGGTGGTTAACCGCAACCCAATCGAGCTTCGTGCCGAGATCGGCTTCGACCTGGGCCATCAGATCTCGGGTGTAGCCCGTCAGATCGGCGAGATCTCCGGCATCCTCCGGTGAGACGATGAAGCGGAACTGGTGGCGGTCATCGCGGCCGCGATCGAGAAAGGCATCACCATCGGCACGATCCTCGGTCCCCGAATAGAGCCGTCCGCGTTCACCGTCTCGGGCGGTGCCGTCGCGCTGGATATAGCGAAGATGGGCAGCGGCCTTGCCGTTTCGCCCGGCGGCACGGACGGAGCGGGATTTGACGACGACACGACGACTGCCCGGCCGGCGATGGCTCCAGCCATTCGAGAGGTTCCGGGTGCGCACGAACGTCGCCCCCCTTCCACGCCGCACACCACGCCCAGATGCGATGCTTCCGTCCCCTTTCGGTACATGGCTAGGACCGCCGCCTCGGGGGCGTCCGCTCCCGCCGTTCGCCGCCTGCTGCTGGCGCGTGACCGTCCGCACCCTGGTCAGGAAACTCCTGGCACGACCGACCTTCGGCGTGTTGGCGCGGATGCGACCCGGCCTCGGGCGAAACCGGTTGTCGTCGCCCGCGCTCACGACCGCCGACCCGTCCAAAACTGCCGAAAACAGGTAAGAGTGCCGCGAAAAACGGGGTAGACACTGAGTTCGCCGCCTGTCGCGGCACCATACCCCCTCATAGGGGGTGCCACCCAAACCAATGTGCAGACAAGGGCTTGCCCTGCGGATCGGACCCATGGGGTGCCGTCCGCTTTAATCTTGCGCTCCCTTTCCGCCTCTCCACCCCCTGCCCTGCACATTGTCATCATGGCCGCGATCCCATGCCACCTGAAGCCACAAACAGGCCATCCGATCGCGGCATGATCCCCGACATATCGCGCATAGACGCGACCGCCGTGCTGCGATCCGGCTGCACGATGAACAGCGGCGCACGGGTCCAGGCAAACCGATCCGCCGCCGCGATCATGACGGAAGCATCGCCACCACCTACGATGATCGGTGCAACGGCGGCAACATAAGCGCGCGTTTCCAATGGGAGCGGACGCCCAGCCAGGGACGCCTCGTAGCGATCGGGACCGGCGTTATAGGCGGCCAGGAAACCCGGCGAACCGTAGCGGTCATGCAGTTCGCGGAGATAGGCCGCGCCCGCCAGGATATTGTCGCGCGGATCGTAGGGATCACGGCCGAGATGATGCCGGATGCGCAGATCCGCCCATGTTCCGGGCATGATCTGCATCAGCCCCATCGCCCCCGCTGATGAAACGACGCCCGGATCACCTGCACTCTCGGCGCCCATGACGGCCCTGATCCAGGTTGCCGGAATGTCGAAACGCCGCGCAGCCTCAGCGACTTCGGCGGCATACGGGACGTCGATTGTCTGCGCTGATACAGCAACCGGCACCATGGACACGAGACATCCCGCCGCCAGCAGACACACGATCCGGGTCTGATTCTGCATGACGTCAGTCCCGTCCATCGCGCTTGTGGGGGCGGCTCCAGTGCAGCGACCAGACACCGCCATTGCCGCCATCACGGAACAGATTGACGCGCAACGGTTGCGGCAGGAGCGGATCGTCGATCAGCAGGGCAACATAATCGCCAGCGCGTTCGCCCGTGCGTTTCCAGCCGGCACCGATCTCCGGGCCATCCTCTTCATCACGATGGATGCGATAATCCGGTGCGTTGTCGGAATCCGATTTCTCGGCCGGCACGATGACGATCTCATGGAAACCAAGGAAGGTCTGGATGCGTCCGGAAAAGCCGGTCTTGTCGCGCGTGAAGCTACCGATCTGCGGCATGGGAAGTCTCCATAGCGATGTTGGGAAAGAGCGGCATCGGCCTACCAGCGAGCAGGTCGTGCCAGACGAAATGGCCATCGCCGTGCGCGTCAGTGTAGAGCGGCGTCGCCCGGCCGATTACGGCATTACGCGGAAGCGAGCCGAAATAGCGGCCGTCCAGGCTGTCATGGACGGACGGGTTCATGAGGAAAATCTGATCCGGCGCGATGCGGCGGCAGCCCTGCCAGACCGGCAACACGCGCCCGCGCCGATCGCGGTCCTGTGCCTCGCCGAGCACCACGCCATCCACGGTGACGGTACGGCCGACACGGCACACCTGTTGCCCCGGTAGCGCCGCGAGAGGCTTGAGCAGCGGCACGTTCCGTCCGATATAGCCGCGCCCGACCATGAAATCGACCAGCGGTTTCGGTGGCCTGACGGCGACCAGATCACCGGCCTTCAGCCCGTTCGGTGCTGTAAGGTCGTAGAGGCCGAGGGGCGTGCTGGCGGATGCGTTCCAGAGCAGCTTCACCGGCACGGGGACGATGGACGCGACGGCGACGCCCATCGCGGCAAAATACGTCGCCATGACATAGCCAAAGCGGGTCATGGCACGATCTCCCGCCGTCTGAGCCAGGCCCGATGACGTGCCGTCGTGTAGGCGCGCGGCGGCTCACCCGCGTTCAGCCGGTTGCCGACATACCGCCAGTGATCGGGCGCAACCGCACAGGCGTCGATGCCGGCCTCTTCCACCGCATCGATATGACGAAGCACCTGTTCGACCTTCGGCCAGCCCGCGACCCTCAGCAGGATTTCACCGCCCGGCCGGACGAAAGGCACCGTCTGACAGGGTTCTCCCGGAGCCACGGCGCGCAGGATGTCGATACATGACCCGACCGTGCCAAAATCGTTGGCCGCCCAGCGGACAAAGGCAAAGATGCTGCCGGGACGGAAGGAAAAGATACGGCGCCGACGGTCGAGGATCTGCTCCTGAGCCTCATGGCCGAATCTGACCCAGTTCTCGACGCGCTTTTCGATGTGGGTCAGTTCGACATGGGTCAAGGCGTCACGGGCAAACGGCAGGGCGTGGCCCCGCGCACGGGACGTTGTGGCGCTGGTCATGGCCCGTCTCCCGGTATGGAAGAAAGACCACACGTGTGCGGATCATGCGGCCTGTCGGCGGCACCGGCACCACCGTTGGTATCCGGTCGCCCCAACATCAAAAAGTTAGAGTCTAAGTTAGACTCTAAGTTAGGAGCGCGATTCCGCGTTTCAGGCCAAAGACTTAACTGGGGTTCATGCGCCTGAAATCCCGATAGGGATGCGCCCGAAGTCCCGATAGTCCCTGCGCCCGAAATCCCGTGTCCGTCCACACCGTCATCCACAGGCACTGTGGATAAGTTGACGGGGCGGATATGCAGCAGTTTCCGCCGCCCCTCGCGCCGGATTGTGAGGCGATAGCCTGGGAGCGACTGGCGGGCGGCGATGCGTCGCAGGTCGAGCGCGAAATCGGAGACACGCGCCAGACTGCCTGATTTCTCATGGAGATGCGCGATCTCGAACAGCCAGCCCTGCGGTTGGTGCCCGGCATGTTTGCGGGCAACGCGGTAGAGCCAACGTTCGATACCGCCGGTCAGACGGAAATAGGCCGGGTCGATCGTCAGGACCAGCGAGCGGTCGATGACGCCGCGATAGAACCAGTCCGGCAGGACACACTCCATGCCCTCGACACGGCCGTCGCGGGTCGTGCGTTCTTCCCATTCGTTAATCCAGGAGAACTGGTGCCGGCGCCAGTGCTCGCCGTTGCGGATCGTGGTGCGGATCACCGTCGATTGCAGGCGGGCGAACGCCGCCTTGAGCAGGCGATAATCCCGTGCGCCCGTGGCACGCCCCACGGACGTCAGAAGCTGGTACGGAGTGAAGCGCAGGAAGCGAGACGTCCTGAGGCCGCCATTCTCGGCCTCGACAATCTGCGAAGCGGCCCAGATCAGCACGTCGGCGTCCCAGATCGTCGCCATACCATGCTCGGCAAGGCCGTGAATCTCGACCCGCTGACCGCCGGCCTCGTAGAGGATCGGCGCGACCCGCTTTGCCTTGGAAAGCGAGAAGAACGGGCGCTCCATCAGGTCGCGCTGGTCGCGAGGGCTGGCATCCCCACCCGCGATCACGAAGGGATCGAGGCGCAACCGCTCGCTCTCCCGCCCCTGCTGGCCGCGCTGCCGCATGACGCCGGCCATTCAAAGGGTCGCCTTTTCGGCCGGAGTCAGCGGGCGGGCGGGGAAAACACGGCAGGGTGTCTCGTCGGTCGTGGACCTGCGGACGCCGTTCTCGGTCCAGCCCTGAAGGTCGTAAAGGGTATAGACGATGCGGCCACCAATCTTGCGATAGGTCGGGCCGGTGCCATAGGTGCGGTGTTTTTCCAGCGTGCGGATGGAAATACCGAGGAAGCGCGCCGCGTCGGGCGTGCGCAGGAAACGGGGCGGCAACCCCGTCTTGGGATCGAGCATGATCAGCCTCCGGTTGGGTTCGGCGGCTGTCGGTCACGACAGCGGGCCATGGCGAACCGTGGCGGAGGATCGGCGGTCTGGAGAGTGCCGGAATCAGCAGGAGACGATTCCGGCACTCCGATGAAAAACGTCCATTGAGCATGAATCCTATAGTCGGTAGAGTGAAACACGACTCAAGTGATTAACAATACCCAGAGGTCATTATGTTTTCTATAGAAGCACCCTCACCTACCCGCGAAATTCACTTCCACAACACCAAATAAAGACGATTAACATAATTTATTAACATAAGTATTTTTATTTAGGAGACTTGCTTTGCCTGCACCTGTTGTGTCAATTCTAAATATGAAGGGCGGCGTTGGCAAAACAACAGTGTCAGCTCATGTTATGCGTGTTCTATATCATAGAATGAAGAAAAAAGTTCTTCTTATTGACCTTGATGCGCAGTTCAATTTAACCCAATCAGTTTTAACTCAAGACGAATACGATACCATATTAAACAGCAAGAAAACTGTTTTAAAATGCTTTGAACCTTCTCCTTCTTCTGATTTTTTTCAAGTAAAACATTCAGACAATCCTCCACCAAATTCTAATGATATTTCTAGGATACTGAGAAAATTTGGTAATGGCGATACTGCAAGATTAGATATGATACCAGGGGCATTTGATCTGATGAAATACTCGATGATAGATGATGCTCGACAACTTAAATATGCTTCTGATTATATGAAACGTTTTATGTCTCAAGCACGGCAACAATATGATCTTATAGTCTTAGATTGCAACCCAAGCAGTTCTTTCGTAACCAAATGCGCATTAGAAAATTCCACCCATGTTATATCTCCCATTAAATTAGACAAATTTTCCATACTTGGTGTTGGTATGGTAGACGAGTTGTTCACACATCTAAATTTGAACTTATCTCACATGATATTAATCAACGATGTAAAAAGAAGTAATCCAATGTCACAAATTGAATTGGAGTTAAGAGCACATCCAAAATTTGGACCAAACATATTAATTAACCGTCTATTCCACAGTAAACTTCTTTCAGCAGAACCAACTTACACAGGTTTTGCCACGGATCGAAAAGGACCATACTCGTCAGTCTTACGGCAAGAGATTAGCAGGCTTTCTCAGGAAATATCAGACCGCTTAGGGATTCGTTGATCATGATAAAACCTGGAAAATATTGGAGTTTAGCTTCTCTGGCTTTACTTCGCCTAAGTGAAAGTGATCTCCGCGCGCTACACTCCATAGTTTCGGAAATGAGCCCAGGTTCATTTGTGGAATTAGTCCGAGATATTGAAGACGAAATCGACAATTCTTTGGCCTTAACCGTGAACCGATCAATAGATCATTCGTCTTTTAGCTCTAATATGCATGATATTTATCATGACCTTGATCAGATGCGAAAAAAAGAATTGCGTATTCCCGTTCAAATGTTTGCTGATATGTTAGCGGAAAACCTGTTAAAACTTTCGCCTAAAAACGTAAATCGAGTTCCTTTATTTGATTCTCGACGTGGGTTTCAAGCGTGGATTACGAAGTTGGTTACGATTTTCTCCGTTCAGGAGGTGTTTCACGCTGCAATGCGCATCAAACATGAACATGAAAAAACAACAAAATCTGACTGGAGACTACGATGAGTCTCGAAGATTATGTCGATTTTTCGAATGCAATCTCGGATTCTGTTCGAATAAATTCATCTGGAGCTGATGAATGCCTTGAAATGCTAAAGCCTTCACTGACTTGGATTGCTATGTATTTAAGGGTTTCGCCATCAGAATGCGATATTCTTCTAAAAGGTTGTTATGGTTCCGCGGTGGAATCCATTTCATTAATATCATGCGGCCTCGTCCGGCCTGCGATATTATCACTTCGCTCACATTATGAACTATCTTTACAGTACCTTTACTACAAAGATCATCCAGTAGAATGGCGAAATGTAAAATGCTTTAAATCACAACCTAGCCTCCCTGGCGTAATTAAAAAATACCTCCGTGAGAATTTTCCCGATTTTGAATACCGGCTAAAAAAATTATCTGAGGCCAAAGAAAGCATCAGCCAAGAATGTTACGATATTCTATCTGGGATAGCTCATGGCACAGCATTGAATTCAATTTCAACCGCAACAAAACCCAAAGAGCTAATTGAGAACGAAGCAACAGTACGACAATCTTACGGCGTCTTTCTCAATGTTGGCGAGACACTCAGTGATATTCATTTAGCATGCCACGAAAGTAATTGGCTCTCTATACCGCCCCCCATTCAACAAAAACTCAAAGAACGATTTGGAAACAAAAATCCAAAAGAAGAACTGAGATTCTCATAAAACAATTCCGTTTCGGGTACTAAAATTGTTTGTTTGGAGAACATACTTTGAGGTCAAATTTTCCGGCGACTGATCATTCCTATAAATGACCGATAGATACAGATAACCGGATTGGGTAACGCAACAGCTCACGATAGCCGCCACGAACATAATACCGACCATCAGAAACGAGCCGACGAACCTGGTTCTTGCGAGGATCGTTTTCCCAGTCGGCCTTTCTTCCGCGAAACCCGAGCAAGACCTCGGCGAGCTTACGATAACTCGCACCATCCGCCCGACCGTCAAACGCCCTGAGCATCAGGATATGCCGGTCCCGTGTCTGTCGTGGGAAATCGTGAGCCCACCTGCCGTCAGGCCGGCCGGCCAGCGCGCGCCATAAACGCAGCACGGCCTCTGCGCGAAGCTCCAGCAATTTATCAAGCGGCAGGACGACGACGTAGGTCAACCGTCCATCCGCCGGACGTGTCGGAAGCCAGAACTGATGCGCCGACGCACCGGACAGCCAGAAACCATGCCACGCTTCATCGTCATCCCGCTGCGCGACGAGGTCCGGTAATTCCTTAAGGTTGATCGGCATGACAGCCGGATCATCCGCATTCGCCGGAGCCTCGCGCAGTTCGATCACGTCAGGCGAGAGTTCCGTTACCCAGAAAACAGGCGTGCGGCCAGCAGGCTGCGCCGGATCGACAGGGAAATCGCAAACCCCATCGTTCGGAAAAGACTTTCCCGCCCCCTGGCTTCGGAGCCGCAATCGTTTTCATTCGCTGAAACGCGCGACGGTATTCGTCGTCACGTCGAAGATATTCCCAGGCCATGCCGGCGGCTGCAATGTCTTTTGCGTGTTCATAAGCGGCCGGCGACTGCCAATCTGATATCGGCATCGCGTTACCCTTCCTCTTGCGCCTGCTTCTGGCAGCAGGACAATCAGGATGCGCAATGGGAAAGTTTTGTGCAGACTGCATTTGGAGATATGTCGATCTCGTAACGCGATCGCACGATATTATGGCATTCGTCCACGCCTGCCGAAATAGTTTGCGAGCCGGGCACTCGTCCGGCGAGCGACGTTTCTTTTCCCTCTTCCCCTCGCCGATCCGCGAAGCCGGATCGGCGCAAATTTGTGCGGGCAGACAGGCCAAGGAAGGGGGCACCGCAGAACCGAATTGTCGGCCCTGCGGCGTTCACTCCCTATGCCGCTATTTTCTTCGCCGCGTGCCAGGTCAGGCGCCGGGTCGCCGTTGCCGCGTGGTCCGCGTCCAGTTCCATCCCGAGCCAGTCCCGGCCAAGATGCTGCGCCGCCACCAGAGATGAACCCGAACCTGCGAACGGGTCCAGAACCAAACCACCCACCGGGCAGAAGGCTTCAACCAGCGGAAGGAGTGCCGCCACGGGCTTTTGCGTCGGGTGCAGCTTGTTTCCCGAATACGGCATGTCGATCACATCCGGGATGGGCTTTGCAGGCGGTGTGACGTTTCCCTTCGCCAGCAGGTAGGCGCTTTCGTGTTCATATCGGAGAAACCGGGAAGATGACGCATAAGACTTGCGAAAAACGATATGCCCGACCATGCAGAACCCGGCTGCTTTCCAGGCATCGGCAAACAGGTCGATGCGGTTCCAGCCATAGAACGAAACGGCGAACCCGCCCCATTTCAGCACACGGTGCATCTGGTTGAAAGCAGGCCGGAGCCAGCGCGCATTATCGTCGTTGCGGACCTTCCGCCCGTCCCTGCCCTGATAGTTCACCAGGTAAGGCGGGTCGGTAAGGATGAAGTCCACAGCATTGCGAGGCAGCGCCCGCATCAGTTCCACGCTGTCGCCGTTGAGAATGGTATTGCGGAAATCGGTCGCCGTGTTGGTATTACCGGTCATGGTCTCTTCCCTTTGTTCCGCGAGGAACAGCCCCCGCTGTTCCTCTGCCTCGCGGCGAGCAGCGGGGTAGCAACGGCAAGGGCGGCCGATGGGGAGGGGTATCGCCCGGTCTGCACGGAGCGCAGCGCAGGAAGATCGGGGACACCCCATCGGGCGGCGTCAGCCTGCTGACGCGCCCCCTTGCCAGCGCGAGGGCGGAGCCCTTAGCCTGTTTTTACCTTGAGAGCCGTCCCGGCAGCCTCGGAAATGGCGGCCATGATTTGAGGTCTGGCCATCTTTTCGGGAATTTCCAGCAAAGGAATACCTGCCTTCTGCAAGGCCAGACGCTTCACCGCCATGCGGTCATCCGCGTCGCCGGACAGGTCGTGGCCTGTGCCATTATATTCGATCACCAATACTGGCAGCCCATAGCGATCAATCAGCAGGAAATCGACACGCTTGCCGCTATAGGAACTGAAAGCCTGCTTCTGACGCGGATCTTGCGGATCGTACGTCGTTCTGATGAACCCGCCCATCGAAACCTCGAAGGCAAAACGCCAGTCGGGCTGATATGTCCTGATCCACTCGTCGAGCGCGTAGAGCACCTGCACAGCCTCTTTATTGACGGGACGGACGGCCCGCAGACTGCACTGATTGATGAAGTGTAGCTGATTTTGCGTGTTGGACAGGTCGTTGTCCTGAAAATATTGCCGTCGACGCTCTGCATCCTTCTTCTGGTCGGCGGCCTGTGTTTCCAGCGTAGCAATCCGACGGCGCAAAGACGAAACTTCTGTATCGCGTCCAGCGATCTGACGATCCAGTGTCTGAAGTCGGGCATTCCTCTCGGCAATCTGTTGCCCTGCCTGTGCCAGATCGGCCGTCGCACGACGCCCCCGGATGTAGAATCCAATGGCATATCCAATCGCCAGAAGAATGATCACCTTTTCCACGGCCGATAAGCCTCCCTTTTCTGCGCGATCACCGCCGATTACCGCATCGACCAGCGCATGGTCTTCTCAAATCCCCTTGTCCTGTCCTTCATCGGTCCTGTCGCCCCATGACCTGGAAGGTGGACAGGATGGCACACAAACCCGACAGGATCAGGATCGAGGTATTCGGTCCCGCCAGCGAGGCGGAAACGGCCGAAGAGGCGTTCCGCCCGTCCGATGACGCCATCCGATCCCTCGCCCGCCTGATCGGCCGGCAGATGGCCCGCGAGCAGTTCGAGCGTGCCCGCGCGCTGGAGCGGAAACAGGCCCGTCAGAACCGATCCGGTCCCATGCGGTAGCCTCCCCTCCCCGGCTGCGTGTTCCCCGGCGAACGACCCTTCGTCGGGCAGTCGTGTATTTTTCTTGTGACCATTATGGTCCCGTGATATAAGGTCAGTCAATGAGGATCATCGCCCGCCGCACGCTGAGAGAGTTCGTCGACAGCCTGACGGGCCAGAAGGACCAGCCGGCCGTGAAGGCGGCGCTCGACGCCTGGTTCGCCGAAGTCGGCAGGTCTGGCTGGACAAGCACCGCCGATGTGAAGCGGCTCTACGCCACGGCCAGTATCGTCAGTGCCCAGCGGATCGTCTTCAACATCAAGGGCAATGCCTATCGCCTGGTCGTGGCGGTCGATTTCGAGAAAAGCATTGTCTGGATCAAATGGATCGGCACGCACAAAGCGTATGACAGGATCGACGTGACGGAGGTGGAACATGACGGCTGATCTGAAGCCCATCCGCAACGAGGCGGATTATGACGCGGCGCTCGAAGAAGTCGAGCGGCTGTGGGGAGCGAAGAGCGGCACGCCGGACGGCGACCGGCTCGACGTGCTGGCGACCCTGATCGACGTCTATGAGGCCAAGCACCATCCGATCGATCCGCCCGATCCGGTCGAGGCGATCCGCTTCCGCATGGAGCAGCAGGGCCTCACCCGCAAGGATCTGGAACCGATGATCGGCCCGCGCAATCGGGTGGCGGACGTGCTGAACCGCAAGCGTGGCCTGTCGATCGACATGATCCGCCAGTTGCATGACGGCCTCGGCATCTCGGCCGAGGTGCTGATCCGGCCCAGCCGGATGGACAAGGTCGCCTGACAGGAAATACCGCTCAAGGAACATCCCATGACCCGCGTCGCCCTGTATGCCCGCTACTCGTCCGACAACCAGCGCGACGCCTCGATCGAGGACCAGTTCCGCATCTGCCGCGAACAGGCGAAACGAGAGAAATGGAAGGTGGTCGGCGCCTACAAGGACGCGGGCATCTCCGGCGCCAGCATGATCCTGCGTCCCGGTATCCAGACCCTGTTGCAGGATGCCCAGGCCGGACGGTTCGACATTGTGCTGGCCGAGGCGCTGGATCGCGTCTCGCGCGACCAGGCTGACGTCGCCACCCTGTTCAAACATCTGAAATTCGCCGGCGTGCCGATCGTCACCCTAGCAGAAGGGGAGATCAGCGAACTGCATGTCGGCCTCAAGGGCACGATGAATGCCCTCTTTCTGAAAGACCTCGCCGCCAAGACCCATCGCGGACTGCGCGGTCGGGTTGAGGACGGTAAATCCGGCGGTGGGCTGTGCTACGGCTATCGCGTCGTCCGCCAGTTCGACGCCAAAGGCGAACAGATCCGGGGCGATCGCGAGATCGACGCGCATCAGGCGGAGGTCGTCCGCCGCATCTTCCGTGACTTCGCCGCCGGCATTGGGCCACGCGCCATTGCCAAGGCCCTGAACGATCAAGGCATCGCCGGCCCGGAGGGCAAGCTGTGGAGTGACACTACCATCCGGGGCCATGTGAAGCGCGGCACCGGCATCATCAACAATGAGCTGTATATCGGCCGACTGGTCTGGAACCGCCAGCGCTACGTCAAAGATCCGTCGACGGGCAAGCGCGTCTCGCGCCTCAACCCGGAATCGGAGTGGGTCATCACAGACGTACCCGATCTGCGGATCGTCGATGATGCCCTCTGGCAGGCGACCAAGGCCCGCCAGAGCATCATTGCCGAGAAATACGTCAATGTCACCGAGGCTGTTCGCGCCCACCACAAGCGCAACCGGCTGAATGGCACCCGCCGGCCGAAATCCCTGCTGTCGGGTCTGCTGTTCTGCGGCCTGTGCGGTGGCCCCTACGCCCTGCGGGGTTCTGACCGTTTTGCCTGCTCAGGCCATGTCACCAATGGATCCTGCACCAACAGCCGGACGATCCCCCGTCCCGATCTGGAGCGCCGCGTGCTCTCTGGTCTCAAGGACCGGATGATGGCCCCCGAGATCGCGGCCGAGGCAATGCGTGCCTATGCCGAGGAGACCAATCGTCTCAACCGCGAGCGTCGGTCCAACGCCGATGTCTGGCAGGTGGAACAGGTGAAGGTCGAGAAACAGATCCGAGGCATCATCGAGGCCATCAAGGAAGGAATGTTCCATCCCAGCATGAAG
>NZ_LN609302.1:297276-299776 GCF_001499675.1 Acetobacter ghanensis
GTTGCGGGGGACAGGATTTGAACCTGTGACCTTCAGGTTATGAGCCTGACGAGCTACCGGGCTGCTCCACCCCGCGATGGTGATTGTGTTGATTTTGTTATGAGAAGATTTGTGAGGGTAGACTGGAAGACCTGGCGGCGACCGACTTTCCCGCGGCTTAAGCCGCAGTATCATAGGCGCTGGGGGTTTTCACGGCCGAGTTCGGGATGGGATCGGGTGGAACTCTCCCCGCCATGGCCACCAGGTCATCCAGACCACCCTTTAGGGTGTGTGGATGCGGTTGGTGCGTTTTGGTGTTTTAGCGTGTGACGCGGTTATGGATGATTTCTGTGCACGGGCCATCTTTTCAGATGGTGTGAGAGTGAGCCTATTGGGTGATTAGGACCAGTTAGCTGCACGTGTTACCACGCTTCCACATCTGGCCTATTAACGTGGTGGTCTACCACGACCCTCAGGGAGATCTAGTTTTGAGGTGGGTTTCCCGCTTAGATGCTTTCAGCGGTTATCCCGTCCATACTTAGCTACCCGGCTGTGCCGCTGGCGCGACAACCGGTGCACCAGAGGTATGTTCATCCCGGTCCTCTCGTACTAGGGACAAATCCTCTCAAATCTCCAACATCCACGGCAGATAGGGACCGAACTGTCTCACGACGTTCTAAACCCAGCTCACGTACCACTTTAATCGGCGAACAGCCGAACCCTTGGGACCTGCTCCAGCCCCAGGATGTGATGAGCCGACATCGAGGTGCCAAACCTCCCCGTCGATGTGGACTCTTGGGGGAGATCAGCCTGTTATCCCTAGAGTACCTTTTATCCGTTGAGCGATGGCCCTTCCACGCGGGACCACCGGATCACTATGGCCGACTTTCGTCTCTGCTCGAGCTGTCACTCTCGCAGTCAGGCGGGCTTATGCCATTGCACTCAACAGCCGGTTTCCGACCGGCCTGAGCCCACCATCGCGCGCCTCCGTTACACTTTGGGAGGCGACCGCCCCAGTCAAACTGCCCACCATACAGGGTCCCGGACCAGGCTTACTGGCCGCGGTTAGACATCAGAAAAATTCAGGGTGGTATTTCAAGGATGGCTCCACAGGAACTGGCGCCCCTGCTTCAAAGCCTCCCACCTATCCTACACAGAATGTCTCTGATGCCACTGTAAAGCTACAGTAAAGGTTCATAGGGTCTTTCCGTCTGACCGCGGATACCCCGCATCTTCACGGGGAATTCAATTTCGCTGAGCCGATGCTGGAGACAGCGGGGAAGTCGTTACGCCATTCGTGCAGGTCGGAACTTACCCGACAAGGAATTTCGCTACCTTAGGACCGTTATAGTTACGGCCGCCGTTTACCGGGGCTTCAATTCAGTGCTCTCACACCTCCTCTTAACCTTCCGGCACCGGGCAGGCGTCAGACCCTATACGTCGTCTTTCGACTTCGCAGAGTCCTGTGTTTTTACTAAACAGTCGCTACCCCCTGGTCTGTGCCACCCACAAATGGTTGCCCAAATGTGGGTCTCGCTTATCCCGAAGTTACACGAGTAATTTGCCTAGTTCCTTCAGCATCGTTCTCTCAAGCGCCTTGGTATGCTCTACCAGTCCACCTGTGTCGGTTTAGGGTACGGTCTATACGCCAGAGCTATTTCCTGGAATGCTCCAAAAGCCGGTCCAATCCGTTAAGGACCAACAACATATCGCATTCGTCACTTCTGGCAGGTTCAGGAATGTTCACCTGATTCCCATCGACTACGGCTTTCGCCCTCGCCTTAGGGGCCGACTAACCCTGCGTGGATTAACCTTGCGCAGGAACCCTTGGACTTTCGGCGACAGTGTTTCTCGCACTGTTTGTCGCTACTCATGTCAGCATTCGCACTTCCGATATCTCCAGAAGGGGTCACCCCGCTTCCTTCACAGACTTACGGAACGCTCCGCTACCGCGCATACATAGTATGCACCCACAGCTTCGGCACGTGGCTTGAGCCCCGTTACATTTTCGGCGCAGGGTTTCTAATAGACCAGTGAGCTATTACGCTTTCTTTAAAGGATGGCTGCTTCTAAGCCAACCTCCTGGTTGTTTTGGAATCCCCACATCCTTTCCCACTTAGCCACGATTTAGGGGCCTTAGCTGGTGGTCTGGGCTGTTTCCCTCTCGACAATGGACCTTAGCACCCACTGTCTGTCTGCCAGGCTAAACTTCCGGGTATTCGGAGTTTGGTTGGGTTTGGTAAGGCTTTGGGCCCCCCTAGCCCATCCAGTGCTCTACCCCCCGGGGTCAACACCTAACGGTCTACCTCAATAGATTTCGCGGAGAACCAGCTATCTCCGAGTTTGATTGGCCTTTCACCCCTAGCCACAGCTCATCCCCGACTTTTTCAACAGGCGTGGGTTCGGCCCTCCAGTGCGTGTTACCGCACCTTCAGCCTGGCCATGGCTAGATCACTCGGTTTCGGGTCTTCTGCCAGCAACTTGGCGCCCTATTCAGACTCGCTTTCGCTACGCCTACACC
>NZ_LN609302.1:304776-342793 GCF_001499675.1 Acetobacter ghanensis
CAGATTCTGACTGGCGCCAGCGCGGTTTTTGCCGAGCATGGCTACGAGGGCGCAAGCATGTCCGCCATTGCGCGGCAGGCTGCCGTGTCCAAGGGAACGCTGTATAACTACTTTGCCAACAAGGCCGATCTGTTTGCCGCGTTTGTAGAGCAGTGCTGCCGAGAGAAGCTCCCTGTGGCTCTAGCCCCAGTGCGGGAGGATTCGCCCCCGCGGGAAATCCTGACCGCCGTGGCCCGCGCCATGGTGCGGCTGATTACGCAGCCCGATAGCCTGATGCTCTACCGGATTATTGTGTCCGAAGCGCCGCGCTTTCCACAACTTGGTGCAGTGTTCTGGGAGAATGGCCCCCGAGTCGCCATTGCGACACTGGCTAACTGGATACGGGAGCAGGAAGCCAATGGCACACTCAAAACGGACGACCCGGTCTTTGCGGCTGAACAGTTTTTTTCACTCTGCCAGACGCGCATCGCCCATCTCAGACGCTTCAACCTCAACCCCGAAAACAATACTGAGGAGGAAGACAAGGTTATTCATGCCGCTGTTCAGGTCTTTATGGCCGCTTACGGCACACAATAACCCCACAAAAAAGGCCCGTATGCCACAGGGCTTACGGGCCTTCTAACGCAGACGCTGGTATGACTTACTTCTTCAGTTCGTCCACCATCTGCGGCACGACTTCAAACAGATCGCCCACAATGCCGTAATCCGCCACCTGGAAGATGGGGGCTTCTGGGTCCTTGTTCACAGCCACAATCACGCGGCTGTCCTTCATGCCTGCCAGATGCTGGATTGCGCCGGAAATCCCGAACGCCATGTACAGTTCCGGCGCCACAATCTTGCCGGTCTGACCAACCTGCAATTCGTTGGGCACAAAACCGGAATCAACTGCTGCGCGGGAAGCACCAACAGCCGCACCAAGTGCGTCGGCCAGCGGGTCAAGCGCGTGGAATTTTTCCTCGCTACCCATGCCGCGCCCACCAGACACCACAACGCGGGCCGATTCCAGATCGGGACGAGCGGAGTCGGACAGCTGCACGGCCTCAAAACGGGACACGTCAGGGCTATCCACCGCTGCCACGGCCTCAACCGGGGCGCTGCCACCTTCGGCCGGTGCGGCATCAAAGGACGAGCTCCGCACGGTCAGCACTTTTTTGGCATCGGAAGAGCGGACCGTGGCCAGCGCGTTACCTGCATAAATCGGGCGAACAAAAGTCTGCGCGTCCACAATGCTCACCACATCGGGGATGGGCTGCACGTCCAGCAGGGCAGCCGCACGCGGCAGCACGTTTTTACCCGTGGCACCAGCAGCAGCCACAATGTGGTCGTAGCTGCCGGCAAGGGAGACCAGAAGTGCCGCCAGAGGCTCGGCCAGTTCATGCGCATAACGCGCATCTGCCGCATGAAGCACCTTGGACACGCCAGCAATCTGGCTTGCAGCCTGTGCCAGAGCAGCATCGCCGGTCACCAGCACATGTACATCACCCAGACGGGTAGCAGCGGTTACAGCAGAAAGGGCTGCCTTTCTGATCTGGCCGCCTTCATGATCCAGAAGAACAAGAGCGGTCATGTTCAGATCACCTTCGCTTCGTTACGCAGTTTTTCCACCAGCTCCGCAGCGGAGCCAACCTTGATACCGGCCTTGCGTTCCGCCGGTTCAGCAACGGAAACAACCGTCAGACGTGGAGCCATATCAACGCCCAGATCAGCAGCGGGAATGGTTTCCAGCGGCTTTTTCTTGGCCTTCATAATGTTCGGCAGGGAGGCGTAGCGCGGTTCGTTCAGACGCAGGTCAGCCGTTACAATAGCCGGCAGAGCCAGAGAGACCTGCTCCGTCCCGCCATCAATTTCACGGCTGACATTCACGCGACCATCAACCACTTCCACCTTGCTGGCAAAAGTGCCCTGACCCCAACCCAGCAAACCGGCCAGCATCTGGCCTGTTGCATTCATGTCGTCATCAATGGCCTGCTTACCCAGCACAACCAGAGAGGGGCCTTCTTTTTCGACCAGCTTTTTAAGCACTTTGGCAACGGCAAGCGGTTCGGGGCTTTCTTCCGTCAGCACCAGAATGGCCCGGTCAGCGCCCATGGCCATGGCGGTACGCAGGGTATCCTGCGCCTGCTGCACACCAATGGACACAACCACGACCTCGGAAGCAGCACCTTTTTCACGCAGGCGCACGGCTTCCTCAACCGCAATTTCGTCAAACGGGTTCATGGACATCTTGACGCCAGCGGTTTCCACTCCGCTGCCATCCGCCTTGACGCGCGGTTTGATGTTGTAATCAACAACCCGCTTTACAGGTACGAGTATCTTCATGACTTCTTTCGCTTGCAGACGCAGGATGGTTCGGACGACGCTTTATCGTACTTTGACCGAAATTCACATACCAGCCGGATAATTGGGTCCACCACCCCCTTCTGGCGTGGTCCAATCGATATTCTGGGTGGGGTCCTTGATATCGCATGTTTTGCAATGCACGCAGTTCTGGGCATTGATTTGCAGATGCGGCACGGTGTGCTCGTCCGCCACTTCATACACACCTGCCGGGCAGTAACGTGCCTCTGGTGCGCGGAACACATCCCAGTTGACCGTTTTCCACAGAGACGGATTTTTCAGCCGCAGGTGCACCGGCTGATCTTCCTCATGGTTGGTCGCGGACAGGAAGACGGAGGACAAACGGTCAAACGTCAGCTTGCCATCGGGCTTGGGATAAAACGGTTTTGCACACAGTTGGGCCGGGCGCAGGGTCTCGTTATCCTGATGCTCGAAATGCAACGTCCACGGTGCGCGCCCACGCAGCAGCATGGCATCCAGCCCCGCGTAAACGGCGCCCACTTTGGCCCCAAACCGGGCAAATGCCGGGCGAATGTTACGCGCCGTGCGCAGTTCCTGCCACAACCAGGAGCGCCGGACTTTTTCCGTAAAGGAACCGGGTTCGACCCGGTCGGTCTTCATGGCGTCCACAACGGCTTCTGCCGCCAGCATGCCCGACTTCATGGATGTATGCGTGCCCTTGATCTTGGGCACGTTCAAAAACCCTGCCGAATCCCCGATCAGCGCACCACCGGGGAAGGTCAGACGCGGGATGGACTGCAACCCGCCCTCGGACAGAGCACGCGCGCCGTAGGAAATACGACGCCCACCTTCCAGATGCTGGCGGAAAGCCGGATGCAGCTTGACGCGCTGCATTTCATCAAACGGAGAGAGCCATGTATTGGCGTAATCCAACCCGACAACAAAGCCGTAGGACACCAGGTTTTCGCCAAAATGGTAAAGCCATGCGCCGCCATACGTCTTGTCATCCAGCGGCCAGCCAAAGCTGTGCTGCACCAGACCGGGGCGATGGTTTTCGGCGGGAATTTCCCACACTTCCTTAATGCCAAGGCCATAGGTCTGCGGGTCCACACCCTTGCGCAGGTCGTAGTGGGCCATGACCTGTTTGGTCAGCGAACCACGGCACCCTTCTGCAAACAGCGTATAACGCCCGCGCAGTTCCATGCCCTGCTGGTAGTTGGGGCCGGGCTTGCCATCACGCCCCACACCCATGTCCCCCGTAGCCACACCCACCACGCGGTTGCGTTCGATCAGCACTTCGGAGCCAGCAAAACCGGGGTAGATTTCCACCCCCAGTTCCTCGGCCTGCACAGCCAACCAGCGGCAGACTTCGCCCAGACTGACAATATAGTTCCCGTGGTTGGCCATGTGCGGCATGACCTTGTCGAGCATAGGTACGCGGATGCTGCCTGTTTCGGTCAGGTAGAACATGTCTTCCGCCGTTACAGGCGTATCCAGCGGTGCACCGCGTTCGCGCCAGTCTGGCAGCAGTTCGGCCAGAGCGCGCGGTTCGATCACAGCGCCGGACACAATATGCGCCCCGATCTCGCTCCCTTTTTCAATCAGGCAGACACTGGTCTGTGGCGAAAGCTGGCGCAGGCGAATGGCGGCAGCCAGTCCGGCGGGACCACCGCCAACAATGACGACATCGAACTCCATCGACTCACGCACAGGTTCACTCATTCCCGTTTTATCCCCGTTGAAATTTCTGTAGCTTTCCTAAACCCGATTTGTCACAGAATTGCAAAAAACGGGCTCCCCGGCCCGTTTTGCGCCTTTTCCGCCAAACAGGAAAGGTCAGGAGCGGGCCATACGTGGCCCAAATGCCAGTTCGTGCACGGCACGCCAGTTCTTATCGACAAAATTCACGATCAGGGTCCGCCGCGTACCCCGGATCGGGCGCTGCACAAAACCGTGCCATGTCTTGTCTGATGGGATGAACAGCACCCCGGAATTGAATACGCCAGACGCCCGCGCAACAGATTCGCCCTGTGGCGTCATCAGATCCGTGCCCCATTGCCCCGCATCCTCTCCAGTGGAAAGGGAGATCAGCAATGTCAGCTTTTTGGCCCCGATATCGGTATGGGGTTCAAGCCAGAATCCATCCGTATCCAGACACAACTCCAGCCTGAGTGCGGCCTCATCCAGCGGGCTTTTGCACACGCTCTCGAATGTTTGGCGCATTGGTTCGGAATCCATCAACTGGGCCATACGGTCCAGCCGGGCATCCCTTGCACGGGCCGCCGGGTCCACAAAAACCCGGTAGGCATTACGCGTTTCCCGCCGTCCCCCAACATCTCCGGCAATGGCCGCATCGCCCGGATTCCATTCCAGCAAGGCCTCGCAGGCAGCGGGTTCCAGCACGTTATCCAGCATCCAGTGTGGGAACGGATATGTGGCCGCAGGAATATGGGCCAGCCTGTCCGGCAAAGAAAAATGACCGGCCTGACCGGGCAAAGGAGCATCAGGACGCATGATGTCCGATCCTTCCGCTTAAACAAAAGAGGGTCTTGGGAACCAGAGATGCTGGAGTTTTTCAGCATAGCCTCTGCGGCCCGGAAGCTTTTCTTCCATGCGCCAAAACAACAGGATGATCAAGTTGCATGGCAGAAATGCCAATTTTAACGATCTATTTTACAACGCGCCAGAAAAACGGGGGGTTGGTGTTTTTCCTGCACTTGCGGCAGCCAGTTCTTTTTTTCTGGTATCAAAAACGGCCGCAACATTCCGCAGGAACGGACGCCCTTTTTCCGTGACTGCAATGCGGCTTCCATCCCGTGTAATCAGCCCGTCACGCTCAAAGCGGTTCAGGCTGGCCAGTTCTTCCGCAAACCCATCTGGGCCGGGGTTACCGGGAATATAGTTCGCACTCAGGTCAACCGCCAGATCGCACATAATACGTTCGATAATGGCCCCACGGCACCGATCATCCGCCGTACAGGCCACACCGCGCATAACCGGCAACTCTGCCGAATCGGCCAGTGACCGCGCATAACTGGCAACAGTCGGAATATTCTGTGCGAACCCTGATGGTGTCATGGAAATGGCCGAAGCCCCCATCCCCAGCAGTACAGGGCAGGAATCGGTTGTGTAGCCTTGGAAATTCCGGTGAAGGGTGCCTGCGCGGGCCGCTTTGGCCAAGGCATCATCCGGTAAGGCGTAATGGTCCAACCCGATGGCCTGATAACCTTCTGCCTGCAAAACCGCATCAATCTGCGCACGCTGGGCCAGCCGCTCCGGTGAAGATGGCAAAGCCGCCTCGGGAATAAGTTTCTGGCGCTTCTGCTTCCATGGAATATGGGCATAACCAAACACGGCCAGCCGGTCTGGACGGAGCGAGGCAATCTGCCGTGCCGTCTCGCCCACGCTGTCTACCGTCTGGTAGGGCAAACCATAGATCAGGTCTATGTTCACACCCGTAACCCCGGCCGCACGCACCTGTTCGATACAGCTTTGGGTCTGCGCAAAGGACTGGTGGCGTCCGCAGGCTTCCTGCACCTTTTCGTCCAGATCCTGCACACCAAGGCTGATCCGGTTGAACCCCAAATCTCCCAACAAGGCGGGATAACCCTGCGGCACATGGCGCGGGTCCATCTCCATAGCCAGTTCGGCATGATCTGCAAAACGGAAGAACGTGCGAACCGCACGCATAAGCTGCCGCAGGGACGCAGCAGGAAGGGTGGTGGGGGTGCCACCGCCAAACTGAAGGTGATGCACCACGCGCTGCTCGCCCGTTAAGGCAACAACCCGGCGCATTTCCTCGCGCAGCAGGTCACCATAGGCAACGCGACCATCCTCATGCCGCATGACGGATGTTGTACACCCGCAAAACCGACAGAGTTCATCACAGAATGGAACATGAAAATAAAGAGAAACAGGCAGGTCTACTGGTAGCGTACGCAACCAGTTTTCCACATCCTGAGCCCCGACCGCCTCCGAAAAACTGGCGGCAGTCGGGTAACTGGTATAGCGCGGCAGGTTCCCGCCGTAGCGGGAAACCAGGTCAGAGACTGAATCCGCGCTCATCAGCTTAGATCAGAAGCGGTATGCAATACCGGCGGACACCACGGTGGGGTCCAGAGATTCGTGGGCGCTGACCTTAAGACTTTCCCCCTGGTTTTCGGCCCAAGCATGCATACGAACGAACATCTGCTTGACGTCAGCATTGAAGAACCAGTTGCCAACCAGCTGATAATCGAAACCAACGTTAACAGCCGGGCCACCGGTGAAGCCAGAGTTAAGCTTGGTCAGACCCAGCGGCTGCGTACGACCGCTCATGTTGTGGAACCACATAGCCGTCACACCCACACCCACGTAAGGGTTGAAGCGCTTGTGCGGACGGAAATGCCAAGCAAAAGTCAGGGTCGGAGGCAGCACCCAAGCGGAACCGACATCCGTTACTTCGCTATGCGTTACGCCAGCAAGCGCACCACCAACAGCATTCACACGGTGGTGGGTGCTGGTCGCAATCAGGTCAACAGACAGGTTGTCGGTGATGAAGTATTCAACCGTCAGTTCCGGCATGGCCTGGTTGGTGGTGGACAGGTGCGTGCCGTTCAGACGCGTGCCACTGCCGAACGCGCCACCAGCAACGTTCACACGGCTGTCACGATCCTGCGGCAGAACGCCAACGCCGGACAGACGGACCATGATGTCACCCTTGCCCAGACCGATTTTGGTGCTGGCACAGGTTTCAAAAATACCACAATGGCCAGAAGGCTTCTGCGCATCAGGAATGTGGTTCATGACCGGGGCATTAACGTAAGCAGCATTGGGGGTTGCTGTCTGCGCCTGTGCCGCACCGGTCAGGGCGGCCACACCAGCCACTGTGGCTGTCAGAAAGGAACGGAACTTGACCATTGTGATTTGTCTCTTCCACTGCACTGTAATTCTGTGCGGGAAAGACCATGCCCACGCCGATACAACCTTGATTTAGATCAAGACAGCGGCATACTGGCAAAAGATGTGTCAAACCTGTGTCATTTTGACCACAGGCGTTGCGCTGGACTTTCTTGCAGTTCTGTCCTGCAATTAAAATAATCCCACAGCATGATTGATTTATGTCAACAAAAGTTCAATGTTGCGGAGCGGCCAGTTACTGCTCCAACCGTTATAACAAACCGTAACCGGTTAATACTAAACGGTTTTTTGGATTTATCGCATGACATCTCCTTCCCGGACATCAGCTTTTGCGCCCCTTGGCGGTGTGGCTCACGCCTCCAAAGCGGATATGGATGTCATGCGTTGCCTTGTGTGTGACATCCGAAACAGAAGCCTATGCAACAGTATGGACGAGGAAGGACTGGCCGCCCTTGCCCACTCCTCCCGCCAATTACTCCTGCCGCCGGGAACCACAATTGTGGAGGAAGGGGAACCAGCCCTTGCCTTCTTCAATGTAACGCGCGGCACGGTCAAACTGTTCAAATCCCTCCCCGATGGGCGCAGGCAGATTACGGGCTTTGCCGATGCGGGCCAGTTTTTGGGGCTAAGCACGGCGCAGACCTACTCCTTTGGGGCGGAAACAGTAGATAACGTGCGCCTGTGCCGCTTTATGCGCCCACAGCTTGAGACTCTGCTGACCGACTACCCAAGCTTTGAACGCCGCCTGCTGGCCGCCGTGACCGACAAGCTGGCCGAAGCGCAGGAACAGATGCTGTTGCTGGGGCGCAAAACCGCACGGGAAAAGGTCGCCTCCTTCCTGCTAGACCGCATGAAGGCCTTCCATCAGACCGCAAACCGGCGGCAGGAAGCCGAGACTCTGGCCTCTGTTCCCATGACGCGGGTCGATATTGCCGATTATCTGGGCCTGACCATTGAAACCGTCAGCCGGACCATAAGCGCGTTCCGCCGCAGCCACCTGATTGCCAGCGCGGAAAACCACCGTATTCGTATTCTGTCTGTCCCGACCCTGACCAACATAGCCTCTGGGCAGAAGGCGGAATAACCCCATAGAAAAAGGGCCGACTCCACAGGAGCCAGCCCTTTAATTACTGCCGGATCACGAATTGAGGGGGATTAGTTATCCCCGTCGTCGTCATCCCCGCCTATACCGTTATCAGTCGGCACACCTGCGGTACTGCCATCGGGCGAAATCGCGATGAACAGGGACTGCCCTTCACGCAGAATACGCAGCAGAAGCGGCTTTTTGGCTGCCATGGCCGTCTTAACAAGCGCTACAGCCGCCTTGGGCGTATCCACCTGCTGGCTCCCCACGGACTGAATAACGTCTCCGGGGCGAATACCTGCCTGATCCGCAGGGGACCCGGCTTCAACATCGCTCACCACAACACCATGCACATCCTGCGACAGGCCAAGCTGCTGGCGCGTATCGCGGTTGAGGGGGGCCAGCGCAATGCCAAGGTGCTGCCCGCCAACGGCGCTGCTGGTTTTGCCCGCATCCCCCGTTGCACCGGCAAGGTTGCCAATCTTGGTTGTTACGGTCTGGGCCTTGCCCGCACGCACAAACCCGATGGTCACCTGTGTGCCCGGCGCCACGGCGGCCACACGCACGGCCAGATCATGCGGTGTGGTAATTTTCTGGCCATTAAAGTCGGTAATCACGTCTTCAGCCTTCAGGCCGGCTTTTTCGGCCGGGCTATCCTGACTGACGCTGGCCACCAGCGCACCGGCCGGCGGCGCACCCGCCACAGCTGGCGCTGGCAGGTTGAGCGCACTGGCCATAACGGGGGAAATAACCTGCGCGTTCACCCCAAGGTAGCCACGCACAACGTGGCCAGTCTTGCGCAACTGGTCCACAACGCTGCGCACCGTATCCGACGGAATAGCAAAGCCAATGCCAATGGACCCACCGCCCGATGGGGAGAGAATGGCGGTGTTTACACCCACCACCTTACCATCCTGCGTAAAGAGCGGACCGCCGGAGTTCCCACGGTTGATGGGAGCATCCACCTGAATGAAGTTGTCGTACGGACCTTCGTTGATGTCACGCCCACGGGCGGAAACAATACCCGCCGTTACCGTGCCGCCCAGCCCGTAGGGGTTGCCAACCGCAATGACCCATTCACCCGGCTGAACATCATCCGACTCGCCAAGTTCGATAAAGGGCAGCTTCTGCGTTGTGGTCACCTTGAGCAGGGCCAGATCTGTTTTGCCATCACGGCCAACCACCTTGGCCGGCAGGGTGGTACCGTCATCCAGCGTTACGGTCACTTTGGTCGCACCTTTAACCACGTGGTTGTTGGTGACGACATACCCATCGGCTGAAATGACAAAGCCCGACCCACGCGCCTCAATCAGCTGTTTGGAGGGCTGCGGCATCATCTGGAACGGGAAGGGGAACGGGAACGGCCCACCACCGCCCATGCTCATGTTCCCGCCTTCCATCGCGTCAGAGCGGATCATGGACGTAATGGAGACAACGGCCGGTTTGACCTGTTTGACCAGCTCCACAAAGTCCGGAATCCGCTGTGCGGGGCCACTGGGCTTGATCATGCTGGACGTATCTGCCCAGGACAGGGAGCCAGCCCATGGTCCGGCGGCCGAAACCAGTATGCAGCTAGCGAGCAGGGCCTTGGTCCAATTGCGGCGGCTGCCACGCTTGCAAACGTTTGTCACAGATTTTTCCGACATCACGATCTTGACTGTTCCTTGTTTTACCCAAGCAGGACACGTTTGGGGCGATCCCGGTTTGACCAGAACCCGCGCCACCTTACGCCCTGTAGGCTAACATGGTTTCTTTTCCAGAAAAAAAAGCCTTCAGGCAGGCTCTTACGCCCGCTTTTATGCAGGATCGGAACGTCCACCAGCCCGCAAGGTCTGGAAAAAGGTTTTAAGCAGGTCGCCAGCCTCCTGCTCCCGCACGCCACCGACAATATCAGGCCGGTGCAGCGCCTCAGCCCGGTAGGGCAGACGGGGGCCATGCTCCACGGCCCCTCCCTTGGGGTCATACGCGCCGAACACCAGCCGCCCGACCCGGAAATGGGCCATGGCCGCAGCACACATGGGGCACGGTTCGAGCGAGACAACCAAGGTGCAATCCGCCAGCCTGCGCCCCTGCCGCTGGCGCACGGCCTCGCGCATGACCAGCATTTCCGCATGGGCGGAAGGGTCCTGCAATTCCTCTACCCTGTTACCGGCCTGCGCCAGCACACTCCCTTGGGCATCCAGCAGCACGGCCCCGACCGGCACCTCGCCCCGCGTGGCGGCCATACGCGCCTGCTGCAGGGCCAGCACCATGCCTCCGCACCCCGGCCTGTGACCGTTATGCTCCGTCATGCCCACCGCCGTATCACAAAACATTTCAGCGCCATTGCGGCTGTTATCCTGTTTTTGAACACCTTAAAAAAACGAAAACATCATATTTTTCTTGCAATCCAAACTGCAACTTTGCCATGCTGCCCTAAAGCTGCCACGATCCGTTTTGCAACAAACTGTGATTAGGGTCGAAGGTTGGCTTACTGGTCCCACACTCTTGGCTGGAAAGGTCGGAACCATGCATTCTCTGTCTTTCATTCTAGCCGCGGCTGCAATGGGATTTGGTCTCGCTCTTGCAGACAGGCTTCCTGGCGAATCCGTAGCACCGAGTGCCATTCATATGGCCAGCAGCCACATGATACCGCATAACATCCCCTCGTTTCTGACCCGGTAAGCGGCTCTTTACACCGCTTTGGAACAGAACCAGACGGGAAATGGTGCAAACTCCCGACACCTGTGGCACCTGACACAGAAGAGTTCCAGTTTTCTGATGGCTTTTCGTGCAGGATCACAGGCTTATGGCAGCAGAACGCCCGGTTATTGGCATTACCCTTGATCTGGAAGATGGCGGGGCGGAGCGTTACTCCCGCTTTGCGTGGTATGCCCTGCGTGAAAATTATCTGAGTGCAGTTGCAACAGCAGGTGGCTTACCGGTGGCATTACCCCTGTTCCCACAACTTGGCCCGGAATACGTGGCCAAGCTGGATGGGCTGCTCATCACCGGTGGCGCGTTTGATATTGACCCCATGCTTTATGGCGCATCTGAACGCCACCCCAGCGTAACCCTGCGGCCCCGCCGCACGCGGGCGGAAAGCACTTTGCTGGCCGCCGCTCTGGAACGCGATATTCCCGTACTGGGCATATGTGGGGGAATGCAGCTTTTGGCCGTGGCCTTAGGCGGCACACTCATCCAGCATATCCCCGATACATACCCTAATGCCCTCCCCCATGAGCAGCCCAACCCGCGGGATGAGGCCAGCCATGCGGTGGACATTCAGCCCCATACCCTTCTGTCCCGCCTAACAGGTGGCGCCAGACGCATTGCCGTTAACTCCGCCCACCATCAGGCCGTAAATACCTGCGGGCGGGGGCGTGTGAATGCCATTGCGGAAGATGGCGTGATAGAAGGCATAGAAGACCCGGACCATCGTTTCTGCCTTGGGGTGCAATGGCACCCGGAATTTGGCATAGACCCGGCAGACAGAACTCTTTTCAAGGCCTTCATACAGGCATCAGGAGAACAGCCGTGACGCAGGAAGCGCGGGGAGAACGCATTGCAAAGTGGCTGGCACGGTCAGGGGTGGCCAGCCGGCGCGATGCAGAGCGCATGATTGAGGAAGGACGCGTAAGGCTGAACAGTCAGGCTGTTACGCACCCGGCAACCTTTGTCACCGATGGCGATATTGTTCTGGTGGATAACCAGCCGGTTTCTGCCCCCGAACGCACACGGCTGTGGCGCTACCACAAGCCGGACGGGCTGGTCACAACCCACAAGGACCCGGAAGGACGGCCAACCGTCTTTGCCTCCCTGCCAGAAGGTATGCCTCGCGTTATTAGCGTCGGGCGGCTTGACCTGAACAGCGAAGGACTTTTGCTGCTGACCAACGATGGAGAACTGGCCCGCACGCTGGAACTGCCCTCCAACGGCTGGCTGCGCCGCTACCGTGTGCGCGTGTTTGGCGTGGTGGACGAGGCCCGTCTGGCCTCCCTCGCCCACGGCTGTGTGCTGGACGGTGTGCGTTATGGGCCCATTACGGCCACTCTCGATTCGCGCAAGGGGGACAATGCGTGGCTCACAGTTTCCCTCAAGGAAGGTAAGAACCGCGAAGTGCGTAAGGTTATGGCGGGACTGAACCTGCATGTTAGCCGCCTGATCCGCACCAGCTACGGCCCCTTCCTTCTGGGCACACTGCAAAAGGGTGAACTGGAAGAAATTCCTCCCCGTGTGCTGCGGGACCAGTTGCCCAAAACGCCAGAAAAAGCCGCCAACACACCGCGCCGTCAGGCCCGCTAATGGTGCGTATTATTGCGGGGGAGCGCAAAGGCCGGGTGCTGGCCACCCCCACCGGTAGCGCCACACGCCCCACGGCGGACCGTGTTCGGCAAGCCCTGTTTGACGTACTGGCCCATGCTCCGTGGGGTGGCCCGGCCTTGCTGGACGGGGCGCATGTGCTGGACGCCTTTGCCGGCACCGGCGCACTGGGGCTGGAGGCCCTCTCCCGCGGGGGGCGGCAGGCTGTTTTTTTGAAACGGACCGCTCCGCCCTTGCCGCGCTGCGCACCAACATTCACGCCTGCGGGTGGGGTGAGCGTTGCACGGTGTACCCGCGTGATGTCACCAACCCACCAGCCGCCCGCGCTACCCCGGCGTCTCTGCTGTTTCTGGACCCGCCATACCATAAAGGCCTGCCTACCAAAGCACTGGCGGCCCTGAAGGCAAAAGGCTGGATCGCCCCCAACGCCGTGGCCATTATTGAGACAGGGCGGGACGAACCCCTGCCCTTTACGGATGAAGCGGAAGATGCCCCCCCTTGCGCGCATGACCTTCTGGCTGAACGCCAGCACGGTGCCGCACGCCTGTCCATCTGGCGGCTGGCATAAAACCAGAGGCAAGAGTCCTTGATTATATGGTGACCGCGGCCCCCGTGCTGCGCTACACAGACCAGAACAAAACGAACTCACAGGTTAAAGAAGGCAAAAAGAACTATGGCTGGAAGCGTTAACAAAGTCATTCTGGTCGGCAATCTGGGCAAAGACCCGGAAGTCCGCTCCAGCCAGAGCGGCCAGAAGATTGTGTCCTTCTCTCTCGCCACCAGTGACACATGGAACGACCGCGCATCGGGCGAGCGACGCGAACGGACGGAATGGCACCGGGTTGTCATTTTTAACGACCGTCTGGCCGATGTGGCCGAACGCTTCCTGCGCAAGGGCCGCAAGGTTTACCTTGAAGGCGCACTGCAAACCCGCAAATGGACCGATCAGGGCGGGCAGGAACGCTACACGACCGAAGTGATTGTGGACCGCTTCCGTGGGGAGCTGGTTCTGCTGGACAGCCGTAATGGCGGCGAAGGCGAAGGTGGCGGCGGTTTTGGTGGTGGCAATGGTGGCAGCAGCTACGGCGGCTACAACACCAGCGGTGGCAATGCAGATTACGGCAATGGCGGTGGTGGTGGCGCATCCTCCCGCCTGCCAGCCCCGCAGCGTGGTAGCGGTGCACCGTCCGGCGGGTGGGACGCATCGGGCAGTGGCGATCTGGACGACGAAATTCCGTTCTAAGCGCTCATCCCTATCAGCCAAGACCACAAGGGGCCGTTGCCATACGGCCCCTTTTTTGCAAGCATCGCCTCTGGTCCGCACACACGGAACCCCAAGCAAAACGCTGGGACTTGTCACGCATCCGGGGCTGTTCGAATTTTATTAAAATTTCAATAATCCGATCATTTCTATTTATTACTTTTTCCAAATATCAGTTTTTCTTGATCTTATTGACCGATAATTTCTGCTTTTCTTCGCTTGGTTGTGCATAAAATTCTTGGCGCACGGGCATGATGCCGCTATAAGCCGCGTCATTCTTTCAAGGCAGGCTTCCTGTCATTGCAAAGGCTGACGACTGACATGATTACTTTACCGCCTGATTATCGCCCGTCAGAAGATGAAGAGTTCATGAATCCTCTTCAGACGGAATATTTCCGGCAGAAACTGCTCAAATGGCGCGCTGATCTTTTGAAAGAGGCGGGGGATACCCTGGCCAGCCTTTCCGAAGGCGGCATTCATGAAGCCGATATTACGGACCGTGCAAGCGTGGAGACTGACCGCGCGCTTGAACTGCGTACCCGTGACCGCGCCCGCAAGCTGATTGGCAAGATCAACCTCGCCCTTCAGCGGATTGAAAACGGCAGCTACGGCTACTGCGAGGAAACGGGAGAGCCCATCGGTCTCAAACGTCTGGAAGCCCGGCCCATTGCAACCTTGTCTATTGAGGCGCAGGAACAGCACGAGCGTATGGAAAAAACGCATCGGGACGATTAATTTTCGTCTTTTTTTGTTCCCCCCACTCTTGCGGTGATCGGCCCAAACGGCTAGAACCCCGCAAGCAGTGCTGCTGTAGCTCAGTGGTAGAGCACTCCCTTGGTAAGGGAGAGGTCGACAGTTCAATCCTGTCCAGCAGCACCAGCAACTCCCCTTTTGGATAAAATCCTCTACTCCGCTTTATTTCTGCTCCCTGCTAGGGGAACGGAAACAGCAAGCTATGCGCCTTTCCGGGCCATGGGAGCCTTATGCCCCCACCCCATACACCGCATATAAAAAAGGCCCCGCACAATGACGGGGCCTTTTGCAAATAGACGGAAGTCCGTTAGCCGCGTGGGCCACCTCTGCCCCCGCCACCACCCGGACCACCCCCGCCGGGGCCGCCACCATGGCCACCACCACCAGCAGGACCGCCGCCGTGTCCACCGGGACCGCCAGGCGAACCACCGCCCGGCCTGCCACCACCACTGGGGCGTCCACCGCCGCCGCCACCGGGCCGACCGGGACCCATGCCGGGCCTGCCCATGGGGCGAGGGCCGGAGCGATACCAACCACCACCACCGCCATACCCATAATAATCGTCATAGCGCAGGCCTGGGCCTGCATACCCGTATGGGTAATACGGGCGCGGCCCCGGACCGGGCCCAACACACCCAGCCAGAGTTGTGAGGGAAGCCAGCGCAGCCAGACTGCACACAAGACGTTTCATACCTATGGTCTCCTGCTGGTACCCTGCCGTCAGGAAGCGACCTTCACCAGCACATGATGTTTTTTGCCAGCAGAGAGCCTGATGGCACCGTCCACACTATCTTGTTCCACAATCAGGCGATTTTCATCCTGTATCACGGCATTGTTGAGGCGTGCGCCGCCGCCACGCACCAAACGCCGGGCCTCGCCATTGGTTTTGGCGAGGCCAGCCTCCACCAGCAGGCGGAAAACGGGAATCCCTTCCGCCAGCGCAGGCTGGGCCACCTCATGCACCGGCAGGTCAGCAGCGGTTACCCGCCCTTCCTCAAACGTCTGGCGGGCTGCCTCGGCGGCGGCAAGCGCGGCCTTGCGCCCGTGGCATAGGGCTGTGGCCTCGGTCGCCAGCACTTTTTTGGCTTCGTTAATTTCAGCACCCTGTAGGCTTTCCAGCCGGGCACATTCCTCCAGCGGCAGGTCCGTAAACAACCGCAGGAAGCGTCCAACATCCGCATCCTCCGTGTTGCGCCAGAACTGCCAGTAATCAAACACCGGCAAGCGCTTTTCGGACAGCCACACAGCACCACTGGCGGTCTTGCCCATTTTTGCCCCGGAGGCGGTTGTCAGCAGCGGTGTGGTCAGGCCCATAACGGTTTTCTGGTCCGTCCTGCGTACCAGCTCCACGCCTGAGACAATATTGCCCCACTGGTCAGACCCACCCAGTTGCAGCACCAGTCCATATTTACGGCTGAGTTCACGGAAGTCGTAGGACTGGAGGATAGAGTAATTGAACTCCAGAAAAGTCAGCCCCTGCTCCCGTTCCAGACGATTCTTGACGGAGTCGAAGGAGAGCATACGGTTGATGGAAAAATGCACCCCAACATCGCGCAGCAGGTCAATATAGGCCAGCTTGTCCAGCCAGTCGGCATTATTGACCAGCAGGGCATCGGACGCCTCCGTACCAAAGGTGAGGAACTGACGCAGGCAGCCCTCTATTCCGGCCAGATTGGTCTTAATAATGTCATCCGTCATCAGACGGCGGGCTTCCTCGCGGAAGGAGGGGTCACCAATGCGGGCTGTGCCGCCGCCAACAAGGGCGATCGGGCGGTGGCCATGCTTTTGCAGCAGGCGCAACATCATAATCTGGATCAGCCCGCCCACATGCAGGCTGTCTGCCGTGGGGTCAAAGCCGATATAAGCCGAGATGGACTCCCGTTCCATAAGTGCGTCCAGTGCCTGTGCATCCGTGCACTGGAAAATGAAACCGCGTGCCGCGGCCTCGCGCATGAAAGAACTCCGAAATCCGCTCTCGACCATTTTCCTGTCCCTATCCTCGGCCCGCAGCAGGCGGGCAGAACCTAAGGCACACGCTCTAGCATGAGAGAGCACTCAACAGGAACAGCCTACGGCGAGCAACAGTGCTGGCGGTGGCCTTACGCCGTGCCGCCCACGGTCAGCCCGGTCATTTTAAGGGTCGGCTGGCCAACGCCTACAGGCACGCCCTGCCCGGCCTTGCCACAGGTGCCAATGCCCGGATCAAGCTCCAGATTGCTCCCGATCATGGAAACCTGGGTCATGGCCTCCGCCCCGCTACCAATAAGCGTTGCCCCTTTGACCGGGGCCGTAACCCGCCCGTTTTCGATCAGGTAGGCCTCCGATGCCGCAAACACGAACTTGCCCGAGGTAATATCCACCTGCCCGCCACCAAAATGCACGGCATACAACCCACGCTTGACCGAGCGGATCATCTCCTCCGTGGTGGCATTACCCGGCAACATGATGGTGTTGGTCATGCGCGGCAGGGGCATATGTGCGTAGGACTGGCGGCGGCCGTTACCCGTGGGGGCAACCCCCATGAGCCGTGCATTCAGCCGGTCCTGCAAATACCCCTTGAGAATACCATCCTCGATCAGCACCGTGCGTCCTGTGGGAGTCCCTTCATCATCTATAGTCAGGCTGCCACGGCGGTCGGGCATGGAGCCATCATCAATAACAGTCACACCGGGGGACGCCACGCGCGAGCCAATACGCCCTGCAAAAACGGACGTACCCTTGCGGTTAAAATCCCCTTCCAGCCCGTGGCCCACGGCTTCGTGCAGCAGAATGCCGGGCCAGCCGGCACCCAGCACTACTTCCATTTCCCCTGCTGGCGCGGCCTGTGCCTCGAGCGCTACAAGCGCCTGCCGCAGGGCTTCGTCCACCGCGCCTTGCCATGTTTCCGCGTTGAGCAGGCGGTTAATCTCGTAACGTCCGCCAAGGCCGTGGCTCCCGCTCTCGCGCTTGCCGTTCTGCTCCACCACGACTGACACATTCAGCCGCACCAGTGGCCGCAGGTCCGCAACCCGCGCACCATCTGCACGGATGATCTGCACGGCCTGCCACTCGCCCGAGAGCGAGGCCATAACCTGCACCACCCGCGAGTCCTTGCCCCGAGCATAGGCATCTATGCTGGAGAGCAGGCCGGAGCGGGCAGCAAAATCGGTATCCCCCAGCGGGTTGGCATCCGTGTAAAGCCGCTGGTTGGTGGGGCGTGGGGGAGGCGCCATAACCCCCGAGCGGCCCGCACGCACGGCACTGACCGCATCGGACGCACGTAGCAGGGAGGAGCGGCTCATCTCATCCGAATGGGCAAAGCCTGTCTCTTCCCCCAGCACTGCGCGCAGGCCAAAGCCCGTGCTGGTGTTGAAGGAGGCCGAGCGGATAACCCCGTCATCCAGTGCTATGGATTCGCTCTCACGGTATTCAAGGAACAGTTCGCCATCGTCCATGCCATCCAGCGCCGTGCGGGTCAGCTTTTCGGCTTCGTCCCGGCTAAGCTGGGCCTGATTGCGGGCAAAAAACAACTGGTCTGTCGCGGCCAGCGCCCCGGCGTGTGAGGGAGAGAAAGACATGGACCAAAGCCCTCCGTCTGGGAAATATCCATATTGGAAAACCGGCAGCCCCTACGGCCATCCGGTCATTGTGCCTGAATGCCAAAAACAGCCGGGGTCAGATACCCGGCAGCTCATTGACCGTAACCACCCGCCAGCCCGCATCCAGCCGCTCCAGAATGGTCAGGGATAGATTCTGCACCGAAAAATGAAGCGCTGTCTCGGCATGAATTCGGAGTGCATGGGCCAGTGCCGCACGAATAACGCCGCCATGCGCCACCGCCACAATGTTACGCCCGGCATGAGTGCGGGCCAGCCGGTCCAGCAGGCGGCCAACACGGCTGCATACTTCTATCACACTTTCCCCATCCGGGGGGCAATCACTTGCTGCCACAGGCCAGAACGGGTGTGGCGGCAGGGTCAGGTGGGCGGGCAGGTCATCATATTCCAGCCCCTGCCATGCTCCCAGATTCTGCTCGATCAGGTCTGGCTCCACCGTAAGCTGGCGGGGGCCATAACCGGCCTCCTCAATGGCCTGCGCGGTGCGCCGTGTGCGAGAAAGCGGGCTTATGAACCACTGCGCATCCTGCGGCAGGCGGGCCGCCAGCGCCCGATACATTGGCTTTTGGGCAATCAGACTTTCGGGGCAGAGCGGCACGTCCATGCTGCCATACATGCGCATACGGGCATTTTCTTCCACCAGTGCGTGGCGGATCAGCCAGAAGCGGGTAATACCGGTAGGCAGGTCGGGACCATCCAGAAAATGATCCTGGGAAGAGGATGAGGCTTTTTCGGCAATCATGTGTTCGCTCATGCCACTGTTGTGGAATCAGCTTTGCCGGAGCGCAAGAGAAGAAATGCCCTGCCTGCCCTGACCGGGCGCACACGCTGCTACAGCGGGAGGAACCGGCGTACCCCTTGGGGTGGCAGGCTGCACCAGATGGGGCCAGAACCGCAGGATCAACCCCAGTTTGTCCAGCACCCGCGCCACGGAATGGTGCGGAGCCAGCACCGCCCCCTCCGTGCCGGAAACATGCCGGGCAGAGGCCGAAACACGGAGTGCGCCAAGCCCACCCGCCCCGGCCTGTGCGGTTGTCAGGCAGACGGGTTGCCCAACATGGCAGGGCAACGCCGCAAGCGCCTGCTCCGCCTCTGACAGACCTGCGGGCAAACGGTCGGAAAGGTCTTCCAGCAACCAGCGGTGGAGGTGTTTGGTCTGCCCAAAATCCAGCGCCCCGCCATGCGCCAGCACAACAAACGCAAAAATACTGGGCAGACTATCCCACTCGCCCGCCCCCTGTGGCGCAGGCAGGTCAACCGACGGCAGAAGCCTGACAAAAGGGCACGCAACCAGAGCGGCTTTGGTCTGCACCATAAACTGGTGCAGGCGAGCGTATTTCTGCGCATCCGGCACAGCGGCAAAGGCTGCCATTTCCGCCCGCGCACCACTCCAGCGCAGGAACAGACCAGCGTTCATCCCCTCCGGCAGACAGCGAGTCGCGGGCATGTCCGGCCATTCAGCCCGTGTGGCGTAAGCCGCCAGACCCGTTGGCAGGCTCCCCTGCTGCAACCTGTTCAACCAACTATCCGGCAGCAGCAACGCGCCACTAAAGGGCGGGCCAGTAAAAAACTTGGACCCCGTGACCATAACCGCCCAGCCCAAAGCCACATACTGGCGCACCTGCTCCGCCCGCAACCGGGCCTGACAGGCATCCACCAACACATCCACCTGTCCGGGGTAGAGCGCGCACAAAGCCCGGACCCGACTGGCTGGCAACACCAACTGCCCGGTTTTGGAGACATGAAGCACGTACAGCAGCACCCTCCGCCCAGCCTGCACCGCACGGGTTATGTGCTGCTGGCAGGCCGCAAACAGGGCCTCGTCCGCCACACGGCTTCCACCCTCCCCCCGCAACGGCAGGGCGATGTGCTCCGCATCCTGCGGAAATCCCTCTATGGGGAAGCCTTTAGCCACATCCTGACCACGGGCTGTGCGGCAGGCAAAATGGCGGCCGCACGTGGCAAGCGGCACCCCGCTGCCTGTTTCCTCCACACCGGGCAGAATGGTCGTGATATGTGGGCTGACCATCCCCATAAGCGCCGTCGCGGCCAACGCGCAGTCCGTCCCCGATGGGGCCAGCACCACCCGGCCAACCCCATCCATATGATAAAAAGAGGCCAGAAATGCCTTGGTCTCCTGCACGGGGCAGGCGGTACCCTCCTGCCCATCCACAGCATGGCGGACCAACTGCACACTTGCCTGATGGATAGCCCGGGCTGCAGGCAATGTAGGCGTGGATGCGGTAGAGGAGGAAAAAGCCAGCTCCCCATAACGGGGGAAGGGCTGGCAGCCATAGCGGTTGAGGCCAGTTTGCCGGGCGGGGTCCAGCCGTTCGTCCCCCCCTTGCATAACCAGCCATTCTGCTGGCTGCAAACCGGGCCAGACAGCACAGGCCCACACATGCAAGGCATGGTCATCCACAATGGCAGGGCGCAAGGCCGGAGCCACATACAGCGCCACATCGGCTACACAAGCAGCCAGTTGGGTGGGAGATGGCACGGCATCCTCCGCCATAACATCCCCCCATGTACATGGCGGTGCGACGGGCCGGAGCGTCTGGCAGAACCGGCTCAGACGCCACGCACGGGCCGTTACCCTTGCCGCCGCCAGCAATGTGCGCGCCTGCTTCTGGCCATTCTGATCTGCATCCTGCGGTGCGGCGCAGGCAAGGGCGGCAACCTCCAGCGCCAGACGGGCAGAAAACCATGCTCTGGCAGGCTCCACCGGTCCGGGCTGGCATAGGAGCATACCATCCGGCTGCACACAGACGGGGCGTTCAAACGTTGGGTTCTGCACAATGGAGCAAGGCATCAGCATATGGCGCAGGTCTGCGCTGGACTGCATATACTGAAAAACATCTGTCAAATTACTTGCATCCATTTATTCGGCACACTCCGGAGCGGAAGATAAACAAAAAACAGACATCCGCCGTCCTGCCGGGCCTGCAACCACCCTGATCTGTTCCAGACCACCAAAGCTCCGCCGCTGGCAAGGCGGGGCTGTTGCCCTCTATATTGTCGATCCCCCGCTTCTGAACAAGCGGCACACACTATAGGGGCGTATGTCCATAACACTCGTCAGGCTTCAACCCCATGCCAATATGCCCCTCCGTTTATACGCGCATCAAAGGGTGTGAGCGCATAACAACCGCGGCTTCTGCAAAGGATGCGGTTCGCAATACTCAACAGGGCTGCTAAGAAGAAAGCAGTCACCCTTTACAACCACCCGCGAACACGATTCCTGCCCGCGCAGGACCATGCTCGCGGCCTCTGGAGTCAGGACCGGCACCCTTGGCGCGCACAAGCCCTTTAAATACCAGCAACTCCCCCATGCCCCACAAAAGCGCACTGCGTCTGCGTCTGGAAGAAGGGGGCGGAATTGCCCTGTGCATTCTGGCCTGTGCCCTGCTGGCCGCTCTGGTCACTTATAACCCGACCGACCCATCCTTTAATACCGCCACCAACCAGCCCCCAACCAACCTGCTGGGCACCACGGGCGCTTTTATAGCCGATACGCTGCTCCAGGGAATCGGGCTGGGGGCCACGGTGCCAGCCCTTATTCTTGTGGCATGGGGCTGGCGCTTTATGAGCCACCGCTTGCTAGGCCACGAAACGTGGATGACATTTGGTATGCGGGTTGCCGCCATTTTGTGCCTGCTCCCGGTTTCTGGCGCTCTGCTGGCTGCTATTCCCCTGCTGTTTACGGCTCTCCCCTCCATTGAATGGCCAACACAGGCTGGCATTGGCGGTGGCGTTGGCCACTCCATTGCTCAAACCTCCATTGCAGCGGGCATGGCTGCCATAGGCCCTGCGGGGGGTATGGTCATCTGGCTGCTGGGCGGGTTACTGGCCGCGCTGCTGCTGGCCTTGGGCACGGGCCTGCGGCGTGAGGAGTGGCTGGCCATCTGGCGGGCATTTGTGTTTGTCATCCGTCTGCCCGGTAGGCTGGGCACTCGTTTTGTGCGCTATTACGCCAGCCACAAACCACAGACCAGCGCCCCAGCCAGCCCGCAACCTGTGCACGCTGCCACAAGCCAACCCGCCACGGACCCGTTCTATGGCAGCACGCTCCCCACGGGCGCCCTGTTTGATGATGAAGCGGACGAGCACGATCACTCCCCCTATTCCGCCTCACCGGCTGTAACCCCCGCCAGCACCGGCACAGCACTGGTGCTGCACGGCACACAGGACCGGGGCGAACAGCCCCTGCACCCACCGGCCACGACGCGGCAGGAAAACCCGGTACGGGCATCGGCCATAACCCCACCGCCGACCACAGGGGCGGAACCCGTTTTTGTGCTGCCCACAACCACCACAACACCACCGCCACCCACCCCGGAAAAACCGGCCAGAAGCGGTTTGCTCGGTCGCCTGTTTGCTGGCGCCAGCCATGCCGAAAGCCCGGCAGCCGGCACCGAGCGCGCGCCCAGCGCAACACGCAAGGGTGGATGGGAACTCCCTCCCCTTAACCTGCTGCGCCCTGCCCCCAATAACGCCCATACCGGCCCCTCGCCCGAACTGCTGAACGCAACCGCCCGTATGCTGGAGCAAGTGCTGGCCGACTACGGCGTGCAGGGCAAAATTGTAGGTATGAGCGCCGGACCGGTGGTGACGTTGTACGAACTGGAACCCGCGCCGGGCATCCGCTCGGCCCGCATTATCGGGTTGGCGGACGATGTGGCGCGTTCCCTGTCCGTCCTGAGTGTCCGCATTGCCACCGTGCCGGGCCGGAATGTGATGGGGATTGAAGTCCCCAACCAAACGCGGGAGACGGTGTACCTGTCCGAACTGCTCAACCAGCCCACATGGAAGGATGATACCGGGCAGCTCCCCTTGGCCCTTGGCAAGGATATTGCCGGGGACCCCGTATTCAGCGATCTGGCCCGTATGCCGCACCTGCTGGTAGCGGGGACCACCGGCTCGGGTAAATCGGTCGGTGTTAACGCCATGATCCTCTCCCTGCTTTACCGGCATTCGCCCGATGAATGCAGGCTGATCATGATTGACCCCAAGGTACTGGAACTTTCCATTTACGATGGCATTCCCCACCTGCTGACCCCGGTTGTGACCGAGCCGCCCAAAGCCGTAAACGCACTGAAATGGGTAGTGCGGGAGATGGACCGCCGCTACCGCACCATGGCGCACATGCAGGTCCGCAACATTGCGGGCTATAACGCCCGCGCGGCGGAAGCCCGCGCGGATGGGGAAGTTGTTGTCCGCCGCGTGCAGACCGGCTTTGACCCCGAAACAGGCAACCCGGTGTTTGAGGAACAGTCCGTAACCCTCGACCCCATGCCCTACATTGTCGTCATTATTGACGAAATGGCTGACCTGATGATGACCGCAGGCAAGGAAATTGATGCCTGTGTGCAGCGTCTGGCGCAAAAGGCCCGTGCTGCGGGCATCCACGTTATTATGGCCACGCAGCGCCCTTCGGTGGATGTGATTACCGGCACCATCAAGGCCAACTTCCCCACCCGTATCTCGTTCCAGGTGATCAGCAAGTTCGACAGTCGCACCATTCTGGGCGAACAGGGGGCCGAGCAGCTTCTGGGGCAGGGGGACATGCTGTTCATGCAAGGCGGTGGGCGCATTACCCGCGTGCACGGCCCCTTTGTGGCAGACAGCGAAGTGGAACAGGTGGTCAGCTTCCTCAAGGAGCAGGGTGAGCCGATTTATGATGAAGACGTGCTGGCCGAACCTGTGGATGAAAGCGCCTCCTCAAGCGGAAGCAGCCGCTCCGGCGGGAACGAAAATGCCGAAGCAGATCTGTATAGCGAGGCCGTGGACATTGTGACGCGGGAAGGCAAAGCCTCCACCTCCTTCATCCAGCGCCACTTGTCCATTGGTTACAACCGAGCCGCCAAGCTGATTGAACAGATGGAAAAGGAAGGCATCATCAGCCGCGCCGACCATGTGGGCCGCCGCAAGGTGCTGGTTGGCTCCAACCGGGAGGACTAAGGCGCTCCATGCTCCCGCCCCTGCCTTCCCTGCTCTACCAGAGCAACCATGTGGTCATTCTTGATAAACCTGCCGGACTGCCTGTGCATACCGGCCCCGGCGGCGGGCAGAGTGTGGAGGACTGGTTCCCCCTTCTCTCCCGCCGTAAGGATGGCCCATGGCTTGCACACCGGCTGGATGCAGATACATCAGGCTGTCTTGCCATAGCCCTGCGCAAACAACCCCTGCTGGCCATGCAACAGGCCTTTGCCAACAAAACGGCACGCAAGACGTACTGGGCTGTGGTCCAGGGGGGCCCACAGGCCATGAGCGGGCGTATTGACCTGCCTTTGCTTAAAACCAGCACCAAAGCGGGCTGGTCCATGCAGGTCGCGGAGGCCGGTGCGCCTTCCGCCACAAAATGGCGGGTGCTTGGCCGGTCGGAGACCACAAGCTGGCTGGAACTGGAGCTGGAAACCGGGCGGACCCATCAGGCCCGCGTCCATTGCGCCGCCATGGGCTGGCCCATTATTGGGGATGCCCTATACGGCACGCCCACCTCCACCGGCCTACACCTGTTAGCAAGAAGCCTGACCCTACCGCTGGATAACGGCATTACCGCAACCGCCCCACCCCGCACAGACATGCAGCCCGCCCTGCGCGCCTGCGGTTGGGATGAGGCGTTATAGAGCGCGTAAAAACAAAATATTCGGTGGCTTACGCCTGTGCGAGTTGCCCGACATGGGGCCAAACCTGCACCACTCGTGCCTGAAAATGCTGGCGTCTGGGCCGTAGGGTCGCACTGTCGAACAACTGCGCACGTGCACGCGCGGCCTGCCCCATATGGGCGCGCAAATCCGCATCAGACATCAGCCGGGCAAGCGCCTGCACCAGCGTTGGCAGGTCATCTGGATTGGCATACAGGGCTGCCTGCCCCACCACACCGGGCAACCCCCCATGAGGGGACGCCACAACAGCAGCCCCACACCCCATGGCCTCCAGCGCCGCCATGCCAAAAGGTTCGGCCCACCGGCTCGGCACAACCACAATCGCAGCCCGTCCCATAGCCTGTAATACCTGAGCATGAGGCTGGTAGCCTGTAATGCTGATGCCCGCAGCCTGTGCCTGCGCCTGAACACGGGTCAGAAATTCCGTTTGTGGGGACTCCGGGCCAAACCTGTCCGCCCCTATAATCTGGGCCTGCCATGCAGGGTACTGCGGGAGCAGCGTAGCACAGGCCTGCACAAACGCATCCACACCTTTATCCGCCACAACACGGCCAGCAAACAGCACAAGATTATCCCGCACAGGGGCAGACGGAGGGAGCGAAGCAAGGTCCAACCCGTTGGGCAACACCGTAACGCACCCCGTTGCGCCCTGCCCCAAAAACCGCTGCCGCAGCCAGTCGGATACGGTCACAACGGCCACTTTATGCGCCAGCAACGTCCGCTCATGCGGGGTTCTGGTCGTACGCATCCCGCACGGGTCATTATGCAGGACCAACACCAGTGGGACATGGGGGTAACGCTGGTTGATGGCCAGAGCCAGATCCGGCCGATTATGCACCTCCACCACATCCGGGCGCATGGTCCGTATCAGCCGCACCACTCCAGCCCGGTACCGGGCCATACGACCAAAAGGGAACACGACCGAAGGCACCGGTATAAAAGGCACATCGGTGTATGGAGGCGTGTTGGGCCGGGTGCCCACCACGACTTCCCCCTCGCCTGCCATCCTGTGCGCCAGCAGGGCTATGGCCCCGGCCTCCTGTGGAGCAAAACGCTCACGCGGGGGCAGAACGGTCATCACCCTTAAGGCGGGCATCAGACTGCGAGATCAGGCCAGATTTTCGTACATATCCAGCTGCCAGTCCGCAGGTTCGCACGCGGCGGCGGCATACCACTCTTCCATCAAGGGATGATGCCGCACCGCCTGCATGTAAGCATGGGACGCGCTTGAAAGCCCCGGCACATCATACGACAGAAAACGGCAGACAACCGGTGCAAACATGGCATCCGCATTACCCATGCCCGGCCCACACAGGAACGGCCCGCCACGGCCTGTTCCTTCAGTCCAGATTGCGTTAATGCGCGCAATATCCTTGTGCACATCCTCCGCCAACGGTTCCGCCAGCGGCCGGTTACGCCCCAGATTCATGGGCAGGGCAGAGCGCACCGCTCTAAAACCTGAATGCATTTCCGCAGCAACCGAACGCGCCCAAGCCCGTGCGGCCCGGTCTGTCGGCCATAAAAATTCATTATGTTCGGCACAGTATTCAGCAATGGAGAGCGAGTCCCACACCACGGCCCCCCGGTGCTCCAGATACGGCACACACCCGTTGGGTGAGAGGGTCTTGAGCGCCTTGGTCTGCCCTGCGCCCGCCAATGGCACAACCTCCACGGCAACATCCAGCTCCGCCAGACGGACACACAGCCACCCCCGCAGGGACCATGACGAATAACGCTGTGTACCAATAACCAAACGATCTTCCGCCATGCGCCTGTGCTCCCTGTATCTGTTTAAACCGTGGCCTGTTCTTCCGTCCGGCGAATGAACCCACCGCCCAGAATACGACTGTCCTGATAAAACACGCAGGCCTGACCGGGGGCAGGCATGGCTGGCTCATCCAGCAGGACGGTGGCCCCCTGCGGTGTTGGCACCACACGGGCGGAACGCGGTTCCTCCCGCGCACGCATCTGCACCCGGCAGACTAGGCCCTCAGGCGGGGCATCCACCAGCCAGTTAACATCCCGTAGGGACAGGCTGCTTACAAAGACATTGGCGCGCGGGCCAATAATAACCCGCTTGCGCCCCGGCTCCACACCCACCACCATCTGGCGTTCACCCTGTAGGCGGGCGGCATTGCCCAGACGTTTGCTCTGCCCCACGGTAAAGCGCATGACGCCCTCGTGCTCGCCCACCACATGGCCGGACTGATCCACAATCTCACCCGGACCAGCCATTTCGGGGTGCATACGCTCCACCAAATCCACATAAGACCCGTCGCTGACAAAGCAGAGGTCCTGACTGTCGGGCTTGCCTGCCACAACCAGACCAAACCGCTCGGCCTCCTGCCGGACGGCCGCCTTGTCGGGCATATCCCCCAACGGGAAGCGTAGAAATTCCAGCTGGTCACGCGTGGTGGCGAACAGGAACCAGCTCTGGTCACGTGCCTCGTCCACCGGGCGGTGCAGTTCCGCCCCCTGTGGGCCTTCCACCCGGCGCACATAATGGCCGGTGGCCATGGCATCGGCCCCAATTTCCTTCGCCAGTCCCAAAAGGTCGGTAAATTTGACACCCTGATTACAGGCAACGCAGGGGACCGGGGTTTCCCCCGCCGCATAGGCATCGGCAAAGCGTTCGATCACGCTGTCCTGAAACCGGCGTTCCGCATCAATCACATAATGCGGGAATCCCAGACGGTCGGCCACCGCGCGGGCATCGCGGATGTCCTGCCCCGCACAGCACGCGCCCTTTTTGGCCGCCCCTCTGGAATCGTAGAGCTGAAGGGTCGCGCCCACAACCTCGTGCCCTTCCTCCAGCAGGCGGGCAGCCACCACGGAACTGTCCACCCCTCCGGACATGGCAACAAGAATACGCATGGGCGGGCTATCCTTCCCTTATTTTAGTGTCAGGCCTTGCTGGGCAGGCGTACAACCAGTCCATCAAGGGCTTCGGTCATGACAATCTGGCAGCCAAGGCGCGAGGTTTTTTCCAGCCCGAAAGCAAGGTCGAGCATGTCTTCCTCATCATCGGTGGGCGGCGTCAGCTTGTCGGCCCATGTGGGGTCAACCACCACGTGGCAGGTGGCACAGGCCAGCGAGCCTTCGCACGCACCTTCCAGATCCACATCATGCTTATGGGCAATTTCCAGCACAGACAGGCCCACCGGGGCATCAACCGTGCGTTCTGTTCCGTCCTGCTCAACAAACGTCATCTGGGGCATTGGTTTCCATCCTGCCAAAAAATATCATGGCGGCCACGACCTGTACGGCCTGGGCTTATGCTGCGGGTACTGGCCGCCGGGGGGTGGCCCGCACCTGCAAGGCAGCCTGTGCCAGACTGTCCGCCGCGCGTTCTGCTTCGGCGGTGGAGGTAAAACGTCCGGGGGACAGACGCAAGCTTCTTCCTGCCTCATCAAAGCTCAGACCCATGGCTTGCAACACGTAAGACGGGGCCAGTTGGGCCGAGGAACAGGCCGAACCAAGGGAAACCTCCAGCTCCGGCATGGCCGCCAGCACATCTACCGCACGCAGGTCGGGCGGCAGGCGCAAGCTGAAAATACCCGGCAGACGTGTGGCATCCCCCGCATTGACCACACACCCCGGCAACTGCGTGCCCAACCGCGCCAGAAACAGCGCCTGAATCTGAGCCAGATGGGCGTTATCGCGCGCCATTTCCGCCTTTGCAATGCGGCAGGCCTCACCAAACCCGGCCAGCAGAAAACCCGGTAATGTGCCCGACCGTGCCCCCCGCTCCTGCCCACCGCCAGAGAACAGGGGGGTTAGACGCACACGGGGGCGGCGGCGCACAAACAGCGCGCCCGAACCTTTTGGCCCATACAGCTTGTGACCGGAGATAGACGCCAGAGCCACAGGCAGGCTGTGCAGGTCCAGCACAATTTTACCCGCTGCCTGCGCCAGATCGGAATGGAATAGCGCCCCCGCCTGCGCGACCAGTGCACCCAATGTCGCCAGATCCTGAAGAACCCCGGTCTCATTATTAGCCGCGGCAATGGAGACAAGCGCCGTTGGCACCTCCAGTGCTTTGGCAAGCACCTGCGGCTCCAGCTGCCCATTGGTGTTGACGGGCAGAATAACCGGCTCAAACCCCTCGTGCGCCAGATCCTCCACACTTTGCAAAACGCATTTATGCTCGGTTGCAACAGTTATAACCCGGCGGCGGGCGCTCCCCTGCATGGCCAGATGCCGCACAGCCCCTTTGATGGCAAGATTATTAGACTCGGTAGCACCAGAGGTAAAAACAATCTCCCGCACATCCGCCCCAACCAGAGCGGCAACCTCCGCACGGGCCTGCTCCACCATACTGGCCGCCCGTGTTCCGCTGGCATGAGTCGTGCTGTGCGGGTTGCCGTTTTCTTCCGCCAGTGCATGGCACAAAACCGCCTGCACACGCGGGTCACACGGCGTGGTTGCCGCGTGGTCAAAATACAATGCCACCATACCCGCCTCTTACTCCGCCATAACCAGACCAGTTCCTGCGGCCATGCGTGCGTAAGCCTGCACAAACCGGTCCACATCCGCCTCCTGCACATTCCATGGCAGGGATACGCGTATGGCCTGCCCCGCCAGATCCCCCAGCCCCATGGCATCCAACACATGAGAAAATGCAACCTTGCCAGATGAGCAGGCCGAACCAGCCGAGACGCAAATACCATCCAGATCCAGCCGCATAAGCTGGCCCTGAGCGCGGCGGCCGGGAAGCGCGAGCGATGCCGTATTCCCCAACCGTAGGGCCTGTGCACCACACGCCACGGCCCCGGCAGCACATGCAGCCTGCTCCAGCTGGTTCCGTAGGGGCGCGAGGTCGCGCGGGTTGTCCAGAGCATCGCACAATGCTGCGGCAAGGCCTGCTATGGCTGGCAGAGGCTGGGTTCCGCCCCTGCGCCCCTGCTCCTGCCCTCCACCCTCAAAACAGTGGAGCCAGCGACCGGGGGGCGGGGCCACGCAGTAACAAAGCGCCCGCGCCTTTTGGGCCACCCATCTTGTGGCCGGAGCAGGCCAGACTATCCACCCCGCTCTCTTCCACATTCAGCTCCATGCGGCCTGCCGCCTGCACGGCATCCACATGCAGGTGGGCACCATGCTGGCGGCACAGGCGCACCACTTCCGCCACAGGGTGCAGGACCCCCGTCTCATTATTAGCCAGCATAAGGCAGACAAACGCGGGCGAATCGTCCGCCCCCAATGCCGCTTCCAGCAGGTCCAGCCTGACCTGCCCACTGCCGTCCACCTCCAGCCATGTCACATCTGCCCCATCGGGCACACCCTTGCGCACGGCGTCATGCTCCGTGCGCCCGACCAGAAAGCGCCGCCCCTGCCCCAACCCGTGCATGGCCAGCACGTTGGCCTCCGTCCCACCGGACGTGAACACGCAGTTCAGTGGCGCCACACCAAGGCGCTGGGCAACCGTGTTACGCGCCTCCTCCAGCACTGCGCGGGCGCGCCGCCCGGCCTGATGCACGGATGATGGATTCCCCGTAAGCTCAGCCGCATCCAGCATGGCGGCACGGGCGGCCGGGCGCAGGGGTTCTGTCGCGTTGGCGTCCAGATAGACGGGTTGACAAAAACCCTTTGCCATATCGTCTGTTTTCTCGTTCATAGCTTTTATCTACCCGTTGCCATACCAGAACTGCGCTTTTTGCAGGCCGCACAGAACGGCCATTAGCACGATTTATGTGGAAATTCTGGCCCCGCAACCGCTATAGAGTGCCACATGGTCAGCACCACAGGGCACAATGAAGACGGCAGGCTGGAAACGGGTTTTCCCGCGTGCGCGGCATTCACGGACAACACCCCGTCTGATTATGCCTGCGTTTTACGCAAGGTCAACGCCGGAATGTGCCTTTCCCCTTTTCTGATCGTGGGACAGACACCATGTGTCTGAAGGCGTTCCTTTTTCCGTTTTCCCCCAGAAACGGAAAAAGGAAACGTGCTGGCTGAAGTTAAAGCTTGCGGGTCTTTGTTTCCCTTGCCCGCATGTTCCGACCCGGAACGTGGCATCGTTCCCCGCCGGGGCAGTTATCAAACCCGGAAGCGTCATGCCCGCGGACGCCTTTCCAAGATCAAGCGGAACCTACATGCCTGAGGTTATGTTTGCCGGCCCGGATGGACGTCTGGAAGGGCGTTATCACCACTCAAACGAGCCCAACGCCCCGCTTGCCCTCGTGCTGCATCCCCACCCGCTGCACGGCGGCACCATGAACAACCGGATTACATACGCCCTGTACCGCACGTTCGAAAAAATGGGTTTTTCCGTCATGCGTTACAATTCGCGTGGCGTTGGCCGCTCGCAAGGGCGGTTTGACGGTGGCATTGGCGAAATTTCCGATGCAGCCGCAGCCCTTGACTGGATGCAGATGATCAACCCCAACGCCAGCGGTCTGTGGATTGCCGGGTATTCGTTCGGGGCGTTTGTCGGCATGCAGTTGCTGATGCGCCGACCAGAAATTACCGGCTGGATCAGCATTGCCCCCCCTGCCGCGCACTATGACTTCGGCTTTCTGGCACCCTGCCCCTGCGGTGGGCTGATGATTGCTGGCGGCAAGGATGACATGGCTCCAGAGCCCGCCATCCACAAACTGGTGGACAAGCTGAACACCCAGAAAGGTGTTGCAGTGGACTACCGCATCTACCCTGAAGCGGATCATATTTTTGCCAAGCAGGCAGACAAGATTACCGCTGCAGTGGAAGACCACGTTACCCGCGCCATGAGCCAGCAGCACATGGCACTCGCCGCAGACTAACCTACGGCCTTGCAACAGGGCGTGGCTGAACACCTGCTACGCCCTGTGCACAGTAAATACCCCAAAATACTCCATGATTGCCGCCGGGCCAGCCGGCAGCAGTATTTTTAGTCCTCCGTGCGGCGGGGATGTGCCAGTTCGCGCACAACACCATGCAGGGTACGCAGTTCCTGCTCCGTCACTTCCCCACGGGTAAAAAAGTGGCGCAGGTTGCGGATCATACCCGGCCGCTTCTGCTCGTTCCGCAGGAAGCCACATGAGTCCAGTTCGCGCACAAAGTGGCTCATAAAGTTTTCCAGCTCGCCTTTGGTCGCCACATGCGTTTCGTTGGTCATAAGCGTGCGTGGAGGCGTGGCGTCTGCCGCCATCCACCATTCATACGCCATAATCATGACCGCCTGCGCCAGATTGAGCGACATAAAGGCCGGGTTGAGCGGGTAGCGGATTAACGCATCTGCCCGCGCCATGTCCTCATTATCCAGCCCCGCGCGTTCGGGGCCAAACATCAGCCCGACCTTGAGCCCACGCTGGGTTGCCGCACGCAACTCCGCCGCACCACCACGCGCGGTCATAACGGTTTTAACAATATGGCGCGGCCGTGGGCAGGTTGCATAAACATGGTGCAGGTCCGCTACGGCGTCATCCACACTCTCATGCACCGTGGCGGCTTCCAGAATCCGGTCTGCACCGGAGGCCGTGCGCCATGCCCGGTCCTGTGGCCAGCCATCACGCGGACTGACAAGCCGAAGATGGAACAGGCCGCCATTGGCCATGGCGCGGGCCGTGGTGCCAATGTTTTCGGCCATCTGTGGCCGCACCAGAATAACAACAGGTGTGTTGCCCAAAGGCTCCAGCGGTGCCCCGCCGTCCCGCCCGGTCATGCGCGCCTCCAGTTTGTTCCGTCTTTTGTATCTTCCAGCACAATCCCCTGTGCCTGCAACTGGTCGCGCAGGGCATCGGCCTTTGCAAAATCCCGCGCTTTTTTGGCGGCCAGACGCTCCGCAATAAGGCTCTCGATCGCGGCATCTTCCTCGGCAGAAGACTCTCCACGGAACCACTGCGCGGGGTCATCCTGCAACAGGCCCAGCAGCGCCCCACCAGCCTTGAGCGCACCTGCAGCCTCCCGGTCCCCGCCCATGGCTTGATTGGCCAGCACATGCAGTTCGGCAATGGCTTTGGGGGTGTTCAGATCATCCTCCAGGGCGGCCAGTACGGTTTGCGGCACGGGGGCTGCGGGCACTTCCGGCACGCTGGAGAGTGCACGGTAGAACCGGTCCAGCGTTTTACGCGCTTCCTGCAAACCGGCCTGTGTATAGTTAAGGGTGGAGCGGTAATGCGCCCCCAGCAGCAGCAGGCGTAACGCCTCCGCCGGAGCCTGCGCCAGCACATCGCGGATGGTCAGGAAATTGCCCAGTGACTTGGACATTTTCTCACCCTCCACCAGCAGCATGGCGTTATGCACCCAGTAATTAGCAAACTGGCTGTGCGGAAAGCAGCACAGGCTCTGCGCGCGTTCGTTCTCATGGTGCGGGAAAAGCAGGTCCGAGCCACCGCCATGAATATCAAAACTGTCACCCAGATACCGGTGCGACATGGCCGAGCACTCAATATGCCAGCCCGGACGCCCCCGGCCCCATGGACTATCCCACCCCGGCTGGTCGGCATCGGATGGCTTCCACAGCACAAAGTCACCCGGCGCTTTTTTGTACGGAGCTACTTCCACACGTGCCCCGGCTTCCAGCTCATCCGGGTTGCGGCCAGAAAGCGCACCGTAGGAGGGGAAAGACCCGACCGAGAACAGCACATGCCCCTGTGCTGCGTACGCGTGCCCGTTTTCAATCAGGCGGGCAATCATAGCCTGCATTTCGCCAATATTATGGGTTGCACGGGGCTCTATATCAGGGGGCAGTACGCCAAGGGACGCCAGATCCTGATGGAATTCCGCCGTGGTGCGCTGGGTAAGTGCGCCAATATCTTCCCCATTGGCGCGGGCGCGGGCGGTAATTTTGTCATCCACATCGGTAATATTGCGCACGAATGTAACTCGTGGGTACAGCGTGCGCAGCAGCCTGACCAGAACATCGGCCGTAAGCATGGCGCGCAAATTGCCAATATGGGCCAGATCATACACCGTAGGCCCGCAGTAATAGACCTTGATATGGGCAGGATCGAGCGGCTGGAACGGCACGGTCGCGCGGCGTTGGCTATCATGCAGGAGCAGGGCGGGAACGGGGTTTGGGGTAACGTGCGGCATGTCCGCCTAGATGCGCCACCCACGAAAACGATGCAATATCTGTATGGACCAAAAAAACCGCGATTATTCCAAAAAACAGGACTTGACGCTCTTACCCTTTTATCGCTTATAGTCCGGCCTTAGCGCAGAATATGTGCTTGTGCCCTTATAGCTCAGTGGTAGAGCAACCGCCTTGTAAGCGGTAGGTCTTCAGTTCAAATCTGAATGGGGGCACCACTTTTTCTCTTCCTTTATTGTATCAAACCTCAGGCGACCACCCAGCCGTCCTGCCTGAGAGCGACACCCGCCAGATACAAACTGCCACAGATCAGCACCCGTGCGGGCTGCCCATCGGCTTCAGCCGCCAGAGCGCCAAGTGCCTGCGCCAACGTGGGGCCAATATGCGCCTTACCGCCTGACGCCTCCACAATAGCCTGCACAGGTAACGCCAGATGCTGTTCTGGCTCACAAATAGCCCAGACATCATCCGCACAGGGCAGAACCGGCCCCAAAAAGCCCGAGGCATCCTTGGTCTGCTTCATGCCAACCAGCAGATGCAGGGGGCGGTCACTCCAGTTCCGCAGTTCCTGCGCCAGAGCGGCACCGGCACCCGGATTATGCCCACCATCCAGCCACAGTTCCCACCCAGCAGGCAGCAAGGCTGCAAGCTTGCCGTGCAGGCGCTGCATCCGCGCAGGCCATTGCACCTGCGCCACACCCTGCCACGCGGCTTCAGGCACAGTCAGCCCGGAAAGGCGAAGCGCCTCCACGGCCAGACCGGCATTTTCCATCTGCCACGGGCCCGCAAGAGCGGGCATGGGCAGGTTGAGGGCCCCCTGCTCGTCTGTCAGGCACAGACCTGTGGGATTATCCTGCTGCGTGGTGGGCGCAATATCCCACTCCACGCCACGGCGAGCCAGACTGGCCCCTACGTCTTGCGCCTGTGCTTGCAGAACCTGCATCACCTCGGCAGGCTGGCGCCCAGTAACAGCAGGCACGCCGGGCTTGAAGATCCCCGCTTTTTCCGCCGCAATGGCCGCCAGCGAATCGCCCAGAAAAGCCTCATGATCGCGCGAGATCGAGGTAATAATGCAGGCGGCAGGGTGCTGGAGCACATTGGTCGCGTCACACCGTCCACCAAGGCCAACCTCAATAATGGCCAGCTCCGCAGGGTGGCGGGCGAACAGCAAAAATCCCGCAGCTGTCAGCACCTCAAACACGGTAATGGGCGCGCCATCATTCACGCGTTCAATTTCTTCCAGCGTTGCAACCAGTTCCGCCTCGCTCACCAGCTTGCCAGCAATACGGAACCGCTCGGTTACATCCACCAGGTGCGGCGATGTCATAACGTGTACGCGCCAGCCTGCGGCCTCACCCAAGGCGCGCAGGGTGGCGCAGGTGCTCCCCTTGCCGTTGGTGCCCGCCACATGAATAACCGGCGGCAGCTTACGCTCAGGGTGCCCCAAACGGGCCAGAAGTGCTTCCAGCCGCCCAAGTGAGAGGTCGATCAAAGCCGGGTAGAGGTGGTTCAGCCGTTGCAAAACCTCCCCTGTGCGACCGGTAAATTCTGGAGCGGGAGCGGGAGCCGTAGCCCCAGTCTGAGGCTGCACCACGGACCGGCTTATTCCGCTGCGGCGGCAGGCGCTGCCACCGGCTTGGGCGGCGGAGCCTTTACATCGGCCGGAGCGTGCGTAAGCAGGCCAATCAGGCGGGCCAGCGTGGCAGGCAGGTCCTTGCGGGCCACAACCATATCCAGCATCCCGTGTTCCACCAGATATTCGGAGCGCTGGAAGCCCTCTGGCAGTTTTTCACGCACCGTATCCTGAATAACGCGGGGACCGGCAAAGCCGATCAGAGCATTGGGCTCGCCAATCTGCACATCGCCCAGCATGGCGAAGGAGGCCGTCACCCCACCCGTGGTCGGGTTGGTCAGCACCACAATGTAGGGCAGGCCCGCATCCCGCAGCATCTGCACCGCAACCGTTGTGCGGGGCATTTGCATAAGGCTGATGACCCCTTCCTGCATACGTGCGCCACCAGAGGCGGTAAACACCACCAGCGGGGACTTTTGCAGAATGGCCAGACGGGCGGCGGCCACAAACCGCTCACCAAAGGCAGCGCCCATGGTGCCTGCCATAAATTCAAACGCCATAACGCCCACAACAGCATTATGGCCACCAATGGTGCCATGCGCGACGACCAGAGACTCGTCCAGATGGCTCTTGGCGCGCGCATCCTTCAGGCGGTCGGTGTATTTTTTCTGGTCCCTGAAGCCCAGCGGGTCCACGGGGGCCAGCGGCAGTTCAATACGGGTGAACTCACCGTTATCAAAGGTCCATGCCAGACGGTCGTTCACCAGCACGCGCATGTGGTGCCCGCAATGCGGGCAGACATTCTGCGCCTTGCGCAGTTCCTTGGTCAGAACCATCTGGGAGCACGAATCACAGGTGGTCCACAGGTTATCCGGCACATCACGGCGCAACAGGCCGCGGATTTTGGGACGGACGTATTCGGTGATCCAGCTCATTTTGAACCCTGTGACTGCACTAGACTAACTGCGCGGACCCTGCCCGCCTGCGTGGTTGCATTACGCGGGCGACGCCAATCTGCCAAGTGATTATGAAAGACCAGACTCTGGCCGGGCAGGATGGCACGCACGAAACATGCCCCTCCTGCCCCTGTTGCCAAAGCTTTTAAAGCGCGCCTTCAACCCAGGCTTTAAGCTGGCTTTTGGGCAGTGCGCCAACCTTGGTGTCCACCACCTTGCCGTCACGCACCAGCATAAGGGTGGGGATAGAGCGCACACCATACGTGTTGGGTGTTACAGGGTTGTCATCAATATTGACCTTGGCAACTGTCACCTTGCCCTGCATGTCCTTGCCGATTTCTTCCAGCGCCGGGCCGATCATTTTGCACGGACCGCACCATTCTGCCCAAAAATCCACCAGAACAAGGCCGGATGCCTTAAGCACATCGGCATCAAAGCTGGAATCGCTGACAGCAAGCGTATGTTCACTCATGACGTGTTTCCTTCTGCTGGGTGCTGGAGCACCACAAGCTGTCTCTTTATCAGGTCCGGGCATAGGCGTGCGGGTACACCCACTACCAGACCGGGGTTAGCTAACACTTAAGGTCGTGCGCGCCGTGGTCAAGATGCCAGACCACCAGACGGCTGTGGAGCATGGTGGTCCAGCAGGGCATCGGGCAGCAGGTCCGCACGGGGCACCTCCGTCCAGACCAGCACGCACGTTACAGCCTTACCCGGCCACAAACCCTGCAACAAAGCGCGATAAGCCGCCATCTGCCGCAGGTACAGCACTGGTGTCTGCTCCACTTTGTTAGGGGCATGGCGGCCACTTTTATAATCACACACCACAACCCGGTCAGGCATGACACACATCCGGTCCACCTGCCCCACGATAACCTGCCCACCTGCAACGCCAGCCAAACGCTGCTCCGCACGGGCGTTGGGAGCAAACAGGTCCACCAGATCTGGCATACGCAACACCGCAACAATCTGGGCGGCAAGGTGCGCCGCTTCCCGTGCGGACAGGCCCGAAGCCGGGCGTGCAAGCCAGCTCTGGGCCAACCGCTCCTGATCCACCACAGGATGATCGGGCAAAAACTGCAACAGGGAATGGACCAGATTACCCTTGCGGAACGCTGCCTCACGCGCTTTGGCGGGAGTAACCGCCGCCACATCCAGTGGAGAACGGGCCGGAGGCAGCGGGCCAAGCATGGTGTCATCCGGCCTGCTGGGGGCCAACGGGCGGGCCAGCGGCCCCTCCGCCACCGGCGGGCGCGACCGCCACAAAGGCGCCTGCCCCACCCAGCCGGGCAGGCCGGGACCTGCCACACCATTCTGCCCTACATCCACCTGCACAACTGGTTGCGGCACAGACGGTGCGGTGGGAGTAGCCTGCTCCTCCAGCACCAGCATTTTGCCCGGCCAGTTCCCCAAGCTCCAGTCATGCTCGGCTGCGCCTGCGCGCTCAAACCCAAGGCGGCATCGCTCGTACCAGCTTTCTGCCGGTACCGTGCGGCCGGGCTTCCAGCCGCAGACCACCAACCTGTCTGCCGCACGCGTGAGCGCACATAAAGCAGGCGATTATACTCCTCTATCGCCTTCTCCCGCATAGTCTCATACAGGCTCCGGGTCAGCCCG